>NZ_JAVFXA010000009.1:0-173061 GCF_040981195.1 Kocuria oxytropis | reverse complement strand
GCCCGCGCCCCCCGGCGGCCGGCGCCCGGCCCCCCCTTGGCGCCGGCCCGGGGGGGGGGGCGCGGGGCGGGGGGCGGGGGGGGGGGGGGGGGGGGGGGGGGAGGACCGTCCGGGCCGCCGCGGGCTACCGTGGACGGGTGCACACTCCCGCCGCCCCCGCCCCGGACGCCGCCGCGGACGCCGTCCCCGGCACGGACCCCCGCACGGCCCGGCGCCCGCCGCTCGCGGCACGCGTCACGGCGTGGCTGAACGACCCGGAGGACCCCTTCTGGGCCCGGCCCGGGCCCACGGCGGCCCAGCGGCGCCACGACGTGCTGGCCGCCCTGGGGTTCCTGCTGGTCGCGCTGCTGGCCTCCGCGCTGGTGCACAGCTACGCGGGGCTCGCCGAGGAGGACGAGCCCTGGCGCTTCTACCTCAGCACCGCGCTGGTCGTGGCGCCCCTGGCCCTGCGCCGCCGCTTCCCGCTGCCGGTCGTGGTCGCGTCCTCGGCGCTGTTCCTCGGGCTGACCTACGCGAGCCCCACGGCCGCCATGACGCTGCCGTTCCAGGGCGCGTACTTCGCGGCGCTCTACGCGGCCGTCGCGTGGTCGCGGGACCGCCAGGCCCTGTGGGTGGCCATGTCGGTGGTCGTGGGCACGATGGGGCTGTGGCTGCTCGGCGCGTTCACCGTCACCAACGCCTACGCGGACTTCCTGACGGGGCTGGGCGAGGTCGACGGCCCGCTGCCGCAGCTGCCGTCCTACGCCGTGTTCACCCTGCTCGTGAACACCGTCTACTTCGGCGGGGCGGTCCTGGCCGGGCGCGCCTCGTGGCGGGCCGCGCTCCAGCAGCACCGGCTCGCGGCCCAGGCGCAGCGGATCCGGGAGCAGTCCCAGGAGATCGCCCGCCGCGCCGTCGTCGACGAGCGCCTGCGGATCGCACGGGAGCTGCACGACGTGGTCGCCCACCACGTGTCCGTGATCGGCATCCAGGCCGGGGCCGCCCGCACGGTCCTGGACCGTGACCGGGACGCTGCCGTGACCGCGCTGCGCACCATCGAGGGGTCCAGCCGGACCGCGGTGGGGGAGCTGCGGCAGCTGCTCGGCGTGCTGCGCGCCGAGGGCGAGGACGCCGCCCCGGGCCCCGGCGGAGGGACCGCCTCCGCGTCGCGCCGGCCCGACCCCGGCCTCGGGGACATCCCGTCCCTCGCCCGCCTGCACGCGGACAACGGGCTCACGGTCGAGGTCCGCACGGTGGAGGACGTCCCGGGCGACCTGGACGACGTCCCCCCGGCCCTGGGTCTGTCCGTCTTCCGCTGCGCCCAGGAGTCCCTGTCCAACGTCATCCGGCACTCCACGGCCACCACGGCCTCCGTCACCCTGCGCACCGGCCGCGGTCCCGGCGGCCGGTGGTTCGAGCTCGAGGTCCTCGACGACGGCTCGCCCCGCCCCGGCACCGCCGGCACCGGGTTCGGCCTGCAGGGGCTGCGCGAGCGCGTCCGCCTGCACGGCGGGGAGGCGGAGATCGGGCCCCGCGCCGGACGGCCCGGATGGCGCGTCCGCGCCCGTTGCCCCCTGCCCGTGGACGCCGCCGGCGCGGGCGCCGCGGACCGCGCCGGGGCCGCCGGGATTCCCGCCGCGGGCCGGGCTCTGCGAGGATCGGAGGCATGATCCGCGTCCTGCTCGCCGACGACCACGCCCTCGTGCGCTCCGGCTTCGCCATGGTCCTGTCCGTGGCCGACGACATCGAGGTCGTCGCCCAGGCCTCCGACGGCGCCGAGGCCGTCGCCGCCGTCGAGGAGGGGACCGTGGACGTCGCCCTCCTCGACGTGCAGATGCCCGTCATGGACGGGATCGAGGCCACCCGCCGGATCGTCGGCGGGGGAGCCGCCAAGGTCGTGATCGTCACGACGTTCGACCGCGAGGACTACCTCTTCGACGCCCTTGCCGCCGGTGCCAGCGGGTTCCTGCTCAAGAACGCCGACCCGGACGACCTGATCGAGGCCGTCCGGGCGGTCGCCGGGGGCCACGCGCTGCTCGCGCCGGAGGCCACGCTGCGCGTCATCCGGGCCCTGACCACGGACGCCCCGGCCCCCGCCGCGGAGTCCGCTCCCGCGCCGCCCGAGCCCACGCCCCCCGACCCGGCCCGGCAGCGGGCGCTCGCCTCCCTCACCGAGCGGGAGCACGAGGTGCTGCTGCTGGTCTCGGACGGGCTGTCCAACGCGGAGATCGCCCAGCGCCTGTTCCTGGGGCCGGCCACCGTCAAGACCCACGTGTCCAACATCCTCGCGAAGACGGGCTCCCGGGACCGGGTCCAGGCCGTCGTGTTCGCCCACCGGGCGGGCCTGGCCGGCTGAACCGGCTCCGCCCCGGGGCGGAGGGCCCCGGACCGGCGGCCCGCGGTCTCCGCCCCGGTGGGGATCCCCCGGGTCCCCGGCGTTCGTAGGCTGGGACCGAGCCGCCGCGCACCCAGCGGGCGGGCACAGCGGCCGAGAGGACCCGGGCCCATGAGCACCAGCACCGCCCCCGCGGCGACCACCGACCGGCCCCGCGGCGGCCCCGCGGAACACGTCCTGGAGGCACGGGGGCTGTGCCGCTCCTTCGGTGGCCGGGCCGTGGTCGAGGACGTCTCCTTCCGGGTCGAGCCCGGCCGGATCACCGGCTTCGTCGGCGCGAACGGCGCGGGCAAGACCACGACGATGCGGATGCTGATGGGCGTGCTGGCCGTCGGCGCCGGCGAGGTCCTGTGGAACGGCCGCCCCGCCACCGCCGCGGACCGCGCCGGCTTCGGGTACATGCCCGAGGAGCGCGGGCTCTACCCCAAGCAGCCGGTGCTGGACCAGCTGGGCTACCTGGGCCGGCTGCGCGGGATGGAGCGCGGCGAGGCCCTCGCGGCCGCCGCCCGCCTGCTGGAGCGGTTCGGCCTGGCCGGCCGCGCGGGGGACAGGCTGGAGTCCCTCTCGCTCGGCAACCAGCAGCGGGTGCAGGTCGCGGCCGCGCTCCTGCACGGGCCCACCGCCCTGGTCCTGGACGAGCCGTTCTCCGGACTGGACCCGGCGGCGGTGGACTCCATGGTCGAGCTGCTGCGGGAGCACACGGCCCAGGGGGTCCCCGTGCTCTTCTCGAGCCACCAGCTCGACCTCGTCGACCGGCTCTGCGACTCCCTCGTGGTCCTCTCCGGCGGCCGCGTCCTGGCGGCCGGGGCGACCGGGGACCTGCGGCGCGCCGGTCCCCGCCGGCGCCGGCTGCGCTGCGCGCAGGACGCCGGGTGGCTGCGGGACCTGCCGGGCGTGCGCGTCCTCGACGTGGACGGACCCGAGGCGGTGCTCGAGCTCGAGGACGACGCCGCCCGGCGCCGCGTGCTCGAGGCCGCGGTGCCCCGCGGGCTCCTCGAGTTCGCCGAGATCGTGCCGTCCCTCTCCGACGTCTACCGGGAGGTCACCCGATGAGTCCGCGGCAGGGCCCCGCCACGGCGCCGCGCCCTCCGGCCGCCCGCCCGTGGTGGATCGTCACGACCCGTGAGATCTCCGTGAAGCTGCGCGACCGGGCCTTCCTGCTCTCCACGGTGGTGACCGTGCTCCTCGTGGCCGGCTCGATCGCCGCCTCCGCCCTGCTCGGCGGCCGCCCCGCCGAGCACGTCCTGGCCACCGCGGCCCCCGACGCCGCGCCGGTCGCGGCGCGGGCCGCGCAGGCCCTGGCCGCCGACGGGGACGACACCCTCACCGTCCACGCGGCGCCCTCCCCGGACGCGGCCCGCCGCGCGGTCGCCCGGGAGACCGCCGACGCCGCCCTGCTCCGGGGCCTGGACGGGTGGACGGTGGTCGGCAAGGACGGCGTGGACCCCGGCCTGGCCCGGGTGCTCGAACAGGCGGTGGCCGAGGAGACCCTCGCCGCGAACGCCCGCGCGGCCGGGACCACCGCCGAGGAGCTGACCGCGGGCGCCGAGGTGCGCACCGAGCTGCTCTCCGGCGAGGCGGACCGCGGACCGGTGCGGCTCGCCATGGGCTTCGTCTTCGCCTTCCTGTTCTACCTGGCGGCGATCCTCTTCGGCACGGCCATCGCCCACTCGGTGCTCGAGGAGAAGCAGAACCGGGTCGTGGAGATCCTGGCCACGGCGGTCCCGGTCCGGCAGCTGCTGCACGGCAAGGTGCTCGGCAACTCGCTGCTGGCGTTCGGGCAGCTCGCGCTCTACGCCGCGGTCGGCCTCGTGGGGGTCAACGTCACGGGCGCCGCCGCGGACGTGGGCTGGGTGCTCGCCGCCTCCGGCTGGTTCGTGGCGTTCTTCGTGGCCGGCTTCGCCGCGCAGGCCTGCGTCTGGGCGGTGCTCGGCTCGCTCGCGTCCCGCCCCGAGGACCTGCAGACGAGCACCGGGCCGATCATGACCGTGCTCGTCGGCGCCCTCCTGCTGGGCCTCTACGCCGAGGGGGCCTGGCTCACGGCGGCGTCCTTCGTGCCGGTCGTGTCGTCGGTCGCGATGCCCGTGCGGCTGCTCGGGGGCGAGGTGGCGTGGTGGCAGCCCGTGCTGTCCCTCGCGGTCGCCCTCGCGGCGGCCTGGACGCTGCTGCGGCTGGGGGAGCGGATCTACCGGCGCGCCGTGTTCCAGGGCGGGCGATCCCTCACGTGGCGGGAGGCCGCGCGCCTCGAGCCGTGAGGTGCCGGCGGACTTGACGGCGTCTGGCATACTGGACGGGTACTCGATGCGTGCGGTCCCTCTCGCCGCACGTTTCTCGTGTCCACAGAATCCTGCGACCGGCCCGCCCCACGGGAGCGAGACCAGGCGTTCACCGCATCCAAGAACCAGGAGAGTCCACACCAGTGGCTGTTAAGATCCGTCTCAAGCGCATGGGCAAGATGCGCGATCCCCGTTACCGCCTCGTCGTCGTCGACTCCCGCAAGAAGCGCGACGGCCGCGTCATCGAGGAGATCGGCAAGTACCACCCGACCGAGCACCCCTCCTACATCGAGGTCGTCTCGGACCGGGCCCAGTACTGGCTCGGCGTCGGTGCCCAGCCGTCCGAGGCCGTCGCCGCCATCCTCAAGGTGACCGGCGACTGGCAGCGGTTCAAGGGCGAGGAGGGCGCCGAGGGCACCCTCCGGCAGCCCGAGCCCAAGGGCGAGTTCGTCGCCCCCGACAAGGGCTCCGTGATCGTCCCCGAGGCGATCACCCCCAAGGGCGAGAAGACCGCCGACGCCGCCGCGTCCGAGGACGCCCCCGCGGCTGACGCCGAGAAGGCCGAGTAGTCATGCTCGCCGACGCGTTGGAGCACCTGGTCCGCGGGATCGTGGACAGCCCCGATGACGTCGACGTCCGTGTCAAGAGCGGGCGCCGCTCGGAGACCCTCGAGGTCCGGGTGCACCCCGACGACCTCGGCCGGGTCATCGGCCGCCAGGGCCGCACGGCCAAGGCGCTGCGCACCGTCGTCGGCGCGCTCGCCCAGGACGGCCCGGTCCGGATCGACGTGGTCGACACCGACCGCTCCCGCTGAGGCGCACCGCCCGCCCGCACGGTCCCCGCATCCGCACCGGATGCGGGGACCGTGCGCTGTGCGGCGGCCCCCACCGCATCCCCTCCCGCGGCCGACCGGCCGCCGACCCCCAGGAGCACCATGAAGGTCCAGGTAGCCCGCGTCGGCAAGCCCCACGGCATCCGGGGGGAGGTCACCGTGCAGCTGTTCACCGACGCCCCGGAGGAGCGCTTCGCCCCCGGCGCCCGGCTGCTGCTCGAGCCCTCCGTCCCGCTGGCCCCCGGCGGCGTGGTCACCGTGCGGAGGGCCCGCTGGAACAAGGCCGTGCTCGTCGTGGCCCTCGAGGAGGTCGCCGACCGCAACGGGGCCGAGACCCTGCGCGGCGCCCGTCTCTTCGCCGAGGCCCAGGAGGAGGACACGGACCCCGACGAGTGGTACGAGCACGAGCTCGTCGGCCTCGAGGTGCGCACCGGCCCGGAGGACGGGTCGGGCCCGCGGATCGGCGTGGTCACCGGGCTGCGCACCCTGCCGGTGCAGGACCTGCTGGAGATCGAGCTCGACGAGGGCGGGCGCGAGGCCGTCCTGCCCTTCGTCGAGGAGATCGTGCCCGTCGTCGACCCCGAGGGCGGCTTCGTGGTGGTGACCCCGCCGCCGGGCCTGCTCGAGCTGGGTCTCGACGACGGGAGCGACGGTGACCCGGACGGCGGGACGACCGGCTCCGGGGCGTCGGAGGGCGGGCGCTGATGCGCATCGACGTCGTCAGCATCTTCCCCGAGTACCTCTCGGCCCTGGACCTCTCCCTCATCGGCAAGGCCAGGCAGCAGGGGCTCCTCGAGCTGACCGTGACGGACCTGCGCGAGTTCACCACCGACCGGCACCGCACGGTCGACGACACCCCCTACGGCGGCGGGGCCGGCATGGTCATGAAGCCGGAGCCCTGGGCGGCGGCGCTCGGCGCCGTGCTGGGGGCGGGCACCCCTCCGGCCGCCGGCACGGCGGTCCCGGGGGAGCGGCCGGTGCTGGTCGTGCCCTCGCCCGCGGGGGAGGTCTTCACCCAGGCCACCGCTCGCGACCTCGCCCTGCGCGAGCACCTCGTGTTCGCCTGCGGGCGCTACGAGGGCATCGACGAGCGCGTCGTCGACTGGGCCCGCGAGCACTTCGAGGTCCGGCCCACGAGTCTCGGCGACTACGTCCTCAACGGCGGGGAGGTGGCCGTGCTGGCGATGGTCGAGGCCATCGGCCGGCTCGTGCCCGGCGTGGTCGGCAATCCGGAGTCGCTGGTGGAGGAGTCCCACGCGGACGGGCTGCTCGAGTATCCCGTCTACACGAAGCCCGCGCTGTGGCGCGACCGCCCGGTCCCGGAGGTCCTGCTCTCGGGCCACCACGGGCGGATCGCGCGCTGGCGGCGGGACCGGCAGTTGCAGCGCACCGCCGCCCGCCGCCCCGACCTCGTCGCGGCCCTCGACCCCGCCCTCCTGGACCGCGCGGACCGGGCGGTGCTCGCCGAGGCCGGCTGGACCGTCGCGGGCGCGCGGCTGGTGCGCGACGGACAGGACACCCCCGGGGAACCTGTGGCATAATGTTCAGCTGTGTGTCTGCTGGGCACGCCCCTGCCGCAGGGGGATGAGCGACCAACAGCCGGACACCCGGGAACCCCGCTCGGGGACCCCGCCACCACGTTGTGCGGATCCCGCACCCGGACCGGGCCCCGCCCGCCGCCACGGATCCGCGCCGACCCACGTGAGCGACCTGCGGCGTTCACCAGGAGAGTCACCATGAACATTCTCGACCAGCTCGACGCCAAGTCCCTGCGCAGCGACGTCCCCGACTTCCGCCCGGGCGACACCCTCAACGTGCACGTCAACATCGTCGAGGGCAGCCGCTCCCGCGTGCAGGTCTTCAAGGGCTTCGTCCTCGGGCGCCAGGGCGCCGGCGTGCACGAGACCTTCACCGTCCGCAAGGTCTCCTTCGGCGTGGGCGTGGAGCGCACCTTCCCGGTGCACTCCCCGGTCATCGAGAAGATCGAGGTCGTCACCCGCGGTGACGTCCGCCGCGCGAAGCTCTACTACATGCGCGACCGCCACGGCAAGGCCGCCCGCATCCGCGAGAAGCGCGACAGCACCACGGCCAAGTCCTCGAAGTCCGGCAAGGCCGTCAAGTCCGGCAAGTCCGGCAAGTAGGACGGCGCACGCCTCCGTGCCCACGGCGACCCGCGCACGGGACCTGCGCACCACCGGGTCCCACGCCGTCCGGCGAGAACGCCAGCCCCGAGTCCGGGGCTGGCGTTCCGTCGTCCTCGCCCTCCTGGCGGCCCTGCTGGTCACCGGGGTGCTGCGCGGGACCGTCGTGGACGTCTACTGGATCGGTTCGGACTCGATGCAGCCGACCGTCCAGCCGGGGGACCGGGTGCTGGTGGACAAGCTCGTCGACCCGTCCGCCCTCGAGCGGGGGGATCTGGTGGTCTTCGACGGGCGGGGCAGCTTCGCCCCCCTGCACAGCGACGACCCCTGGCCCGTGCAGGTCCTGCAGACCCTGGGGCGGTGGACCGGGCTCACCGGCTCCGAGAGCGTGTACCTCAAGCGGGTCGCCGGCGTCCCGGGGGACACGGTGTCCTGCTGCGGCCCCTCCGGCCGGATCGAGGTCGACGGCGAGGAGATCGTCGAGGACTACGTCCTGGCCGGCGACCGCCCCAGCGAGATCGAATTCACCGTGGAGGTCCCCGAGGGCCGGCTCTGGCTGATGGGCGACCACCGGTCGGCCTCGGTCGACTCGCGCCATCTGCTCGGCGCGCCCGGTGGCGGACTGGTCCGAGCGGATAAGGTCATCGGAGAACCCCTTGCTGTTCTGTGGCCCCGGGACCGGGCCGGGCAGCTCTGACGCGATCCGCAGGGATCCGGATCCGGACGCCCACCGGCGTCCGCCCAGGAAGGACGAGAGCAGTGGCCGACAGGACCCAGCCCCCCGGCGACGGCGCGCCCCAGCACCACCACGGTGTGCCCGCCGACGCCGCCGCTCCCGCCCCGGCGGTGCCCGGCGCCCGGACCGAGCCCGCCGGCGGGCCTGCCGGCGCCGAGGACGGGCAGGACCGGTCCGCCCCGCGCGACGGCGGTCGGCGCGCGGCCCGGCGCTCCCGCAAGCAGCGTCCCGAGACGTTCTGGGGCTCGGTCCGGGAGATCCTCCTGGTGCTGGTCTGGGCCGTGCTCATCGCCTTCGTCGTGAAGACCCTGCTCGTGCGGGGCTTCTACATCCCGTCCGGTTCGATGGAGAACACCCTCCAGCTCAACGACCGGATCTTCGTCAACGTGGTCGAACCGACGTTCGGGCCTCTCGAGCGCGGTGACATCGTCGTGTTCGAGGACGCCAAGGGTTGGCTGCCCCCGCAGCCCGACAGCGGCGGCGGTCCCACCGACGCCGTCTACGACGCCCTCGCCTTCGTGGGCGTGCTCCCGGACCGCACGGACCAGCACCTCATCAAGCGCGTCATCGGGGTCGGGGGCGACACCGTGGCGTGCTGCGACGCCTCGGGTCGGGTCACGGTCAACGGCGAGCCGCTCGAGGAGCGGGACGCCTACCTCTTCCCCGGCTCCGCCCCCTCGGAGATCGAGTTCGAGGTCGAGGTCCCCGAGAACCACTACTTCGTGCTGGGGGACCACCGGGACGCGTCCGCCGACGCCCGGGTCCACCTGGCGGAGCTCGCGGAGAACGGCGCGTTCATCAGCCACGACGACGTCGTGGGCACCGCGTTCGTCATCGCCTGGCCGCTCGACCGGTTTCAGCTGCTGGACAACCCCGACGAGGTCTTCGCGGACGTCCCCGACCGGTCCAGCGGTGGCTCCTGAGCCCGGCCGGCGCGCGGCGCCGCTGCGGGGCCGCGCGCCGGGGCTCGAGCTCGAGCGGTCCCTGCAGGAGACGGGCGCCCGCGTCGTGGGCGGGATGGACGAGGTGGGCCGCGGTGCCCTCGCCGGTCCGGTCACCGCCGGACTGGTCGTCCTGCGCCCCGGCACGGACCGCGCGGTCCCCGGGCTCCGGGACAGCAAGCTGCTCAGCCCCGCCCGGCGCGAGGCGCTCGTCCCCCGCATCCGCTCGTGGTGCGCGGCCTCCGGCGTCGGCCACGCCTCCCCCCGGGAGATCGACGCTCTCGGCCTGACGGCGGCCCTGCGGCTGGCCGGGCGCCGGGCGATCGCCGCCGCGGCGGCGGGAGGCCCCGCGCCCGACGTCGTGCTCCTCGACGGTGGGCACGACTGGCTCTCCGCGCCCCGGACGGACTCGCTCTTCGCCGTTCCCGGCGTTCCCGATGATCTCGACGGCGCGGGGGGCGAGCCGGCGGTGCAGGAGTGGACGGGGACCGTGGTGACCCGCGTCAAGGCCGACCTGACGTGCGCGTCCGTCGCGGCGGCCAGCGTGCTCGCGAAGGTCGAGCGGGACCGGATGATGGGTGAGCTCTCGGCCGGGTGGCCGCAGTACGGTTGGGACAGCAACAAGGGCTACGGGGCCGCCCGGCACCGGCAGGCCCTCGAGGAGCACGGGACCACGCCGCACCACCGGCTGAGCTGGCGTCTCGCGCCGGCCGCGGCCGGCGCGCACAGGACGGGGGAGGGGACGACATGAGCGCCGAGGAGCTCGAGAACTTCGAGACCGATCTGGAGCTGCAGCTGTACCGGGAGTACCGGGACGTCGCCGGGCTCTTCCAGTTCGTGGTCGAGACCGACCGGCGCTTCTACCTCGCGAACTCGGTCCGCATCGAGCCGGTCGAGACGAGGAACGGGCTCTACTTCGACGTGGAGCTCAGGGACGCGTGGGTCTGGGATGTCTACCGCTCCGCCCGGTTCGTCAAGCACGTGCGCGTCATGAGCTTCAAGGACGTCAACGTGGAGGAGCTCGCGCACACGGACCCCTTCTCCGTGCCCGGCGCGGCCGGGCCCGTGCCGGAGGACCCCGCCGCCTCCTGACCCGTCCTGCACACACCGGCCCGGCCGCCGCGGGGGCCCCGCGCGTCGGCGCACGATGGGACCTCCGCCCGGCGACCGCCGTGCGGGACCGGCGGCGAGGGAGGTGCCCCGTGACCGAGGCGCTGGGCGCGCGGGGCGAGCGGCTGGCGGCCGCGCACCTGGAGGCCCGGGGCTACCGCGTGCTCGACCGCAACTGGCGCGCCCGGCCCACCCGGGACGGGGTGCGGGGGGAGGCCGACCTCGTGGCGGAGCACGAGGGACGGGTGGTCGTCGTCGAGGTCAAGACCCGCTCGAGCCTGCGTTACGGACATCCGCTGGAGTCCATTACGCGGCAGAAAGTCGCCCGCCTGCACCGCCTGGCCGCGGCCTGGGCGCGGGTCCACCACCGCGACCCCGCGATGATCAGGATCGATGCCGTTGCAATCACATTTGCACACGGAGGGGCGCCGGTGATCGAGGTCCTGCGGCAGGTCGAATGAGACGCGACGCGCCCGGAGCTCACGTGACATGCCCCGAGGGACGTGCCACTGTTGGATCGTCGATGACCGGGAGAACGACGGAGGTGTGCTGTGGTCGCTGCGGGACCGCTCGCCGCTCCACGACGCGCCGCGGCCCTCGCCGCCGCCGTCGCGCTGACCGCCACGGGGTGCGGCGTGCTGAAGGCCCCGGAGCCCGAGGCCATCGCGCAGCCGGGCACCGTGACCACCGCGCCCAGCGGGCTCACCCCGGGCCCCTACGCCCTCACCACCGAGGAGGGCGCGGTCATCACGTTCGAGCTGCCCACCGTGCCGGCCCCGGACGACGAGGTCGAGCAGCTGCGGCAGGACCTGGACGTGGAGCCGGTGACCTACGTCGAGCTGCACATCGACAACACCGAGGGCACCCGCACGGTGCAGATCGACGACCTCAAGGTGATCAGCCACGAGGGCGGGCAGTTCCCGTTCGAACCGGCCGCCGAGGTGCTGTCCGACTGGGACCCGAACCGCTCCGGGGAGGGCGGCTACTGGACGGCCGACGGCTCGCCCCTGGACCCCGAGGCGGGGGCCCTCCTCGACGCCCGCACGCACCGGCTGATCGCCGAGTACACCGGCTCCGTGCCCGCCGGGGGCACCGGCCGGGAGCTGATGATCGGCGACTTCGAGCGCCTGCCACGGACCTTCGACGACGTCGAGCTGTCCCCCTACCCGAACGACCGGGCCCTGGGGCCCGCCCCGGTCGGGCACGGCCCGGCGCAGCGCCAGTTCCGGGCGGGCGCGCCGAGCCCGGAGCCCCGTGAACGGCTCGAGGCGGAACCGGCTCCGGCCGCTCCGCGACCGGCACGGCCGGCCGCGCAGCCTCCGCAGGCACCGGCCCCGGCCGAGCCCGATCCGGTGCCGGACGCGGAGCCCGCGTTCGTGCCGGACTGCACCGACCCGTCCCAGCCGGCCGGATCCGCCCAACAGGCCGCCTGGAACACGGCCTGCGGCACGGTGACCGACCCGACGACCCCTCCGGCGCCGCAGCCCACGACGCCACCCGCTCCCCAGCCCAGTGTCCAGCCGACGCCCTCCACGTCCCCGGTGCCGCCGCCCGTGGACACGATCCCGCCCGCGGCGAACCCCGACACCGGCGGGGTCGCGACCCCGGCGACCCCGGACGACGGCGCCACCGCCGGCGCCTCGGCCTCGCCCTCGCCGAGCTCGACGGGGCGGCGGAACTGGCCCCCGCCGCAGGAGCCGACGCCCTCGCCCAGTCCCACGCCCGTTCCCGCGCCGTCGGCCACGACCACGGCGCCCACCGCCACGGCGGAACCCTCGCTCCCCAGCGGGACCGAACAGGCCTGAGCCCGCGGCCCTGTCCACCGCCGGTGCCCGGGCGCGACCGCCGGGGCCGGCAGGCCCGCAGCATGGGACCAGGAGGTTCCCATGCGCCGTCGTCCCACATCCCCTCGTCCCGCGTCCCTGGTGTCCGACCGTCCCCGTCCGCGCTCCGGCCCGGACTCCCGGTCCCCGTCCGCTCCGGCTCCCGCCGCTCCGGCTCCGTCCGCTCCTGATCCGTCCGCTCCGCTGCCGGGAGCGCGGTGATGGGCTTCGCGCGCACCTGGGCCGTGGCCCTGATCGGCCTCGAGGGCGCGATGGTGGAGGTCGAGGCGGACATCGGCCAGACCCTGCCGGCGTTCTGCATCGTGGGGTTGCCGGACGCGGCCCTCAACGAGGCCAGGGAGCGGCTGCGTGCCGCGGCGCGCAACAGCGGGATGCCGCTGAGCCCGCGCAAGCTCACCGTCAACCTGACACCTGCGACCCTGCCCAAACGGGGGTCCCTCTTCGACCTCGCCATCGTGATGAGCGCCCTGCAGGCCGCCGGGGACGTGCCCGCGACCGGGCGGACCGTGTTCCTGGCAGAACTGGGCCTGGACGGGGCGCTGCGGCCGGTGCGGGGCATCCTGCCCGCGGTCATGGCGGCGGTGCACGCCGGGCACGAGCGGATCGTCGTGGCGGCCGCCAACGCCACGGAGGCGGGGCTCGTCCCCGGCGCCCGCGTCGAGGGGTACGCCTGCCTCGCCGAGGTGCTCGCCGCCGCGGGGGCCGACCCCGCGGGCCTGCGCCGGCCCGCCCGCACCGGCTCCGCGCCGGGGCCCGCAGCGCCGGGAGCGCCCGGTGCCGCGCCCGGTGCCGCGACCGGTCCCGGGCCGCGCGCGGCGGCGGACCTGGCCGACGTCGCCGGACAGGCCGACGGCCGGCTGGCCCTGGAGATCGCCGCCGCGGGAGGACACCACCTGCTGATGGTCGGGCCGCCCGGAGCCGGGAAGACGATGCTCGCCGAGCGGCTCCCCGGCCTGCTGCCGGACCTCGAGGACGCCGCGGCGATGGAGGTCACGGCCATCCACTCGCTCGACGGCGCCGCCGGCCGGTGCACCGCCATGATCCGGCGTCCACCGTTCGAGGCACCGCACCACACCGCCTCCGCGGCGGCGCTGTTCGGGGGCGGGGCCGGGATCCCCCGGCCCGGGGCGGCCTCACGGGCGCACCGCGGGGTCCTGTTCCTCGACGAGGCCCCGGAGTTCGACCGCGGGGTGATCGACGCCCTGCGCCAGCCCCTCGAGAACGGCCGGATCAGGATCGACCGGTCCGCGGCCTCGGCCGTCTACCCCGCCCGCTTCCAACTGGTGCTCGCCGCGAACCCCTGCCCGTGCGGGCGCTCCGGGGGCCACGGCGCCGGGTGCACCTGCACCCCGCGGATGCGACGCAGCTACTTCGGCAAGCTGAGCGGGCCGCTGCTGGACCGGGTGGACCTGCAGATCGCCGTCCCCACGGTGTCCTACGGCGAGCTCGCCGCCGGCGCCGGACGGGGGGAGAGCACGGCGGAGGTCTCCGTGCGCGTCGCCCGGGCACGCGCAGCCCAGGCGGAACGTCTCCGGCACCTGGGGGTGTGCACCAACGCCGAGCTCGGGGGCAGTCTCCTCCGGGGCGTCCTGCGGCCCCCGCACGCGGTCACCGCGCCGCTGGAGCGCGCCATGGACCGCGGCTCCCTGACAGCCCGGGGCCACCAGCGGGTGCTCCGGGTCGCCTGGACGCTGGCCGACCTCGAGGGGCGCTCCGCGCCCGTGCTCGACGACGTCGACACCGCCCTGTACTTCCGCTCCCTGGTCCCCGCCTGACCGCCGGCCCTCCCGAGACAGGACGACCTGCCGTGCACCTCGCCCCTGCTGCGCACCGCCCCGGCCACGACCCGCTGCTCCTCGCCCGGGCGGGCCTGTCCCGGCTCGTGGAGCCCACCGACCTCACCGCGATGGTGCTGCTGGCCGCCCTCGGGCCGGTCGCCGCCCTCGAGATCGCCGCGGGAGCACGTCCCCTCCGGGCCGCGGAGCACCCGGTGTTCCTGCGTGCCGCCGCCGAGGCCGGATGTGCGCCCCGCCAGGTCGACCTCCGGCGGGCCCTGGCCCGCTGGGCCCCCCGGGCCGAGGAGCTCGACCCTGCGGAGGACCTGGCCGTGGCCGCCGGGGCCGGGGCGTGGTTCGCGGTGCCCGAGGACCCGGACTGGCCCGCGGCTCTCGCCGACCTGGGCCTGTTCCAGCCGGTGGGACTGTGGGGCCGCGGCGACCGCCGGCTCCTCAGCTTCCCCGCCGCCCGCGCCGTCGCCGTCGTCGGCTCCCGGGACTGCTCGACCTACGGCCGGCACGTCGCCCTGGACCTCTCCGGTGCCCTGGCGGCCCGCGGCTGGACGGTCGTCTCCGGGGGCGCGCGGGGCATCGACGCCGCGGCGCACGAGGCGGCCCTGGCCACGGGCACCGGGCGCCCGGCCACGGTGTCGGTCATGGCGTGCGGGATCGACCGCCTCTACCCGCCGGGCAATCACGGGCTGCTCCGGGCGGTCGAGAACGCCGGTCTGCTGCTGAGCGAGGCCGCGCCCGGGTGCACCCCCAGCCGCTACCGCTTCCTCCAGCGCAACCGGATCATCGCCGCGCTCTCGGCGGGGACCGTGGTCGTCGAGGCCCGGTGGCGCTCCGGGGCGCAGAACACCGCCCGCCACGCGGACGGGCTCAGCCGCCCGGTGGGCGCGGTGCCCGGCAGCGTCCACGCCGACACCTCCGCCGGCTGCCACCGGCTGGTGCGGGAGGGCACGGCCGTGCTGGTCACGGACGTCGAGGAGGTCCTCGAGCTGGTGGGGCCCCTCGGCACCGCCGTTGCCGAGCCCACCGGCCACGCCTCCGTGGTCGACGGCCTGCCGGAGCGCGACCGCGTGCTCCTCGACGCCCTGCCCCTCACCGTGCGCAGCCGCCCGGAGCACCTGAGCCGTGTCGCCGGGCTGTCGGTCCGGGAGGTGCTGGGCGGGCTGCGCCGGCTCGAGGAGCGCGGCGTGGCGGAGGGCACGGGGGAGGGGTGGCGCCGCCGTCGCTAGACTCGCCCCATGACGAGCGACGCCGCCCCGCTGCCCACGGCCGTGGTCCGGGCCCTCGAGCGCTACACGGACCACCTGGTGCATGAGCTGGCCCGCAGTCCCCGGACCGTGCAGGCCTACACCGGCGACCTCCGCTCCCTCTTCACGTGGCTCCACGCCCGGTACGGGGTCGCCGCGCCGGCCGCCGTGGACCTGGACATGCTCCGGGCGTGGCTGGCCGCCCGGCACGCCGAGGGGGCGGGCCGCTCCTCCATGGCCCGCTGGACGGCGTCGGTCCGCGGGTTCTTCGGCTGGGCGGCCGCCACGGGCCTCGTGAGCCCCGATCCCAGCCTCCGGCTCGTCGCCCCCCGGCGCCGGCGCCGGCTCCCGGACGTGGTGCCCGCCGACGGGCTGCGCGGTCTGCTCGAGGACCTCGACGCGCGCTCGACCGCCCCCGGGGCCGGCGGCCCGGACGCCGCGCTCGCCGCCCGGGACCGGGCGCTGCTCGAGCTGCTCTACGCCACGGGCGCGCGCGTGGCCGAGCTCACGGGCGCCGACGTCGACGACCTCGACCGTTCCCGCCGGGTCCTGCGGGTGCTCGGCAAGGGGGACAAGGAGCGCACGGTGCCGTTCGGCCGCCCCGCCGACGAGGCGCTGGAGCTGTGGCTGGCGCGCCGGCCCGTCCTGGCCGTGGCCGACAGCGGACCGGCGCTGTTCCTCGGCGCCCGCGGCGGACGCCTCGACGCGCGGCAGGTCCGCCGGGTGGTGGAGCGGGAGCTCGGCTCCGTGCCGGACACCGCCGCGAGGGGTCCCCACGCCCTGCGCCACTCGGCGGCCACGCACCTCGTGGACGGGGGCGCCGACCTGCGGACGGTCCAGGAGCTGCTGGGCCACGCCTCCGTGGCGACCACCCAGATCTACACGCACGTCTCCGTGGACCGGCTCGGGACGGTGTACCGGCAGGCCCACCCCCGCGCCTGAGCCGGCCGCGGGCGCCGGGGCAACACGGCGACCCGGGTTGACGCCCGGAGAATGTTTGCAGTTGAATGAGTGGCGTATTGTACTCGACGTCCCGGACACGGCAACGTGCTCGGCACCGGCCGGAACGACGGGTGCGGCACCGGGGCGACCGGACGCCGCGCGGGCCTCGAATCCCCGCGGTGGCACGGGAGCCCGGACAACAGCATGGTCCGGGCGCGGCACGCTCGCCGCGGCCGGCCGGGTGGGACCGCTTCCGTGCAGGGCGTTGGGGAAGACGTACCTACACGACGGAGGAACAGGTCATGTCTTCACCCACCACGCGCGGAGTGCTCTACGTGCACTCCGCCCCACGAGCGCTGTGCCCGCACATCCAGTGGGCGCTGGAGTCGGTCGCGCGCCAGCGCACGGAGCTGGAGTGGACCCAGCAGAACGCCGAGCCCGGGGCCGTGCGCGCGGAGCTGGAGTGGTCGGGGCCCGCCGGCACCGGAGCGCTCCTGGCCTCCGCACTGCGCACGATGGGACGGCTCCGCTTCGAGGTCACCGAGAACCCGTGCCGCGGTCACGACGGCGCCCGGTGGTCCTTCACCCCCGATCTCGGGATCTTCCACGCGACCACGGACGCCGCCGGCAACATCATGGTCTCGGAGGACCGGATCCGCTACGCCTACGAGACGGCGGCGGGCAACCCGCTGCTCGTCATCAACGAGCTCTCGCTCGCCCTGGGCGAGGCCTGGGACGAGGAGCTCGAGCCGTTCCGGCACGCCGCCGAGGGCGCGCCCGTGCGGTGGCTGCACCGCGTCGGCTGAGCCGCCCGGCCCGCCCCGCCTCCGGGGAGCGGGCCCGCAGCACGAGGAAGGGCCGTCCCGCGGGACGGCCCTTCCTCGTGCTGCGCCGGCCGGTGCCGGTCCGGGACCGGCGCTCAGACGGTGCGGAACGCCGCGACCGCGTTGTGGCCGCCGAAGCCGAAGGAGTTGGACACGGCCACGAAGTCGCCGCCCGGGAGGTCGCGGGCGTCCGTGACGACGTCGAGATCGATCTCCGGGTCCTGGTCCTCCAGGTTGATCGTGCACGGGGCGACGCGGTGGTGGACGGCGAGCACGGTGAGCACGGCCTCCACGGCGCCGGAACCGCCCAGCAGGTGCCCCGTCATCGACTTCGTGGCCGAGACGCACATCTCGTCCACCGCCGAGCCGAACGCGCGGCGCAGGGCACCGGCCTCCGGGGCGTCGCCCCTGGGGGTGGAGGTGGCGTGGGCGTTGACGTGCCGGACGTCGGCGGGCCCGAACTCGCCCGTCTCCATCGCCTCGGCCAGGGCGCGGGCGGCGCCGCGGCCCTCGTCGTCGGGCGCGGTGATGTGGTAGGCGTCCGAGGTGAGCCCGGCACCCGCCAGCTCCGCGTAGATCCGCGCGCCGCGGGCCCGGGCGTGCTCCTCCGACTCGAGGACCACGGCGCCGGCGCCCTCGCCCATCACGAACCCGTCGCGTCCGGTGTCGTAGGGCCGGGAGGCGCGCTCGGGCTCGTCGTTGCGCTTGGACAGCGCCTGCATCGAGGAGAACGCCGCGATGGTCACCGGATGGATCGCGGACTCCGCACCGCCGACCACCACGAGGTCGGCCTTGCCGGAGCGGATCAGGTTCATGCCCTGGTAGAAGGCCTCCGTGCCGGAGGCGCACGCCGAGACGGGCGTGATCGACGCGGCACGGGCCTTGAGGTCCATGCCGACGGCGGCCGCGTTGCCGTTGGGCATGAGCATCGGCACCGTGAGGGGCATGACGCGCCGGGCGCCGCGCTTCTGCAGGGTGTCGTAGGCGTCGAGCAGGGTCCAGACCCCGCCGATGCCGGTGCCGAACGCCACGGCGAAGCGGTCGGGGTCGACCTCCTCGGAGGTCTCGGCGTTGCTGCCGGAGAAACCGGCGTCCGCCCACGCCTCGCGGGCGGCGATGACGGACAGCTGACCGGACGGGTCCAGGCGCTTGGCCTCCACCCGGGGGAGCACCTCGCCGGCAGGGGTCGAGACGGGCGCGGCGATCCGCACGCTCAGATCGTAGGTGTCCACCCAGTCGTGCTCGATGGCTCTGACACCGGAGACGCCCGTGGTGGCACTGCGCCACAGCTCGGGGACGGTGCCACCGATCGGGGTGGTGGCACCGAGACCGGTGACGACTACTTTGCGGGTCATGACTGCACTTCCTCGTGTCCTGGGGTGAAGCGGCGGGCGGCCCGCCCGGTCGCGGGTCGGTGCGGCGCGGCGGCTCGTGCGCTCCGCCGCGCCGCGCACCGACCGGCCGGATCAGGCCTGGGCGTTGTCGATGAAGTTGACGGCGTCCTCGACGGTCTTGAGGTTCTTGACCTCTTCGTCGGGGATCGTCACGTCGAACTTCTCCTCGGCGTTGACCACGATGGTCATCATCGAGATGGAGTCGATGTCGAGGTCCTCGGTGAAGGACTTGTCCAGCTGGACGGCCTCGGTCTCGAGGCCGGTCTCCTCGTTGACGATCTCGGCCAGGCCGGTCAGGATCTCTTCTTTGCTCGCCATGGTGGCTTCCTTTCTCTGCGGCTGCCGGAGCAGCCGGTGGTGACGGGCGCCCCCGGTCAGGTGCCGGGCGCATCGGTCCCGGTCAGGCCGTGGGGCCGGGCCGGGGGACATCGGGTGTGCGGTTCAACCCTACGACGACTCGCAGGGCCCCGCGGCGGCACCGACACGTGGGCCGGGCCCCGGAGGGACGGCCTGCGCGCCGGCGGGGTCAGGGGAGGACGACGACCTGGGCGCCGTAGACCAGGCCGGCGCCGAAGCCGATCTGCAGGGCCAGCTTCCCGGACAGCTCCGGGTGCTCGGCGAGCAGACGGTGCATCGCCAGGGGCACGGACGCGGCGGAGGTGTTGCCGGAGTCGGCGATGTCCCGGGCGATGACCACGGAGTCGGGCAGCTTGAGCGTCTTGGCCATCTGGTCGATGATGCGCATGTTCGCCTGGTGCGGGATGAACGCGCTCAGGTCCTCGGGTCCGATCCCGGCCACGTCCATGGCCTCCTGGGCGCGCTTGGCGACCTCCCACGAGGCCCAGCGGAAGACCGTCTGGCCGTCCTGGCGCAGGGTGGGCCAGAGGGTGGCGCCCTCGGGCACCGCACCGGTCTCCGGGTCCAGGAGGTCGGGCGAGGGGGTGCGCTCGCGGCCCTGCTCCACGGCCCGGATGTCGGTGAGCGGGTGCGTCATCCGGATGGCGTCCCACTTGGAGCCGTCGGAGCCCCACACGGAGGGGCCGATGCCGGGGGTGTCGGACGGGCCGACCACCACGGCGCCGGCGCCGTCGCCCAGGAGGAACGAGATGGAGCGCTCGCCGTTGTCGATCACGTCGGAGAGCTTCTCCACCCCGATGACGAGCACGTGCTCCGCCGCTCCCGAGCGCACGAGGGCGTCCGCCTGGGCGATGCCGTAGCAGTAGCCCGCGCAGGCGGCCGAGATGTCGAAGGCGGGCGCCGGGGTGGCGCCCAGCCGGTCCGCCAGGGCCGCCGCGGCGGACGGCGTGAGGTAGGGGAAGGAGATCGTGGAGACGATGACCGCCCCGAGCTGCGAGGCCTCGATGCCGGCGTCCGCCAGCGCCTCCCGGGCGGCGTGCTCGGACATGTCGAGCACGCTGACGTCCTCGGCGGCGCGGTGCCGGGTCCTGATGCCCGTGCGCTGCTGGATCCACTCGTCCGAGGACTCGATCCACTGGCAGACGTCGTCGTTGGTCACGATCACGTCGGGACGGTAGACGCCCAGGCCCAGGATCCGGGAGTGCGCGTTGGTCTTCTGCTGCTTCAGGGTCACCACAGGGGTCGTTGCTCCTTCGTGCGGCCGGGCGCGGCGGACGGGCCGGCTGGGCGGGGCGGAACGGCTGCTCCGGCCTCGGGACGGGCGGCGCACGGGGTGCGCGCGCGGACGTCAGTCAAGAATACTCCTGGCCTGCGCCAGCTCCTCCGCGGAGTTCACGGCGAGGGCCGGGACCCCCTTCATGCCGCGCTTGGCCAGGCCCACCAGGGTGCCCGCGGGCGGCAGCTCGACGATCTGCTCGACGTCGCGCTCGAGGAGCGTGCGCATGCAGAGGTCCCAGCGCACCGGCCGGCAGACCTGGGCCACGAGCGAGTCGAGGGCGGCGGCGCCGCCGGCCACCGGCTCGCCGTCGGCGTTGGAGAGCAGCGGGTGCACGGGATCGGCGGGGGAGAGCCGGGGGACCAGCTCGCGCAGGGGCTCCAGGGCGGGAGCCATGTGCTCGGTGTGGAAGGCGCCGGCCACCTTGAGCGGGACGACCCGGGCGCGGGCCGGGGGGTGCTCCGCGAGCGCGGCCAGCTGCTCCAGGGTCCCGGCTGCCACGGTCTGCCCGCCCCCGTTGGCGTTGGCGGCCGTCAGGCCCGCGGCCTCGACGGCGGCGAGCACCTCGTCCTCCTTGCCGCCGAGCACCGCGCTCATGCCGGTGGGGACGGCCGCCGCCGCCGCGGCCATGGCGTTGGCCCGGGTCCGCACGAAGGCCATGGCGTCGGCCTCGCTGAGGGCACCGGCCAGGGCGGAGGCGGTGATCTCACCGACGGAGTGCCCGGCGAACACGAGGTCCTCGCGGCCGGGGCCGATCCGGTCCCCGAGCAGCCGGCCCGCCACGAGGCCCGCGGCCACGATGAGCGGCTGGGCCACCGCGGTGTCCTTGATGGTGTCCTCGTCGGCCTCGGTGCCGTAGTGCACGAGGTCGAGCCCCGCGGCCTCGCCCAGCTCCTCGAGGTGGGCACGGACGCCGTCGAGGGTGAGCCATTCGGTGAGGAAGCCTGGTTTCTGGGAGCCCTGTCCGGGGCAGACGATCGCGATCACCGGTCCAGCTTCGCAAGGATGGGCCCCCCGGCGGGGGCCCGGAGGCCACCAACCCCGGTGACGAGGTTTGTAGGGAAGCTACAACACCGGCCCCACGGCGGGGGCGGAGGTGTCGATGGGCGCGCACGAGTCCGCGAGCCGGCCGGCCACCAGGGCGCAGTGCAGCACGAAGGCGTCGCGGGGGACCAGCGGGTCCCAGCCGGTCAGGTCGCTGATCCGGCGCAGCCGGTAGCGCACCGTGTTGGCGTGCACGAACAGCTCCCGGGCGGTGGCCTCCAGGGAGTGGCCCACCGACACGTAGGCGGAGAGGGTCTCCACGAGCCCGGTCGCGGAGCGCGTGAGCGGGCGGTACACCGACTCGACCATCGCGGTGCGCGCGCTCTCGTCCCCGGCCATCGCCCGCTCCGGCCACAGGTCCTCGGAGTGGACCGGGCGGGGCGCCGCCGGCCAGGCCGACGCCACGGACAGGGCGGCGTGGGCCAGCCGGGCGGAGCGGCCGGCCGCGAAGACCGTGGGGGACTCCGGGCCGTAGGCCACCGGTCCCGGTCCGAAGGCGGCGGTGAGCTTCTCGAGGGCGGCGTCCCGGTCCGACAGGCCCCCGAGGATGAGCAGCAGCCGGTCGCCCTGGATGGACACCAGGGAGTCCTGGGCGTAGCGCCCGGCCAGCCGGCGGAGCCGGGCGACGGTGGAGGGACCCGCGGCCTCGGGCGCGGAGCCCGTGAGCACGGTGACCGGGCCCGTGGACACCCAGCCCAGGGCGGCGACGCGGGAGCGCAGGGAGTCGGAGTGCTCGCCCCGGAGGATCCCGTCGACCACGAGGGACTCCAGGCGGGCGTCCCAGGACCCGCGGTTCTCGGCCGCCCGGGCGTAGACGTCGGCGGCCGCGAAGGCGATCTCCCGCGAGTAGCGCAGCACGGCCTCCCGCAGCGCGGCCTCGTCGTGGTGCTTCGCCAGCTCCGGGACCTTCTCCTCCACGACGTCGACGACGATCCGCAGCAGCTGCAGGGCGTGCTGCAGGGAGATGGAGCGCGTGAGGTCCGTGGGCGCGCCCCGGAAGACCTGGGTGAGCACCCACAGCGGCTCCTCGGGGTCCTCGTACCAGCGCACGAACGAGGAGATGCCCCGCTGCGCCACGAGCCCCAGCTCCGAGCGCTCGTCGGCGCGCAGCTCCTCGAACCAGCCGAGGTCCGTCTCGAGGCGGCGGGTCGCGACCGTGGAGATCGCCCCGAGGTTGGCCTTGAGGTTCTCGAGCGTGCGGGGGTGCGGCGGGGCGACGGGGCGGGACCGGTCGGTGGCGCGCCGGCGCGAGGGGCGCAGCCAGCGCGTCGTGGAGTTCCCGTCCTGTCCTGCCATGCCTCCGAGCTTAGAGCACGGGACGGCGGCCTCCGGACCGGGGACGACGACGGCGCCCCGCCCACCCGGAGCGGGTGGACGGGGCGCCGTCGAGCGCTCGAGGGCGCGGCTCAGGCGTCGCCGCCCGCGTTGCCGGAGGTGCCGGCGGTGACGTCGCCCAGGGCGTACTTCTCGATCGCCTCGCCGGGTGCGCGCCAGTCGACCTCCCCGCGCTTGGCGAGCATCTCCAGGGCGCGGACCACCATCGAGTGGGAGTCGATCTTGAAGTACCGGCGGGCGCCGGCGCGGGTGTCCGAGAAGCCGAAGCCGTCGGCGCCCAGGGACGCGAACTCGTTCGGGACGAACTGGCGGATCTTGTCCGGCAGGTCCGCGCTGAAGTCCGAGACGGCCACGACCGGTCCCGTGGCCCCGGCCAGCTGCTGCGCCACGTAGGGGGTCCGGGAGCCGTCGCCCGGGTTCAGGAACGCCTCGCGCTCGGCGGCCAGGCCGTCGCGGCGCAGCTCCGTCCAGGACGTCACCGACCACACGTCGGCCGAGACGCCCCAGTCCGCGGCGAGCAGCTTCTGCGCCTCGAGGGCCCAGGGCACGGCCACGCCGGAGGCGAGCAGCTGGGTGCGGGGCCCCTCGTTGTCGGCGGGCTTGAGCAGGTAGATGCCCTTGACGATGCCCTCGACGTCGACGTCCTCCGGTTCGGCCGGCTGCTGGTACGGCTCGTTGTAGACCGTCAGGTAGTACATGACGTTGTGGTCCTCGTCGCCCGTGCCGTACATGTGCTCGAGGCCGCGCCGGACGATGTGGGCGATCTCGTAGCCGTAGGCGGGGTCGTAGTGGATCACCGCGGGGTTGGTGGCGGCCAGCAGCGGGGAGTGGCCGTCGGCGTGCTGGAGGCCCTCGCCGGTGAGCGTGGTGCGCCCGGCGGTGGCCCCGATGATGAACCCGCGGGTCATCTGGTCGGCGGCGGCCCAGAAGGAGTCGCCGGTGCGCTGGAAGCCGAACATCGAGTAGAAGATGTAGACCGGCACCATGGGCTCGCCGTGGGTGGCGTAGGAGGTGCCCGCGGCGGTGAAGGCCGCCACGGAGCCGGCCTCGTTGATCCCGGCGTGCAGGATCTGGCCCTGCGGGGACTCCTTGTAGGCGAGCATGAGCTCGCGGTCCACGGAGAGGTAGTTCTGCCCGTTCGGGTTGTAGATCTTCGCCGTGGGGAAGAACGAGTCCATCCCGAAGGTGCGGGCCTCGTCGGGGACGATGGGCACGATCCGGTGGCCGAACTCCTTCTCCCGCAGCAGGTCCTTCAGGATCCGCACGAACGCCATGGTGGTGGCGGCCATCTGCTTGCCGGAGCCCTTCTTGGCGGACTTGTACGCGGCGTCGGAGGGCAACGCGATCTCGTCCTGCTGGTGCGGGCGGTCGGGGAGGAAGCCGCCGAGCTCCTTCCGGCGCTCGAGCAGGTACTTGACCTCCGGCGAGTCCTTGCCGGGGTGGTAGTACGGGGCGCCGTAGAGGTCGCTCTCCAGCTCCTCGTCCGAGATCGGGATGCGCAGGTGGTCCCGGAAGGCCTTGAGGTCCTCGAGGGTCAGCTTCTTCATCTGGTGGGTCGCGTTGCGCGCCTCGAAGTGGCTGCCGAGCCCGTAGCCCTTGACGCCCTGCGCCAGGATCACGGTCGGCTGGCCCTCGTGCTCGGTCGCGGCCTTGTAGGCGGCGTAGACCTTGTGGTAGTCGTGCGCGCCGCGCTTGAGCTCCCAGATCTCGTCGTCGCTCATGTCCGCGACGAGCTCCTTGGTGGCCGGGGACTTGCCGAAGAAGTGGTCGCGGATGAACCCGCCGGACTCCGCCTTGTAGGTCTGGTAGTCGCCGTCGAGGGTCTCGTTCATGATCCGGACGAGCTCGCCGTCCTCGTCCTTGGCGAGCAGCTGGTCCCACTCGCGGCCCCACAGCACCTTGACCACGTTCCAGCCGGCGCCGCGGAAGAAGGCCTCCAGCTCCTGGACGATCTTGCCGTTGCCGCGCACCGGTCCGTCCAGGCGCTGCAGGTTGCAGTTGACCACGAAGGTCAGGTTGTCCAGCTTGTCGTTGGCGGCCAGCTGGAGCAGTCCGCGCGACTCGGGCTCGTCCATCTCGCCGTCGCCCAGGAACGCCCAGACGTGCTGCTGGGAGGTGTCCTTGATCCCGCGGTTGTGGAGGTAGCGGTTGAACTGCGCCTGGTAGATCGCGTTCATCGGGCCGATGCCCATGGACACGGTCGGGAACTGCCAGAAGTCCGGCATGGACCGGGGGTGCGGGTAGGAGGGCAGGCCCTCGGGGGCCTTCGTCTTCTCCTGCCGGAAGCCGTCCAGCTGCTCCTCGGTGAGCCGTCCCTCGAGGTAGGCGCGCGCGTAGTTGCCGGGCGAGGAGTGGCCCTGCCAGAACACCTGGTCGCCGCCGCCGGGGTGCTCGGGGCCGCGGAAGAAGTGGTTGAGGCCCACCTCGTAGAGGGTCGCCACGCCGGCGTAGGAGGAGATGTGCCCGCCCACCCCGATCTCCGGGCGCTGGGCCCGGTGCACCATCACGGCCGCGTTCCAGCGCAGGAACGCCCGGTAGCGCCGCTCGATCTCCTCGTCACCGGGGAACTCGGGCTCCTGGTCCACGGGGATCGAGTTCACGTAGTCGGTGGTGGTCACCATCGGCACGCCCACGCTCTTGGCGCCGGCGTGCTGGAGGAGGGCGCGCATGATGTACTGCGCCCGCTCCGTGCCCTGCGTCTCGATCAGGCCCTCGAAGGACTCGATCCACTCCCGGGTCTCCTCCGAGTCGGAGTCCTTCAGGTTGTTGGTCAAGCCACTGAGGATGTGGTGGTTGCTGGATGAAGGCACGTTCAACCTCTCTTCGTCGAGTTGCCGGACGGGACCGGGCGGGTGTGCGCGCGAGGACGCGGCCGGCCCGTGCGACAGTCTCAAAATACCCGTTGCCCGGACCGCTGTCCGGACGCCACCCGGGGACGGGCGGCGCCCGGGAGCGGGCCCGGCGTGCGGATTGCGCCGACCGGGCCGCTCGGGCGCACGGGGTGTCTGTTGGGTCCATGCTTCCACACCCGGGACGGAGCGTCACACGCCGCACGAGCCCACGATTCGGGGGTGCGCACCGTGCGGGAGCTTGAAAGAGTCCCTGATCCGGTGTTGTCTGGACGGTGAAGCCGGTATCCGGCCCGCCACCGTGCCCCCGCGGTCCGCCGACGGGCAGGCGGAGCCCCGCACCGGTACGCAGTGCGCGGTCGTCGTTGGTCGACCCGACCCCCAGAAGGAGCAAGAACAGTGAGCGAGGCCAAGACCACCGCGGGTGACGCGGTAGTCCAGCTCGGTTTCAAGGATGGCGACTACATCCAGGAGTTCGGATACGACGAGGACGTCGACCTCGACCTGCGGGACGGGATCGAGGAGGTGATCGGCTCGGACCTGCTCGACGAGGAGGACCAGGAGGTCGTCGACGCCGTGCTGCTGTGGTTCCGCGAGGGCGACGGCGACCTCGTCGACACGCTGGTGGACGTCACCACCACCCTGGACGACGGCGGCGTGGTGTGGGTGCTGACGCCCAAGGCCGGCCGGGACGGCTACGTGCCGCCCGCGGAGGTCCAGGAGGCCGCCCCCACGGCGGGTCTGCACGTGACCACCACGGCCCGCGTCAGCGCGGACTGGGCCGCGACGCGGCTCATGCCCAAGCGCAACATCTGACCGGCGCACCGCTCGGCCGGGCGCCACGGACCCACCGGAGGAGACCACGCATGCTCGAGATCGGCGCCACCGCTCCGGAGTTCACCCTGCAGAACCAGTTCGGCGAGCCGATCGCCCTGAGCGGGCTCCGGGGCCGTGCGGTGGCGGTCGTGTTCTTCCCGTTCGCGTTCTCCGGGACGTGCACCGGTGAGCTGTGCCGGCTGCAGGACGGCCTCCCGGTGTTCGAGGATGCCGGGGTGCGGCTGCTCGCGGTGTCCACCGACTCGAAGTACGCGCTGCGGGCGTTCGCCCGGGAGGAGTCCTTCGACTTCGACCTGCTCTCGGACTTCTGGCCCCACGGGGAGGTGGCGCAGCGCTACGGGGTGTTCGACCCGGTGGGCGGTCTCGCGGAGCGGGCCACGTTCGTGCTGGACCCCGAGGGCGTCGTCGTCGACGCCTTCCGGTCCGAGCGGGGCGTGCCCCGCGAGTTCGAGGCCTATCGCACGGCCATCGCCCGGTTGCACGGCTGAGCCGGGACGCCCCGGACCCGAACGAGCCACGATGCCCACCGTCCGCGCCGGCTACGGCGCCCCTCTCCCGCCCGACCAGTTCCCGGACCCCGACGCCGCCGGTCCCGAGGCCGGCCTCGCGCGGGCGGTCGAGCTGCTGGGCGGGCGCCGGACGGCCGTCCTGACGGGAGCGGGCGTCAGCACCGACTCCGGGATCCCGGACTACCGCGGCCCCGGGTCCACCCCCCGCACCCCCATGACCTTCGACGAGTTCATGGGCAGCGCCGCCATGCGCAGGCACTACTGGGCCCGCAACCAGTACGGCTGGCGGCACCTGGCCCGGGCCCGGCCGAACCCCGGGCACACGGCCCTGGCCCGCCTCGAGGAGTCCGGGGCGGTGACCGGCGTGGTCACCCAGAACATCGACCGCCTGCACCAGGCCGCGGGCTCCCTCAACGTCGTGGACCTGCACGGGCGCTACACGCAGGTGGGGTGCCTGCGCTGCGCCACCCTCATCCCGCGGGTCGTGCTCTCCGACCTGTTCGACGAGCTCAACCCCGGCTTCTACGACTCGATCTCCTCCCCGGACGACATCGAGTTCGCCCCGGACGCCGACGCCCTGGTGCCGCGCACGGCCGGGTTCCGGGTGCCCGACTGCCCGGTGTGCGGCGGGATCCTCAAGCCGGACGTCGTGTTCTTCGGCGAGAACGCGCCCCGGCACCGGGTGCTGCGCGCGCTGCGCATGGTGGACGCCGCCGAGGCCCTGCTGGTCGTCGGCTCGTCCCTGACGGTGAACTCCGGCCGCCGCTTCGTCCGGCACGCCGTGCGCGCCGACGTCCCGGTGGTGATCGTCAACCACGGGCGCACGCGGGGGGACGCCGCGGCGCGGCTGAAGGTCGACGCCCCCGCGTCCGAGTTCCTGGCGGCGCTCGAACGGCGACTCGCCCGGCCGTAGGCCCGCCGGCGACTATGCTCAACGTCACGCCGGAGCCGGACCGCACCGCCCGTCACGGGGGGTAACCTGTTCGGGAACCGGGTGCCGGCGGTTGCGGAAACCTCCCACCCGGTTGTCAGGGTCTTTAGCTCAGCTGGTAGAGCGCCACGCTTACACCGTGGATGTCATCGGTTCGATCCCGGTAGGACCCACCTCGATCCGCCGCCGGGCCGGTCCGGCCCCGCGTGCGGTCAGCGGAAGTACACCTGCTGGTCCCGGGGCCCGGTGCAGAGGACCACGATGCTGCCCGTGCGGGCGGCCTTCCGGGCCTGCTGGACGTACTTCTTGGGCGGGCCCCCGCACAGCCGGGCAGCCCCCTCGGTGGCCTGGCCGACCGTGGCCTCGTCGAGCACCAGCCTGGTGCCCAGGAGCAGGTCGAGCCTGTCGCCGGCGGCGGCCGCGGGCGCGGCCCCCGACCACAGGGCGGCAGCGGCCACGGCCCCCGCCAGCGCCGTCTTCCACGCGTCCATCCCCGGCCCCCCGACTCGTCGTGCTGCAGGTCCAATCTAGGATCCCCGGCGGGTCGCGCGGTGATTGTGACGCCGGCACTTCTCCGGACGTCGCGGTCGGTGCGTCCGCGCCGTCCGCGGCCGCGAGCCGCGGCAACAAGTGGGCACCGGACGGAGCGCCCTCCCGGAGTTTGTAGGCTGGGGGGCATGGCAGCAGAACAGAAAGCTCAGATCGGGGTCACCGGCCTCGCGGTCATGGGCGCGAACCTCGCCCGCAACTTCGCCCGGCACGGATACACCGTCGCCCTCCACAACCGCTCCGTCGGCAAGACGGACGCCCTGCTCGACGCCCACGGCGACGAGGGGACGTTCATCCGCACGGAGACCCTCCAGGAGCTCGTGGACGCCCTCGAGACCCCCCGCCGCATCCTCGTGATGGTCAAGGCCGGCGCCCCCGTGGACGCCGTCATCGAGCAGCTCGTGCCGCTGCTCGAGAAGGACGACATCATCATCGACGGCGGCAACTCCTACTTCCAGGACACCCGGCGCCGCGAGCGGGAACTGGCCGAGAAGGGCCTGGACTTCGTGGGCGTCGGCGTCTCGGGCGGTGAGGAGGGCGCGCTGCTCGGCCCCTCCATCATGCCGGGCGGTCCCCGCAAGTCCTACGACTCCCTCGGGCCCCTCCTCGAGGACATCGCCGCCAAGGCGGAGGACGGCAGGCCGTGCTGCGCGTGGATCGACACGGACGGCGCCGGCCACTTCGTGAAGATGGTGCACAACGGCATCGAGTACGCCGACATGCAGGTCATCGGCGAGGCGCACGAGCTGCTGCGCTCCGTGGCGGGCCTGGAGCCCGCCGAGCAGGCCGACGTCTTCGAGCAGTGGAACCGCACCGAGCTGGCCTCCTACCTCATCGAGATCACCGCGCACGTGCTGCGCCAGGTCGACGCCCGCACGGACGAGCCGCTCATCGACGTGATCGTCGACGCCGCGGGGCAGAAGGGCACGGGCCGCTGGACGGTCCAGGAGGCCCTCGAGCTCGGCTCCCCGGTCACCGCGATCGCCGAGTCGGTCTTCGCCCGGGCGCTGTCCTCCGCCGAGCCGGAGATGCGCGTCGAGGCCCAGCGGGTGCTGCCCGCCGGCGTCGGCGGCACCACCGAGGACGTCGTGCACGACCCCGCGTTCGTGGAGGACGTGCGCAAGGCCCTCTACGCCTCGAAGCTGGTCAGCTACGCCCAGGGCCTCGACATGCTCACGATGGCCGGGGCGGAGTACGGCTGGGACCTGGACCTCGCCACCATCGCGAGCCTGTGGCGCGAGGGCTGCATCATCCGCGCCGAGCTGCTCGAGGTCATCATGGAGGCCTACAAGGGGGGCAAGCAGCCGCTGAACCTGCTGTTCGCCCCGGAGTTCGTCGCCGCGATCGAGGACGCCCTGCCGTCCTGGCGGCGCGTCGTGGCCCGCGCCGTGGAGCGCGGCATCCCGGCCCCCGTGTTCGCGAGCACGCTGAACTACTACGACTCCCTGCGCCGGCCGCGGCTCAACGCGGCCCTCACCCAGGGGCTGCGCGACTACTTCGGCGCGCACACCTACCGGCGCACGGACGACGCCGAGGGCGTCTACCACACCCTGTGGAGCGGGGACCGCTCCGAGGTCGTCGCCTGACCCCGTCCCGACACGACGACGCCGGCCGGACGGCCCCTCGCGGGGGCGTCCGGCCGGCGTCGTGCGGAGCGGGTCCGGCTCAGATCCACATGGCGGGGTCGATGTAGGTGGAGGGATCCACGAGCGGCTCCTGCTTCTCGGGCGTGCGCGGGCGGACCTTGCCGGGGATCCCGGTCACGATCGAGTCCTCCGGGACGTCCTTGACGACCACCGCGTTGGCGCCCACGGCGGAGTCGGCCCCGATCTCCACGGGCCCGAGGATCTTGGCGCCGGCGCCGATCACCACGCGGTCGCCCACAGTGGGGTGCCGCTTGACCTTCTCCAGCGAGCGGCCGCCCAGGGTCACCCCGTGGTAGATCATCACGTCCTCGCCGATCTCGGCGGTCTCCCCGATGACGACGCCCATGCCGTGGTCGATGAAGAAGCGGCGCCCGATGGTCGCGCCGGGGTGGATCTCCACGCCGGTGAGGAAGCGCCCCAGCTGGGAGACCGTGCGGGCCAGCAGCCGCCGGTCGGGGTGCTGCCACAGCCGGTGGGACAGCCGGTGCACCCAGATGGCGTGCAGACCCGAGTAGTTGAGGGCGATCTCCACCCGGGACCGTGCCGCCGGGTCGTGCGTCCGGGCCGTCTGCAGGTCCTCGGCGAGTCTGCTCCAGAAACTCACGGTCTTCCTCTGTTCTTCCGGGGGCGGGGTTCGGGTCCCGCCGGCGGCGGGGGACGTACGGGGGCGCGGACGGGAACGACCCGCCCACCACCGGGGCAACACCGCCGGCGGGCGGCGCTATTCCCGGTGCGGGCGGGTCGTGGGCCCGTCGGCCGCGGATCAGCCCCGGATGTCCTCGTAGAGCAGGGTGGAGATGTAGCGCTCGCCGAAGTCGCACACGATCGCCACGATGAGCTTGTCCCGGTTCTCCTCCTTGGCGGCCTCCTGCAGGGCGGCCCAGACGATGGCGCCCGAGGAGATCCCGCCGAGGATGCCCTCCTTGGTGCCGAGCTCGCGGGCGACCCGCACGGAGTCCTCGACGGTCACGTCGTAGACGTCGTCGTAGATCTCGCGGTCCAGGATGTCGGGGATGAAGTTCGCCCCGAGGCCCTGGATCTTGTGCGGGCCGGCCTTGCCCTCGGTGAGCAGCGGCGAGTCGGCGGGCTCGACGACGACGAGGCGCACGTCGGGCTTCTGCTCGCGCAGGTAGCGGCCCGCGCCCGTGATGGTGCCGCCGGTGCCCACGCCCGAGATGAACACGTCGACCTTCCCGTCGGTGTCCTCCCAGACCTCCGGGCCCGTGGTCGCGTAGTGGATCGCCGGGTTGGCCTCGTTGGCGAACTGGCTGGCGAGGACCGCGTTGTCGGTCGAGTCCACGATCTCCTGGGCCTTCTCCACGGCGCCGCGCATGCCCTCCGCGCCCGGCGTGAGCACGATCTGGGCGCCGTAGGCGCGCAGCATGACCCGGCGCTCCGTGGACATGGTCTCGGGCATGGTGAGGATGACCTTGTAGCCGCGGGCGGCGCCGACCATGGCCAGCGCGATGCCGGTGTTGCCGGAGGTGCCCTCCACGACCGTGCCGCCCGGCTTGAGCTTCCCGGACTTCTCGGCGGCGTCGATGATGGCCACGCCGATGCGGTCCTTGACGGAGTTGGCCGGGTTGTAGAACTCCAGCTTCACGGCGACGTTGCCGGGCAGGCCCTCGTCGAGCCGGTTCAGGTGGACGAGCGGGGTGCGGCCCACGATCTCGGTGACGTCGTTGTAGATCTTCGGCATGTGCGTACCTCGGTTTCTGCGTGGTCGGTTCTCTGTCGGATCGGGTGGGTCTCGGGGTCGTGCTCCGGCCGCCGCTGCTCTGGGGGGCCCGCGACGGCGCGGTCCTAGCTCAGCCTAGCCACGCCCCGCAACCGCTACTACGCGGTAAGCCACGCGGAGTAACGTTTCCGGACCTTCGCCAGCTTGGGGTTGATGATCACCTGGCAGTAGCCGTTCCAGGGCTGCTGGGCGTAGAAGTCCTGGTGCTCCGGCTCGGCCTCCCAGAACGTCCCGAGCGGTTCCAGGGTGGTGACGATCGGCTGGTCCCACGCCGGCTGGGCCCGGCGGATCGACTCCTCGAACAGCTCCCGCTGCGCCTCGTCGGCCCAGAACATCGCGGAGCGGTACTGGGTGCCCACGTCGTAGCCCTGGCGGTTGAGGGTCGTGGGGTCGTGGCCGGTGAAGAAGAGGTCGAGGATCACGTCCGCCGGGACCACCGCGGGGTCGAAGGTCACGGCGACCGCCTCGGCGTGACCGGTGGTGCCGGAGCAGACCTCGTAGTAGCTCGGGCGCCCGGGGGCGCCGCCCGTGTAGCCGGAGACCACGGACGTGACCCCGCGGGTGATCCGGTAGACGGCGTCGAGGCACCAGAAGCACCCGCCGGCGAGCACGAAGGTCACGGGCGCGGCGGGACCGGCCGGGGCCGGTGGGGAGGACGGGTGGGGGACGCGGCGTGCGTCGTCGTGCGCGGGAAGGGCCATGACCCGTACAACACCGCTCGGCCCGCATCATTCCCACGACCCTCCGGTCCCGCGCCGGGACCGGCGCCGGAGCGGCTCCTAGACTGGGCCCATGAGCGAGCAGCGCACGATCCCGCCCGGGCCCGCCCCCACCCTGTCCGAGGTGCTCGAGACCGTCGAGCGGCTGTGGCCCCTGCGCCTGCAGGAGCCCTGGGACGCCAGCGGGCTCGTCACCGGGCGCCCCGAACGGCCCGTGCGCCGGATCCTGTTCGCGGTGGACCCCGTGGCCGACGTGGTGGCCGAGGCCGTCTCCACCGGCACCGACCTGCTCGTCACCCACCACCCCCTGCTCCTGCGCGGGGTCACCTCCGTGGCCGCCGACGGGTTCAAGGGCGCCGTGGTGCACGAGCTCATCGAGAACGGGTGCGCGCTGCTCGCGTGCCACACCAACGCGGACTCCGCCCCGGACGGCGTCTCGGACGCCGTGGCGCGGGCCGCCGGGCTCACGACGACGACGCCGCTCGCGCCGCACCCCGCCGACCCCGCCGTGGGTATCGGACGCGTGGGGGACCTGGCCCGGCCCGTGCGGCTGCGGGACCTGGCCCGGCGCCTGGCCGAGGCGGTCCCGCCCACCGCCCACGGCGTCCGCGTGGCCGGGGACCCCGACGCCCTCGTGTGGCGCGTCGCGGTGTGCGGGGGAGCGGGCGACTCCCTCTTCGACGAGGTGCGGGCCGCCGGGGCCGACGTCTACGTGACCGCGGACCTGCGCCACCACCCCGCGTCCGAGGCCCGCGAGGCCGCCGTGGGCCCCGGCGCCCACGGCACCCCCTTCCTCGTGGACCTCTCCCACTTCGCGAGCGAGTGGCTGTGGCTGCCCGTGGGCGCCGCGGCCCTGCGGGACGCGCTCGCCGCCCGCGGCCACGCGGTCGAGGTCGAGGTCTCCGCGCGGTGCTCCGACCCGTGGGAATTCCGGCTGGACCACCCCGGTCACGCCGGGTCCGACCCTGTCCGGTCCGATCCCGTCCGGTCCGACCGGGACCACCCCGGCCACGACAGTCCCGCCCCCGACCCCGCCGCACCGACCGCAGGAGGACCCGCATGAGCACCGCCACGCCCGAGCAGCAACGAGCCCTGCTGGAGCTCGAGCGGGTGGACGCCCGGCTGCGCCGGATCGCCGCCCGGATCGCGGAGCTCCAGGCGGACCCCGAGGTCGCCGCCGCCCTGCAGCTGCGGGCCCGGGCGATCGCCACCGCGAAGGAGCTCGAGGCCGGCGAGCAGGAGATCCGTGGCCGGCTGGACGCCGCCGAGCAGAAGGTGGCCCGTGTCCAGGCCTCGATCGAGAAGGACCGCCGGCGGCTCGAGCAGGGCGGGTCCGCCAAGGACCTGATGGGCCTGCAGCACGAGATCGACACCCGCACCCGTCAGCTGGGCGAGGCGGAGGAGGCGGAGCTGGAGATCATGCAGGAGCTGGACGACGCCGTGGACCACCGCGCCCGCATCACGCCGCGACTGAAGGAGGCCGACGCGGAGGCACGTCGCCGGGTCGCCGCGCGGGACGAGGAGGGCCGGACCCTCACGGCGGAGCGCGGCGGGCTGACCGGCGCGCGCGCGGCCGCGGCCGAGGGCGTGGGCCATCCCGGGCTGCTGGCGCGCTACGAGCGGATCCGGACCGGGCGGGGCACCGAGCGGCCGGCGGCCGCCGAGCTGCGGGGCACCGCGTGCGGGTCCTGCGGAACGGCGCTCAGCCCCACGGACGCCGCGGCGTTCCGGGCGGCCGCTCCGGACGAGGTGCTCACCTGCCCCGAGTGCGGAGTGATCCTCGTGCGCTCCTGAGCTCCGGCCGGGCCTCGGGGCACCGGCAGCGGGGGCGGGGGACAGGCCGGCCTGTAAGCCGGGTTCTGTGCGCACGGCCGGTCGCCCGTGCCGTGCTGGTGACCATCCATCTAGGCCCACCGTTGCCGGTGGGCTCGAGCGGCCTACCCGGGTGCTCGGACGAGCAGCCCTCGGACGCACCCTGTCTGGCCTTGCTCCGGATGGGGTTTACCGAGCCGCGCCGGTCACCCGGCGCGCTGGTGGTCTCTTACACCACCTTTTCACCCTGACCCGCTGCCCGGACGGACCGGGGCGGGCGGTCTGTTCTCTGTGGCACTTTCCTGCGGGTCTCCCCGAGTGGGCGTTGCCCACCATCCTGCTCTGCGGAGCCCGGACTTTCCTCGCGCCGCGGCAGCCGGAGCTGCGCGGCCCGCGGTCACCCGGCCGGCCTGTCCGCCGCCCATCCTACCCGCCGGACCGGTACGTCCGGACCGGTGCCTCCGTGCCTGCGCGTCCGGGGCGGTGCGTCCGGACCGGCCCCCGGGGGCCGCCGGGCGTCCACGGGTGCGCCGGAGCACCGCGGGGTCACTAGACTGCTGCGGGTGCTGATCCTCCTCCCGCCCTCCGAGACCAAGACCGCCCCGGGCGCCGGCGCGCCCGTCGACCCCGCGGACCTGTCCTTCCCCGAGCTCACGGCCGCCCGCGAGCAGGTGCTGACCGAGCTGGCGGCGGCGAGCGCCCGCGACGACGCCCTCGAGGTGCTCGGCGTGGGCGAGCGGCTGCGGGCGGAGGTGGAGCGCAACACCCGGCTCGGCACCGAGCCGGCCGCACCGGCCCTGAGCGTCTACACCGGGGTGCTCTACGACGCCCTCGACCCGGCCGGGATGACCGGGTCGCAGCGCGCGGCCGCTGCGGAGTCCCTCGTCGTCGTCTCCGCCCTGTGGGGCGCGGTGCGCCCGGAGGACCGGATCCCGGCCTACCGCCTGTCCATGGGGGCGCAGCTGCCCGGGCTCGGCCGGCTCGCGGCCCACTGGAAGCGGCACCTGCCCGCCGCGCTGGGGGCCGCGGCCGGCGACGGGCTCGTGGTGGACTGCCGGTCGGCCGCGTACGCGGCGGCGTGGCGCCCGCCGCACGAGCGGACGGTGGGGGTGAAGGTCGTCCGGGAGCACCGGGGCAGGCGCCAGGTCGTCTCGCACATGGCCAAGCACACCCGCGGGCTGCTCGCCCGCCACCTGGCCGAGCGCGCCGCGGAGGGCGCGCCCGTCGACTCGCCGCAGGAGCTGCTCGCGGCGGCACGGGAGCGCTGGCAGGCCGAGCTCACCGGGCCCACGGCCCGCTCCGCCGGTGAGCTCGTCGTGGTGCGCACCGAGGGCTGAGCCCGGGCGCGCCGCGGCGGGCACCCGGCCCGCCGAACGGTCAGTGCCCGAACGGGTCCTCGTCCACGCCCGGCGTCCAGGTGCGGCCGGGCCGGCCCCAGCCCTCGGCCTTGACCGCCCTGCGGGCCTTGCGGGACCACTTGTCGGTGAGCCGGTCCACGTAGAGCTTGCCGTCCAGGTGGTCGTACTCGTGCTGCATGACCCGGGCGAACCACCCGGTGGCCTCGAAATCGACGGGATTGCCGTCCACGTCGAACCCGGCGACCCGGACCCACTCCGCCCGCTTCAGCGGCCAGCTGTGCCCCGGCACGGACAGGCAGCCCTCCGACTCCTCGTCCGGGTCCGGCGGGTCCTGCGAGACCTTCCCCGGGGTCAGGAGCGGGTTGACGAGCACGCCGCGCGGCGGCACGCCGTCGTCGTTGCGGAAGGTGTAGGTGAAGATCCGCAGGCCCACGCCGATCTGCGGGGCGGCGAGCCCCACGCCGTGGGCGGCGTCCATGGTCTCGTACATGTCCTCGACGAGGGCGCGCAGCTCCTCGTCGAAGTCCACCACCTTCGCGGCGGGACGGTGGAGGACGGGATCGCCGGTGATCACCACGGGGCGGACGGCCATGACGCACTTCCTTCGACTTGCCGGGGCTCGCGCCCCGTCGGGGGCGGACCGGAACGACGAAAGGCCGCCCCGAGTCCTCGGGACGGCCTTTCACGGTGGGTGAGCGACGGGGGTTGAACCCGCGACCTCCTGGACCACAACCAGGCGCTCTGCCGAACTGAGCTACGCCCACCATGAACGCCCGCCGGAAGACCGTGCTTCCGCTGGGCAACGCCTACGAGTGTACCGCATTCCCGGAGCTCCCCGGACCACCCGGGGCCGGACGCGGCCGGCCGGGGTCCGGCCCCGGACGGGCGGCTCAGGCGCCGGTGCGGGAGGCGGCGATCTCCGAGGCGATGCCCTTCGCGGTCTCCGAGTCGGGTCCCGGCTCGGCGGCGAAGACGGCGCGGCGGTAGTAGCGCAGCTCGTCGATCGAGTCGCGGATGTCGCCCAGCGCCCGGTGGTTGCCGGTCTTCGGCGGGGCCTGGAAGTAGGCGCGCGGGTACCACCGGCGGGCGAGCTCCTTGATGGTGGAGACGTCGATCACGCGGTAGTGCAGGTGCGCCACGAGCTCCGGCATGTCCCGCACCAGGAAGGTGCGGTCCGTGCCCACCGAGTTCCCGCCCAGGGGCGCCTTGCCCGGCTCGGGCACCCACTCCTTGACGTAGGCGAGGACCTGCTCCTGCGCCTGCTCCATGGTCAGCCCGGAGGGGAGCTCGTCGAGCAGCTTGGAGCTCGTGTGCATGGTCCGCACGAAGTCCCCCATCTGCGCCAGCGCCGCCTCGCTCGGGCGCACGACGACGTCCACCCCCTCCCCGAGGACGTTCAGCTCGTCGTCGGTGACGAGCGCCGCGACCTCGATGAGGGCGTCCGTCTCGAGGGACAGCCCCGTCATCTCGCAGTCGATCCACACAATGCGTCCGTTGGAAGTAGCCACCCGGACAATCTACCGTGCCGGCCCGACGTCCCCGCGCCCTCCCGTGGGCCTTCGGGGATCCCGGGAGGTGCCGGGGATAGGATCGGGGCGACCACGGGTCCGTGCTGCGCCCAGCCGCGGCGCCCGCAACCACGGACGGGCGCATCGGGAGAGCAGTGCAGACCACTTCGAGGACGTCGGCGCCGGACGGAGAGCCCGGCGGCGTCCGCACGACGGCGGACCCCGACAGCTCGCGCTACATCTCCGGCTCGCCCCTGCGGACGGTGATCATGGGCACCGTCGGCTCGGTCATGCTGCTCGTCGGCTCCCTCGGCGTCGGCTGGCTGGCCTCCGTGTCCCCGCTGCGGCAGGCGCCGGTGATCATCGGCATGCGCTTCACCACCACCGGGGTGATCGTCTCCATCCTCCTGCTCGCCGTGGGCGGGATGCTCCTGATCCGCGAGTGGCTGCGGCTGGGCCAGAAGCTCAACCGGTGGGGGCCGGGCAGCGGCCGGTGGGTGCTCGCCGCCGTGGCCGCGTGGTCCGCGCCCATGCTCGTGACGATCCCCCTGTTCAGCCGGGACGTCTACTCCTACATCGGCCAGGGCCGGGTGATGGCCAACGGGCTGAACCCCTACGAGCACGGGGTCTCCACGATCGACAACTTCTTCCAGCTCGGGGCGGACCAGATGTGGTCGGAGTCCCCGCCGCCCTACGGGCCCCTCTTCCTGTGGCTCGAGCAGTTCGTGGTGGCCGTGACGGGGGCGGACCCGGACGCCGCCGTGCTCTGGTTCCGGGGCCTGTGCGTGCTCGCCGTGATCGCGTGCATGTGGCTGATCCCGCGGCTCGCCCGGCTGCACGGCATCAACCCGGCGCGGGCCCTGTGGCTCAGTGCCGCCAACCCGCTGTTCCTGACCAACTTCATCGTCTCCGTGCACAACGACGCCATCATGATCGCCCTGGCCCTGGGCGGCACCTACGCGGCCGCGGTGCACCGGAACTGGAAGGGCGGGCTGCTCGGCACCACGCTCGTCACCCTGTCGGTGGCGATCAAGCCCATCACCCTGGTCTTCCTGCCCTTCATCGGTCTGCTCTGGGCGGGCCGGGGCGCCTCCTGGCCGCGACGGTTCATGATCTGGTTCCTGGTCCTCGCCTACTCGATCGCCCTGCTCGGGCTCATGGGGCTGGTCAACGGCTTCGGCTTCGGCTGGGTCGCCGCGATGTCCACCCCGGGCTCGGTGTCCATCTGGTACGCCCCCGTGGGCTTCGTCGGCGGTCTCGCCGCCACCCTGGCCGCGGCCGTGGGCGCCGACTCGGGCCAGTGGCGGGACGTGACCCACTCCGTGGGCCAGGCGCTCGCGGTGCCGGTGATCCTGTGGTTGATGTTCGTGGGCCGGGACGAGCGGATCATCCGCCGGCTCACCTGGGCCTTCGCGGCGATCGTGCTCTTCTCCCCGATGATCCAGGCCTGGTACGTGGTGTGGCTCATCCCGCTGTTCGCCGTCACGGGGATCCGCAGCGACTGGCAGGTGGACATCCTGTTCTTCCTGACGGTCTTCTTCATGATCTACGCCGTCTCCGACCAGCTGGACGTCTTCCCCTACCTGGACCTGGACCTCAGCTCCGGCCGGCTGATCGCCGCGGTCGTCGCCCTCTCCTACGGCGTCTACCTGTGGTTCATCGACCCGGCCACCCGGCGGCTGTTCCGCGGTCGCTACCAGCCGCCGGTGCAGAACGCCGTGATCTGAGCGGGGTCCGTCCCGCCACGTGGTCCGCGCGGGCCGCATCCGCGGCGTGAGGCGCGCGGGCCGGGCCCTCGCCGGGGAGTTGGTAAACTCGAGCGCGGTGCCCGGGGCTTGTTCCCGGGCGGCCCGCCCCAGTAGCTCAGTGGATAGAGCAGGAGCCTTCTAATCTCTTGGTCGGGGGTTCGACTCCCTCCTGGGGCACAGCACCGCTGCGCACGGCCGTCGCCCGATCTCGGCCGGAGGCATCGGCACGACCCCGTCCCGCGGACCCGCGGGGCGGGGCCGTGCCGTGCGCGGGACGACCCCGGTGCGGCCGACCTGGACAGCTGCCGCCGCACCGACGACCCGCTCCCCGGTCGGCAGGCCCCATCGTGCCGCCCGGGGAGATTGCCCTCCTGTGCGCCGGCCGTCGTGCTCGGCGCCACGGTGCCGTCGTGCTCCGCGACGGTGCCTCCGTCGTCCGATGCCGGCCGGCGGACGCCTCCGGCTGCGAAAGTGTGGACAGCCACCCCCGTGTGCATTCGCATACGTTAAGAGGTGCGTCGAGGGGTGCGACGAGCCGCCCACCCGGCATCGTCGTCCAGGTCGGAACTGGGCCGGGCGAGCACCTCGGCGACGGTCCCGGCGGCAGCCCGCCGGGGCGGCCGCAGTTCCCGGACGGGGTGCCGGGGCGGCCACGGGCCTCGTGTCCGGATCCGATCAGGGGGAGGAACCATGAGCGTCACCATCATCAGGCAGTGGACGGGCCGGGGGGTCCGCTACTACCACTACGACACGGTCGAGGAGGCCGCGGAGGACACCAGGGACTTCATCGTCCGGCAGCTCGGCGAGGACGTCGATCCCGAGCGACTGGAGACCATCATCCGGGGGATCGTCGAGCTGCACAGCATGCACCTCGACTTCAGGGGGGACTGCGTGGTCGTGGAGCCGGGGCTCGCGGCCTAGCCAGGCGGCCGCAGGGCGTCGCTGCCGTGGGCGGCGGCGACGCCAGGGCCGGAGCGGCCGGGCCGCGAAGCCCGCCCGGTCGAGTGCCCCGGGGCCGGGCCGTCCCCACTGCACCGCGGGATCCGTGCGCCGGCGCTCCGGCACCGCCGGCCACGGACGGCGCCCGGCCGCACGGTGCCGCGGGGCCGGATCGACGGGGCGTCCGGGGGGAGCGGTGCCGGACCCGGCGCTCCGGCCGGCCGGCGGGCCGGAGAAGTCGGCGCGCGGTGCATCCACAGGATCCCCCGCGCCGGTAGTAGGGGTGAGGACACCTGCGCAGGATGTCGTCCGGCAGGTCGCCACCTGCCCGGCGTCTGCAACGAACATCGAGGTGAGTCCGATGGCTCGGATCCGGCTCTGCCCGTGCGGCGCTCCGCCCTTCTACGGCCCGTGGTGCTGGGCGTGCTCCCACGAGCAGGAGCGGCGCCGGGAACCCCTCGGGGTCATCGCCTGGAACGCCGGCGACATCGACTGAGAGCACGGGAACAGGCCGGCTCCACGGACTCAGCGGCCACCGGCCCACCGGAGCCACCGGCCCGCCGGGTCCGCCGGAGGCACCGGCCCGCCGGCCTCCACCGCCACCGGCCCACCGGACTGCACAGCCCCCATCCCTCCGGCGACGACGGGCCCGCCGTCCACAGCCGGCGGTGACCGGCCACCGGCTCACCCGGACTCCACGCACCCTGGGTGCACCCCGCCACCGGGGCCAGCACCGGCCGGAGCGGCCGCCGTCCAGAGGAGTTCCCGATGACCGAGCAGATCACCGTCCGCGGCTACGTGGCCACGGATCCCGAGTCCCGCAACCTGCCCGACGGCACCGTGGTGGTGACCTTCCGCCTGGCCTCCACCCCGCGCTGGTTCGACCAGCAGGCCGGGTCGTGGCGGGACGGGCACACCAACTGGTTCTCGATCCAGGCGTTCCGGGCCCTGGGGCTCAATGCCCTGGCCAGCATCAAGAAGGGGCAGCCCGTGGTGGTGGTCGGCAAGCTCAAGGTCCGGTTCTGGGAGGGCGAGCACGGGCGCAACACCGCCGTGGACGTGGATGCGGTGTCCATCGGCCACGACCTCGCACTGGGGACAGCCTGCTTCCAGCGAACGGTCAGCTCCGCACCGCCCGCCGAGGAGTTCGGGGCCGCGCCGGCGGGGCAGTCCGGGACCCCCTCCGCCGGGCAGGCGGGACACCCGGTCGCGGCGCCGCCCGAGGACGGCGCCGCGGAGCGTCCCCCGGCGGCCGCGGCTCCGGACGGATCCCCGGCGGAGGAGCACGAGGACCCGGCGGTCCCGGAGGGCGTCGACCCGCAGACGGGCGAGCTCCTCGGGGCCGGCAGCGGGGCGCTCCGGCGTCCCCGGCGGCAGCCGGCGGCCACCTGAGCCCGGCCGGCGAGGCCGTCCGGGGCGCGGGGGCCGCAGGGGACCGGGGGTGCCCGCGTCCCCGTCCCGTCCCCCCGCCCCTGGGCCGCCGCGGAGCGGGGTAGCCTGGAGGGCATGGCGGAATTCATCTACACAATGTCCAAGGCCCGCAAGACCGTGGGCGACAAAGTCATCCTGGACGACGTCACCATGTCGTTCTACCCCGGCGCGAAGATCGGCGTCGTGGGCCCCAACGGGGCCGGCAAGTCCACCATCCTCAAGATCATGGCCGGCCTCGACCAGCCCTCCAACGGTGAGGCCCGGCTCAGCCCCGGCTACACCGTGGGCCTCCTGCTGCAGGAGCCGCCGCTGAACGAGGAGAAGACCGTCCTCGGCAACGTCGAGGAGGGCGTGGGCGAGATCAAGGCGAAGGTCGACCGCTTCAACGCGATCTCCGAGGAGATGGCCCAGCCGGACGCCGACTTCGACGCCCTCATGGAGGAGATGGGCAGGCTCCAGGAGGACATCGACGCCGCCAACGCCTGGGACCTCGACTCCCAGCTGGAGCAGGCGATGGACGCCCTGCGCTGCCCGCCGCCGGACGCCGACGTCACCGTCCTCTCCGGCGGTGAGCGCCGCCGCGTGGCCCTGTGCAAGCTGCTGCTGCAGAAGCCGGACCTCCTGCTGCTCGACGAGCCCACCAACCACCTGGACGCCGAGTCCGTGCTGTGGCTGGAGCAGCACCTGAAGGACTACCACGGCGCCGTCATGGCCGTGACCCACGACCGGTACTTCCTCGACCACGTGGCCGAGTGGATCTGCGAGGTCGACCGCGGCCGCCTCTACGGCTACGAGGGCAACTACTCGGCCTACCTCGAGACCAAGCGCGCCCGCATGGAGGTGCAGGGCAAGAAGGACGCCAAGCAGGCCAAGCGTCTGGCCGACGAGCTCGACTGGGTGCGCTCCAACGCGAAGGGCCGGCAGGCGAAGTCGAAGGCCCGCCTGGCCCGGTACGAGGAGATGGCCGCCGAGGCCGAGAAGACCCGGAAGCTGGACTTCGAGGAGATCCAGATCCCGCCGGGGCCCCGTCTGGGAAACCTCGTGATCGAGGCGAAGGACCTGCAGAAGGGCTTCGGGGACCGCTCCCTGATCAAGGGCCTGTCCTTCTCCCTGCCGCGCAACGGCATCGTGGGCGTCATCGGCCCCAACGGCGTCGGCAAGTCCACCCTGTTCAAGACCATCGTGGGCCTCGAGGAGCTGGACGGCGGGGAGCTGCGGATCGGCGACTCGGTCAAGATCTCCTACGTGGACCAGAACCGCGCGAACCTGGACGCCAACAAGTCCCTGTGGGAGGTCGTCTCGGACGGCCTCGACTACATCAACGTGGGCAACGTGGAGATGCCCTCGCGCGCCTACGTCTCGGCGTTCGGCTTCAAGGGCCCGGACCAGCAGAAGAAGGCCGGCGTGCTCTCCGGCGGGGAGCGGAACCGGCTGAACCTGGCGCTGACCCTCAAGCAGGGCGGCAACCTGCTGCTCCTCGACGAGCCCACGAACGACCTCGACGTCGAGACCCTCGGCTCGCTGGAGAACGCGCTGCTGGAGTTCCCGGGCTGCGCCGTGGTCGTCTCGCACGACCGGTGGTTCCTCGACCGGGTCGCCACCCACATCCTGGCGTGGGAGGGCACCGACGAGGAGCCGGACCGCTGGTACTGGTTCGAGGGCAACTTCGAGTCCTACGAGGCCAACAAGGTGGATCGTCTCGGCGCCGACGCCGCGCGGCCGCACCGGGTCACCCACCGCCGGCTGACCCGCGACTGAGTCGTCCCGCCCGGAGGGCGCCGGTCCCGCGGGACCGGCGCCCTCCGTCGTGCCCGCGCGGCACCACGCGCGCGGGCACGACGGATCCCTGCGCAGCTCGCGCGGGGGCCCAGTGGACCCCGGGGGAAAGCTCAGCGGACTCCGGGGAGGCCCAGTGGACCCCGGGGAAGCCCAGCGGACTCCGGGGCAGCTCAGCGGCCCCCGCAGAACCTCTGTGGCCCTCAGGGGAAGCTCTGCGGCCCCCGGAAACCTCAGTGGAACTCGGGGAACCTCAGTGGAACTCGGGGAAGCGCATCATGCCCTCCTGGGCCGTCGTGGCGACGAGCCGTCCGTCCCGGGAGAACATCCGCCCCACCCCGAGACCGCGGGCCGAGGACGCGTTGGGGGAGGACTGCACGTACAGCAGCCACTCGTCGGCGCGCGCCTCCCGGTGCCACCACATCGCGTGGTCGAGCGAGGCGAGGTTCATCCCCGGCTCGATCCACGTCCTGCCGTGCAGCCGGAGCACCGGCTCCAGGAGGGTGTAGTCGCTCGCGTAGGCGAGCGCGGCGCGGTGGATGTTCGGGTCGTCCGGCAGCGGCTTGAGGGTCTTGATCCACACGGCGTTGAACGGCTCCCCGCGCGAGTCCGGTTCGAAGTAGATCGGCTCGGTGATGTAGCGCATGTCGAAGGGCCGCTCGTGGGCGATGGCCTGCGCCTCGGGCGCGTCGATGTGGCCCAGCAGCTCCACGGCACTGGGCAGGGACTCGGGCTCGGGCAGGTTCTGGGGGCACTCGTCCTGGTGGTCCAGTCCGCGGGCCGGCACCTGGAAGGAGGCGATGGCCGAAAGGATGGCGCGACCCTCCTGGTAGGCGTGCACGCGGCGGGCGGAGAAGGAGCGCCCGTCCCGGATCCGCTCCACCCCGAACGTGATCGGCCGGGACACGTCCCCGGCGCGCAGGAAGTACCCGTGCAGGGAGTGCACGATCCGCTCCGGCTCCACGGTGCGCATGGCGGCGGTCACGGCCTGCGCCAGGACCTGCCCTCCGTAGACCCGGCCGCGCGCGGGGGAGATGGAGTGGCCCACGTAGATGTCCTCGAGCGTGCGCGCGCCACCCCCGTCCGCGAGATCGAGCATGTCGAGCAGGGCCTGGGTGGGGTCCGGGAGAGGGCTGTACGTCATGGGCCTCACTCTAACCAAGCGGGCGGCCCCCGCCACGGCGCGACCGGAGTGCCGCGGTGTGATGGGATGGGGGTCATGTCATCGCTGCTGATCCCCATCCAGATGCGCTTCGGCGACATCGACAGCTACGGCCACGTCAACAACGTCACCATGCTCCAGTACCTGGAGGACGCCCGCGTGCGGCTCATGTCCCGGCCGCTGCCCGAGGGCGCCGTGGCCGGCGCGCCCGCGGACGCCACGTTCCGCTCCCTGCTGGGCGAGCGGATGACCGTGATCGGCCGGCAGGAGGTCGAGTACACGGAGCAGCTGCTGTACCGCGCCGATCCCGTCTTCGTGCGCGTGGGCGTCTCCTCCGTGGGCGGGTCGAGCTTCGTGCTGGACTACGCGGTCCAGGAGGAGGACGGCTCCCGGGTCTACGCGGTGGCGCAGACCGTGGTCGTGGTGATCGACCGGGAGACCGGACGGTCCACCCGCCTCGACGAGGCGCCGCGCAGCGCGCTCGCCCAGTGGGCGGACGCCCCGGCCCGCTTCGCCCGCCGCCCCGTGCCGGCCCAGGCCTGAGCGCCGTGAGCCGGTCCCTTCCCCTCACGGACCCGCGGGACGTCGCCGACCTGCGGACCTACCTGTCCCGTGCCCGCGGCGTCGACCCCCAGGGCGCGGTGCGCTTCCAGGCGCGCGGGCGGGCCCTCGGCGTCTACGTGTGCGTGCTCGAGCCCCACGGGCTGCTCGACAGCACGCCCACGGTGCTGGGCCTGCGCACCGCGGCGCTGGCCGAGGAGCAGGTCCTCGACGTCACCGTCCCGCTCGGCGGGGTGCTCGACCGGATGCCGCGCCAGGACCAGGACGCCACGGAGGTCGGCCTGCCCCCCATGGACGCCACCGTCACCTGGGCGGGCATCGCGCCGCCCCTGAGCGGGTGGTCGCCGGTGGGCGCCGTCGCCGGGGACGAGCTGCGGGAGGCCGCCCGCGCCGGGATCGCCGAGGTGGCCCGGGCCGTGCCCACGGACGCCGGCGCCGCCGTCGTGGACACCGTGCGCTCGCAGGTCTGGGGCCGTTCGTCCGGGTGGGCGGACGCCCTCGCCGGTCGGCTGAGCGGTGCCGCACCGCCGGACGGCGCCGCGTTCGCCGCGTACTCGCTCGGGTTCCTGCGCCCGGGCACCGACGTGGCCGTGGCCGAGAACGGCCGCTGGGTGCGCCTGAGCACCCCCGGAGGGCACGTCCTCGCCAAGCGCTGAGCCCGGCGCCGGGCTCAGCCGGGCCGGTTGACCATGGCGTGGGCGGCCCGGTCGAAGTAGTCCCAGATGATCCCGTCGTGCAGCGGGGAGAGCTCGAGGGTGTCCAGGGCCGCGCGCATGTGCCGCAGCCACGTCTCGCGCGCCCACGCGTCCACCGGGAACGGCATGTGCCGCATCCGCAGCCGCGGGTGACCGCGGCGCTCGGAGTAGGTGGTCGGCCCGCCCCAGTACTGCTCGAGGAACATCCGCAGGCGCTCCTCGGCCGGCCCGAGGTCGTCCTCCGGGTAGAGCGCGCGGAACCGCTCGTCCTCGGCCACCCGGACGTAGAACTCGTGCACGAGCTTCACGAACGTCTCGTGCCCGCCCACCTGCTCGTAGAACGACGACGACGTGCCCGCCTCGGCCTGCTCCCGCTCGTCGCCGACCTGGGGCACCGGCCGGCGCAGCTGGGACAGCGGGGCTCCCACGGAGAAGGACCGCGCCCCGGGCGGGGCGGCGGCGGCCGGGTCGGTGCGCGGGCCTGCGCCGGGACCGGGCTCGCCGGGGCCGGGCTCGCCGGGGACCGGGTGCTGCGTCCCGCCGCTCATGCGCGCGCCACCTGGGAGGCGGCGTCCACGGCCTGCGCGCGGACCGCGCGGGCGGTCGCGTCGCGCCGCTCGAGCACGAGCCGCCGCAGCCCGTGCAGGTCCTCCGGCAGGTCCGCGAGGAACGCGTCCGTGGCGTCCACCGTCTGCTGGGCGGGGATGTTGGGGTACATGCCGACCGCGATCTGCTGGGCGAGCTCGTGCGTGCGGGTGCGCCACACGTCAGGGATCGCCGCGAAGTACCGCTCGGCCCACGGCTCCAGCAGCGAGGGGTCGGCCGCGGTGCGGAACCCGTCGATCGCCGCGTCCTGGATCGAGTTGGGCAGGGATCCGTCCACCATGATCTGCTGCCAGGCCCGGGCCTTGGCCTCGGGCGTGGGGATCGCGGCCCGGGCGCGTGCGGCCGCGATCGCGCCGTTCTCGGTGTCGTCCTCGGCGAGCATCCGGTCCACGGCCTCGTCGCCGAGGCGTCCGCCGGCGCACAGGGCCGTGAGCAGGCTCCAGCGCAGGTCGGTGTCCAGCGGCAGGCCGGGCAGGGAGCGCCGGCCGTCGAGGAGCTGCTCGAGGACGTCGAGCTGGTCCCCGGTGCGGGCGTGCCGGGCGAAGGCCCGCAGGAACTGCAGCTGCCGATCGGACCCGGCCTCCGCCTCCTCGGTCAGGCGCAGCAGCCGGTCGGCGGCGCCGTGCACGGTGGCCTCCCGCGCGGACTCCGCCACGTAGCCGTCGAGCACGGTGTCCAGCTGGCGCAGCTGCACCTGGACGGCGGTCGAGGACGTCTCGTGGGCGACGGTGCCCAGCACGAGCTCCACGTAGCGGCGGGCGGGCGTCTCGCCGTCGTGCACCCCGTCCCACACGGAGGCCTGGACGAGGGCGCGCGGGAGCGTGTCCTCGAAGTTCTGCAGGTGCGTGAGGGCCGTGTCCAGGGAGCACTCGTCGAGCCGGATCTTCGCGTAGGCGAGGTCGTCGTCGTTGAGCAGCACGAGGTCGGGCATCTCCCGCCCCACCAGCTCGGGCACCTCCGTGGACGCGCCGTCGACGTCGAGCTCGAGCCGGTGGGTGCGCACGAGCCGGCCCCGCTGCGCGTCGTGGTCGTAGAAGCCCACGGCCAGCCGGTGCGGGCGCAGCGTGGGGTGCTCCGCGGGAGCGGTCTGCTCGATCCGGAAGGCCCGGATGATCCCGTCCTGGTCGGTCTCCAGGACCGGGGTCAGGGTGTTCACCCCGGCGGTGCCGAGCCACTGGGCGGCCCACTCGTCGAGGTCCCGGCCGCTGGCCTCCTCGAGCCGGACCAGGAGGTCGCGCAGCTCGGTGCTGCCCCACGCGTGCTCCAGGAAGTAGCGGTGCAGCCCGGCCATGAACTGCTCCTGGCCCACCCACGCGACGAGCTGCTTGAGCACCGAGGCGCCCTTGGCGTAGGTGATGCCGTCGAAGTTGACCAGCACGTCCTCGAGGTCGCGGATCTCCGCCACGATGGGGTGCGTGGTGGGCAGCTGGTCCTGCTCGTAGCCCCAGGACTTCTCCCCGGCGGCGAACGTGGTCCAGGCGTCGGTCCACCGGGTGTGCTCCGCGGCCGCGAGGGTCGACATGAACTCGGCGAAGGACTCGTTGAGCCACAGGTCGTTCCACCAGCGCATGGTCACGAAGTCGCCGAACCACATGTGGGCGAGCTCGTGCAGGATCGTGACGGCCCGCCGCTCCACCCGCGCCCGGGTGGGTCGCGACCGGAAGACGTAGAGCTCCACGAAGGTCACCGCGCCGGCGTTCTCCATGGCCCCGGCGTTGAACTGCGGGACGAACAGCTGGTCGTACTTCTCGAACGGGTAGGGCACCCCGAACTGCGCCTCGAAGAACTCGAAGCCCTGCTTGGTGACCCCGAACATCTCCTCGGCCTCGACGTGCTCCATGAGCGAGCGCCGGGCGTAGAGGCCCAGCGGGATCGTGCGGCCGTCGGCGCTCGTGAGCTCGTCGTGCACGGACGCGTACGGGCCGGCGATCAGCGAGGTGACGTAGCAGGGCACCACCGGCGTGGGCGCGAAGGACCACGTGGCGGTGCCCTCGCCGGCGGGCCGGGGCTGCGGGGTGGGCTGGGTCGAGACCACGGTCCAATGCGCCGGGGCCGTGACCGTGAACGCGAAGCGCGCCTTGAGGTCCGGCTGCTCGAACACGGCGAAGACCCGGCGGGTGTCCGCCACCTCGAACTGGGTGTAGAGGTACACCTCGTCGTCGACCGGGTCCACGAACCGGTGCAGGCCCTCGCCGGTGTTCATGTACCGGCAGTCGGACTCGACCGTGAGCACGTTGTGCTCCGCGAGTCCCGACAGCTGGATCCGGGCCCCGTCCGCCACCTCGGCGGGGTCGAGCTCGGCGCCGTTGAGCACCACGGAGTGCACCGTCTCGGTGATCGCGTCGATGAACGTCGCGGCGCCCGGGCTCGCCCGGAAGCGCACGGTGGTCGTGGAGCGGAAGAGCCGCTCGCCGCGGGTGAGGTCGAGGACGACCTCGTAGGCGTCCACCGCCACGGTCTCGGCCCGCGCGGCCGCCTCCTGGCGGGTCAGGTTGGTTCCGGGCACTTCAGCGCCGTCCTCTCGTCGGGGTCGGGATCACGTGGGGGTCGGGGCGTCCGCGACCGGCGGGCCGCAGGGAGTCGTCCCATTATGCCCCCCGGGCCCCGGCCGCCGCGGGAGCCCCCGGCCCGTCCGCGCGGCCGCGGCACCCGATACGCTGGAGGGCGGCCGGACCTCCTCCGCGGGTCCGCGCCTCGATCCCGCCCCGTTCCCGCGAACCCCAGGAGCACGCCGCCCATGCGCGTCCACATCGCCACCGACCACGCCGGCCTGGACCTCTCCCGCTACCTGGTGGAGGAGCTCGTCGCCGCCGGCTACGACCTCGTCGACCACGGCCCCGCCGAGTACGACGCCCTCGACGACTACCCCGCCTTCTGCATCAGCGCCGCGCGCGCCGTCGTGGCGGACCGGGAGGCCGGGCTCGACTCCCTCGGGATCGTGCTGGGCGGATCCGGCAACGGGGAGCAGATCGCCGCCAACAAGGTGGCGGGCGTCCGGGCCGCGCTGGCCTGGAACCTGGACACCGCCCGGCTGGCGCGCCAGCACAACGACGCGCAGGTCGTGGCGGTCGGCGGGCGCCAGCACCCGCGGGAGGAGGCGCTGGAGATCGTCCGGGCGTTCCTGGCGGAGCCCTTCTCCGGCGACGAGCGCCACGTCCGCCGGATCGGGCAGATCGGCGAGTACGAGTCCACCGGCACGGTCGCCGGCAGGCTCGAGGAGCTGCGCCCGCGCGAGTTCCCGGCCGCCCGGGAGGCCTGAGTGCCGGAGGGCCACTCGATCCACCGGCTCGCCCGCCAGTTCGGGGACTGCTTCGCGGGCCAGGCCCTGTCCGTGAGCTCCCCGCAGGGACGCTTCGCCGCCGGGGCGGCCGCCCTGGACGGCGCCGTGCTCGAGGGCGCCCGCGCCCACGGCAAGCAGCTCTTCCTGGACTTCGCCGGGGACCGCGTGCTGCGCTCGCACCTCGGTCTCTACGGCGCGTGGAGCTTCGGCGGCACCGACCGCTTCCGCGGTGCCTCCTCGATCGGGGCGCCGCGCCGGATCGGCGAGCGGGAGTGCCACGACGACGGCGCCCCCGCGGCCGGCCCGCTGCGGCCGCCGCCTCCGGTGGGGGCGGTGCGCGTGCGGCTGGTGGGCGACGAGGGCTGGGCCGACCTGCGCGGGCCCACGCTGTGCGTGCTCGAGAGCCGCGCCGGGGCCGAGGCGGCCCGGGCGCGGCTCGGCCCGGACCCGCTCGACCCCCACGCGGACCCCGAGGCCTTCGTGGCCGCGGTCCGGCGCAGCCGCCGGCCCGTGGGCGCTCTGCTCATGGACCAGGCGGTCGTGGCCGGGGTGGGCAACATCTTCCGGGCGGAGTCCCTGTTCCGGCGCGGCCTCGACCCGCTGACCCCGGGGCGGGCCCTCGGCGCGGCCCGGCTGCGGGTGCTCTGGGCGGAGAACGCCGCCCTCATGCGCACCGGCGTCCGGCTCGGCCGGATCGTGACGACCGACCCCGAGGACCGTCCGGGCACCGGGGAGGAGCAGGCCTGGCCCGAGCACGCCCACCTGGTCTACCGGCGCCAGGGCCTGCCGTGCCGTCGTTGCGGCACGCCCGTGGCCGCGGGGGAGCTGGCGGGGCGCACGCTCTACTGGTGCCCCTCCTGCCAGGGCTGAAGCCGGACCCGCAGGGGCGAGGCAGAGCCGACGGCGGGCACGCCCCACCGGCGCCCGTTCCGCCGGGGAAGGCCGGGCCCGGGCCCACGGGGGCGGGGCCGCCGCCGGCCGGCACGCCCCACCGGCGCCCCCTCCGCCCGGCGCCGCCGCCGGGCTATCCTGCTCCCGTGAGCAGCTGCTGCGGTCCCGGAGGCTACGAGGGCGTGTTCGGGCCGCGGCTCGCCCGCCACCTGGCCGCCCGCTACCGCCGCTCCGGCCCGGACCGGACCACGCGGCGGCTGCTGTCCTTCCTGGAGTCGCGCGGCATCGAGGGGGCCGGCGTGCTCGAGATCGGCGGCGGGGTCGGGGAGGTCCAGCTCGAGCTGCTGCGCCGCGGGGCGGCCCGCACCACCAACCTCGAGCTCGTGGACTCCTACGAGGCCGAGGCCGCGGCGCTCGCCGCGGCGGCCGGGACGAGCGGCCGCACGGACCGGCGCCGGCTCGACATCGCCGCCGACCCCGGGGCGGTGGGGCCTCACGACGTCGTCGTCCTGCACCGGGTGGTGTGCTGCTATCCCGACCACGAGCGGCTGCTCGCGGCCGCCGCCGACCACGCGCAGCGGCTCCTGGTGCTCAGCTTCCCGCCGCGGACCCCGGCGGTCCGGGCGTCCCTGGCCGTGCTCAACGCGTTCTACCGGGTGAGCGGCCGGTCCTTCCGCAACTACGCGCACCCGCCCGAGGCCATGCTCGCCGTGCTGCGCGAGCACGGCCTGCGACCCGTGTACGCCCACCGCGGCCGGTTCTGGCGCGTCGTCGGGCTGGTCCGCTGAGCCCCGCGCGCACCGGCCGGCGGTCCCGGCCGACGGGGCGCGGGCCCCTGAGCACGACGAACGCCCCGGTCCAGGAGGACCGGGGCGTTCGTGCACGGCGAGGGGATGACGGGAATCGAACCCGCGTAATCAGTTTGGAAGACTGAGGCTCTACCATTGAGCTACATCCCCGCAGGGCGCTCTGCCGAGGCCATTCCCATTAACCGGCCCGGCGCGCGCGGTGTCAAATCCCGGGGCCCGGACGGACCGCCGGAGCAGGGTGGACGGAGCGCGTGCCGGCGCCCGCCCGAGCGTCTCCGCGGGCCGAGGTGCGGCCCCGTCCGCCCACCCGGTAGACTCGCCGGTGGTCCGTGCTCGTGCACCGGACCGCAGTCGTTGCAGCCCAGGCTGCAGGTACCGGGGCGTAGCGTAGTGGCTAGCGCGCCTGCTTTGGGAGCAGGAGATCGCAGGTTCGAGTCCTGTCGCCCCGACGTTGGAGCGGCTGCCCGGTCCCGCCGGGCAGCCGCCTTCCCGACTGTCCCGGGCCGGAGAACGGCCCCCGAAGACCCAACCGACCTACCACTCAGGAGTGCAGCGGAAGTGAAGAGCGCCGTCGAGAAACTCAACCCCACCCAGGTCAAGATCGTGGTGGACGTCCCGTTCGCGGAACTGAAGCCGTTCATCGACCAGACCTACACCTCGCTCGCCAACCAGATCCAGGTCCCCGGCTTCCGCCGCGGCAAGGTTCCGGCGCGGCTGATCGAGCAGCGCGTGGGCTTCGACTTCGTCGTCGAGAACGCGCTCAACGAGGGGCTGAACACCTTCTTCCAGCAGGCTCTCGCGGAGAACGAGATCACCCCGCTGACCCAGCCCCAGGTCGAGGTCGTCGCGAAGCCGGACGAGGCGAACCGCGAGGCCGACACCAAGGTCGAGATCGACGTGGCCGTGCGCCCCGAGATCGAGCTGCCCGAGTACAAGGGCCTCGAGGTCGAGGTCGAGGCCCGCGAGGCCTCCGCCGAGGACGAGCAGAAGGCCCTCGACGAGCTGCGCGGGCGCTTCGGCACCCTCAAGACCGTGGACCGGCCCGCCGCCGAGGGCGACTTCGTCACCCTGGACCTGCAGGCCCTGGTCGACGGCGAGGAGGTCGACGCCGCCAACGACCTGTCCTACCAGGTGGGCGCCGGCACGATGCTCGAGGGCATGGACGAGGCCATCACCGGCCTCTCCGCCGACGAGGACGCCACGTTCGAGACCACGCTCGCCGGCGGCGAGCACAGCGGCGAGGCCGCGACCGTCAAGGTCAAGGTCACCGCCGTCAAGGAGCGCGAGCTGCCCGAGGCGGACGACGAGTTCGCGCAGCTGGCCTCCGAGTTCGACACCATCGAGGAGCTCAAGGAGGACCTGAAGAAGCAGGCCGCCGAGGGCGCCGTGGTGGAGCAGGGCGTCGAGGCCCGCGACAAGGTCCTGGAGAAGCTGCTGGCGCTCGTGGAGATCCCCGTGCCGCAGGCCGTGATCGACGAGCAGATCGCCCAGCACTTCGACAACCCGCAGGCCGAGGCGGACCACGACACCCCGGACCACCGCGCCGAGGTGCAGAAGAACGCCGAGGACGCCTTCCGCAACGAGATCGTGCTGGACGCGGTCGCCGAGGCCGAGGAGATCGGCGTCGAGCAGTCCGAGCTGATCGACTACATCATCAACATGTCCCAGCAGTACGGCATGGACCCGAACCAGTTCGCGCAGCTGCTGGACTCCTCGGGCCAGGCCGGTCTGATGGTGGGCGAGGTGCGCCGCCGCAAGGCCCTGGCCAAGGTCCTGGAGTACGCCACGGTCACCGACACCGCGGGCAACACGGTGGACCTCTCCGAGTTCGTCCGCCCGCAGGGGGAGGAGCAGGCGGGGGAGCCCGCCGAGGAGGTCGAGCCGGAGGAGACCACCGCGGCCCCCACCCCCGGCACCGAGGAGGAGTCCGCCGACTCGCCCGAGTCCGCCGACTCCCCGGAGTCCGCCGACTCGGCCGACTCCCCGGACTCCGCCAAGTGACCCGCTGAGAACGCCGCACGAAGGCGCCGCCGTCCCGTCCGGGGCGGCGGCGCCTTCGTGCGCGGCGGGTCCGTGGCCGCGACCATGCGCCATCAGCGAACATCCCGGACGGGGACCGGCCCGGACCCGGAGCGGGCACTAGTGTTCTGTTCAGAGATCACCGGACCACACGGACGAAAGAGGCACAGTTCCATGACCTCCGCTCACGAGTCGCCGTTCGGCTCGACCCACGCACCCTCCACCAGCCCGCGACTGCAGGGCGGCGGCCCCATGGGCGGCCAGGACGACTACGTCTACAACCGGCTGCTCAAGGAGCGCATCATCTGGCTGGGCTCCGAGGTGCGCGACGACAACGCGAACCTCATCTGCTCGCAGATGCTGCTCCTCTCGGCCGAGGACCCGCAGGCGGACATCTTCCTGTACATCAACTCCCCGGGCGGCTCCGTCACCGCCGGCATGGCCATCTACGACACCATGCAGCTGATCCCGAACGACGTGGTGACCGTGGCCACCGGCCTGGCCGCGTCGATGGGCCAGTTCCTGCTCTCCTCCGGCACCAAGGGCAAGCGCTACTCCACCCCCAACGCCCGGATCCTCATGCACCAGCCCTCCGGCGGCATGGGCGGCACGGCCTCGGACATCCGGGTGCAGGCCGAGCTCATCCTCTCGATGAAGCAGCGTCTCGCCGAGCTCACCGCCGAGCAGACCGGCCAGACCCTCGAGACGATCCTCCGGGACAACGACCGCGACAACTGGTTCGACGCCCAGCGGGGCCTCGAGTACGGCTTCTTCGACCACATCGCCAGCACGGCCGGGTCCATGACCGGCGGCGGCGGGACCATGAAGGACCAGGACACGAAGGACCAGGGGTAGGACCGCGGCGGTCCCACCCCTCCACCCGGCACGCTCTTCCAGACCTCCGAGGAACTCAACCATGACCTTCACCCACGGACCCTCGTCCACGGCCGGTTCCGCGGCCGCCCTGCCCACCAGCCGCTACGTGCTCCCCGACTTCGAGGAGCGCACCCCCTACGGGTACCGCCGGCAGAACCCCTACACCAAGCTGTTCGAGGACCGGATCATCTTCCTGGGCGTCCAGGTCGACGACGCCTCTGCCGACGACGTCATGGCCCAGCTGCTGGTGCTCGAGGCGCAGGACGCCGACCGGGACATCACCATGTACATCAACTCCCCGGGCGGGTCGTTCACCGCGATGACCGCGATCTACGACACGATGCAGTTCATCCGCCCCGAGGTGCAGACGGTCTGCCTCGGCCAGGCCGCGTCCGCGGCCGCCGTGCTGCTCGCCGGCGGCACCCCGGGCAAGCGCCTGGCCCTGCCGAACGCCCGCGTGCTGATCCACCAGCCGGCCATGTCCGGGCAGGGCGGGGGACAGGCCTCGGACATCGAGATCCAGGCCAACGAGATCATGCGCATGCGCGAGTGGCTCGAGGAGACCCTGGCCCTGCACTCCGGGAAGACCGCCGAGGAGGTCAATCGGGACATCGAGCGGGACAAGATCCTGACCGCGGCCGCGGCCCAGGAGTACGGGATCGTGGACCACGTCCTGGAGTCCCGCAAGATCCACAAGCCCGCGACCGTCACCTCCTGACCCGGGCACCCCGGCCCGGACGACCCCGGTGCGCCGCGACCCGACCGGTCGCGGCGCACCGGGGCGTCCCGATGTTGGGGCCGGGCCCGGTCCTCGCCTATCCTGGACGAGGATTCCCGTACCCCGACCAGAGGACTGTTTCATGGCGCGCATCGGCGAGACCGCGGATCTGCTCAAGTGCTCCTTCTGCGGCAAGAGCCAGAAGCAGGTCCGCAAGCTCATCGCGGGCCCGCGCGTCTACATCTGCGACGAGTGCATCGAGCTGTGCAACGAGATCATCGAGGAGGAGCTGAGCGAGGTCAAGGACCTCGAGCAGCAGGAACTCCCCACGCCCCACGAGATCTACGAGCACCTGCACCAGTACGTGATCGGGCAGGAGACCGCCAAGCGCGCCCTGGCCGTGGCCGTGTACAACCACTACAAGCGGGTCCGGGCCGGCGAGAACGGCAAGCCCCTGTCCCTGGCCACCGCGGCCGGTGACGAGGACGTCGAGATCGCGAAGTCCAACATCCTCCTGGTGGGGCCCACCGGATCGGGCAAGACCTACCTCGCGCAGTCCCTGGCGCGCAAGCTCGACGTCCCCTTCGCGGTCGCCGACGCCACGTCCCTCACCGAGGCCGGCTACGTGGGCGAGGACGTCGAGAACATCCTGCTCAAGCTCATCCAGGCGGCGGACTACGACGTCAAGCGCGCCGAGACGGGCATCATCTACATCGACGAGATCGACAAGATCTCCCGCAAGTCCGAGAACCCCTCGATCACCCGCGACGTCTCCGGGGAGGGCGTGCAGCAGGCCCTGCTGAAGATCCTCGAGGGCACGGTGGCGTCGGTGCCCCCGCAGGGCGGGCGCAAGCACCCCCAGCAGGAGTTCATCCAGATCGACACGACCAACGTCCTGTTCGTCGTGGCGGGCGCGTTCGCCGGGCTCGAGGACATCGTGGAGTCCCGGGCCGGGCGCACGAGCATCGGCTTCGGCGCGGACCTCAAGCAGGCCGGCACCCGGGACGAGGTGATGGCCGACGTCATGCCGGAGGACCTGCTGAAGTTCGGCCTGATCCCCGAGCTGATCGGCCGCCTGCCCGTGGTGACCACGCTGCGGGAGCTGTCGGTCGCGGACCTCACCCGCATCCTCACGGAGCCGCGCAACGCGCTCGTGAAGCAGTACAAGAAGATGTTCCAGCTGGACGGGGTCGAGCTGACCTTCGACCCCGAGGCGCTGACGGCCGTCGCCGAGCTCGCGATCCGGCGGGGCACGGGCGCGCGCGGGCTGCGCGCCATCCTGGAGGACGTGCTGCAGCCGGTCATGTTCGAGCTCCCCAGCCGGGACGACATCGCGGCCGTGCTGGTGACCGCCGAGGCCGTGGCCAAGCAGGCCGAGCCGGAGGTCATCACCCACGAGATGATCCGCGAGGAGCAGAACCGGAACAAAACCGCCTGACGCGTGGCTTCTACTCGGTGACGTGTCCGCCGCCCGGGCGGACGCCCGTACGAGAGGAAGCCGATGACGGACAAGGTGGAGTTCTGGTTCGACCCCCTGTGCCCCTGGGCCTGGATGACCTCGCGCTGGATGGAGGACGTCGAGCGCCTGCGCGACGTCGAGGTCCAGTGGCGGATCATCTCCCTGGGCATCCTCAACGAGGACAACCCCGACAACCACCACCACGGCCACGAGGAGTCCATGTGGCTGGTGCGCGTGGTCGAGGCGGCCGCGCGCGCCCACGGTGACGAGTACCTGAAGAAGCTCTACGACGCCATGGGCAGCCGGCGCCACCCCGGCGGGGTGGAGGACCTGGAGCGGATCATCGCCGAGTCGCTCGAGGAGCACGGCCTGCCCGCGGAGCTCGCCGCGGCCAAGGACTCCACGGAGTACGACGACGCGCTGCGCGCCTCGACCGAGGCCGCCCAGGCGGTGGCCGGGGAGGACATCGGCACGCCCTGCATCGCGGTCAACGGTGTGGGGTTCTTCGGCCCGGTCTTCACCCCCGCGCCGAAGGGCGAGGACGCCGCCCGGGTCTGGGACGGCTGCCTGGCACTGGTCTCCCACCACGGCTTCTACGAGCTCAAGCGCGGCCGGGACGAGGGCCCGATCTTCGACTGAGCCCGGACACCCCGCCCGCGCGCAGGAGGGCCCGGCCGCCGCGGCGGCCGGGCCCTCTGCGTGTAAGAAACCGAGCCGCTACCGGGCGGGCTCCTCCGCGGGGACGAGCTCGACGTCGCGCACGGCCAGGCCCTCGGGGCCGGCGACGAGCACCAGCTCGGCGGCGTTGCCCGCGGCCTTGAGGTCGCCCAGGCCGGCCTCCAGCCGGGCCACGTCCTCGGCGGAGGCCGTGATGGTCGCCGAGCGCACCTCGGTGCGCTGCTTGACCTTGGCCTCCGACTTGGCCTTGCGCAGCCCGGAGAGGGCCTCGCCCACGGTGGTGAGCACCTCGGGGTCGGCGTCGGTCACGGCGTCCGCGAAGCCCTCGACGCCGGGCCAGGACGCCCGGTGCACGGACCCGGAGCGCCACCAGGACCAGACCTCGTCCGTGGCGAACGGCAGCACCGGGGCGAACAGGCGCAGCAGCGCGTCGAGGGTCGTGGCGAGCGCCGCGTGCACGGACGCCTGCGCCGCCTCCCCGCGGGCGCCGTAGGCGCGGTCCTTCACGAGCTCCACGTAGTCGTCGGTGAAGGTCCAGAAGAACTGCTCGGTGAGCTGCAGGGCCCGGGCGTACTCGTAGTCCCGGAACGCCTGCGTGGCCCGCTCCACGACCGTGGCCAGCTGGGCGAGCAGCGCCCGGTCCACGGCGTCGGTCACCAGCTCCGCGGATGCCCCCGCACCGAGCACGGAGGCCTCCGTGACGCCCTGGGCGAGCACGAACTTCGAGGCGTTGAGCAGCTTGATGGCCAGCCGGCGGCCGATCTTCATCTGCCCCTCGTCGTAGGCGGTGTCCGCGCCGAGCCGGGCGGAGGCGGCCCAGTACCGCACCGCGTCCGCTCCGTAGTTCTCGAGCACCTCGGTGGGGACCACCACGTTGCCCTTGGACTTGGACATCTTCTTGCGGTCCGGGTCCAGGATCCACCCGGAGAGCGCGGTGTTGGTCCAGGGCACGGTGCCGGCCAGCGACTCGGAGCGCACCACCGTGGAGAACAGCCAGGTCCGGATGATGTCGTGGCCCTGGGGCCGGAGGTCCATCGGGAAGGTGTTGGCGTGCAGCCGCTCGTCGAACGCCCAGCCCGTGGCGATCTGCGGGGTCAGCGAGGACGTCGCCCACGTGTCGAGGACGTCGGGGTCGCCCGTGAAGCCGTGGGGCTGGTCCCGCTGGGACTCGTCGTAGCCCGGGGCGGGGTCCGCGGCCGGGTCCACCGGCAGCTGGTCCAGGGCCGGCAGCACGGGGGAGTCGTAGTCCGGGTTGCCGTCGCCGTCGAGGCGGTACCAGACCGGGAACGGCACCCCGAAGAACCGCTGGCGGGAGATCAGCCAGTCGCCGTGCAGGCCCTCGATCCAGTTCTCGTACCGGGAGCGCATGAACGCCGGGTGCCAGTCCATCTCGCGCCCGCGCGCCAGCAGCGCCTCGCGCCGGTCGGCGTCGCGGCCGCCGTTGCGGATGTACCACTGGCGGGAGGTGACGACCTCGAGCGGCTTGTCGCCCTTCTCGTAGAAGTTCACCGGGTGCATGACCTTGCGGGGCTCGCCCACCAGGTCCCCGGACTCGCGGAGCATCTCCACCACGGCCTGCTGGGCCGAGAAGACGGTCCTGCCCGCCACCTCGGCGTAGCGCTCGGCCGGGGCGCCGGCGGCGATCCACTCCGGGGTCTCGCTCGCGAAGCGGCCGTCACGGCCGATCAGCGCCCGGGTCGGCAGGTCCAGCTCCCGCCACCACGTGACGTCGGTGAGGTCGCCGAAGGTGCAGATCATGGCGATCCCGGAGCCCTTGTCCGGCTTGGCCAACGGGTGCGCCTTCACCTCGACCTCGACGTCGAACAGCGGCGAGCGCACCGTGGTGCCGAACAGCGGCTGGTAGCGCTCGTCGTCCGGGTGGGCCACGAGGGCCACGCACGCGGGCAGCAGCTCGGGGCGGGTGGTCTCGATGTGCACGGGATCGCCGTCGGGACGGTGGAACGCCACCCGGTGGTAGGTGCCCTCGCGCTCCCGGTCCTCGAGCTCGGCCTGGGCCACGGCGGTGCGGAAGGTGACGTCCCACAGGGTGGGGGCCTCGGCCATGTAGGCGTTGCCCGCCTCCAGGTCCTGCAGGAAGGCGCGCTGGGAGACGGCCCGGGAGCGGGCGTCGATGGTGCGGTAGGTGCGGGTCCAGTCCACGGACAGGCCCAGGGTGGAGAAGAGGTGCTCGAAGACCTTCTCGTCCTCGACGGCCAGCTCCTCGCAGAGCTCGATGAAGTTCTTCCGGGAGACCACGTCCCAGTCGCGCTGGTTCTTCGCGGGCTTCTCCGGCGGGCGGTAGCCCTCGACGTAGGGGCGGGTGGGGTCGCAGCGCACCCCGTAGTAGTTCTGCACGCGGCGCTCGGTGGGCAGGCCGTTGTCGTCCCAGCCCAGCGGGTAGAAGACGTTCTTGCCGCTCATCCGCTGGAAGCGGGCGATCACGTCGGTCTGGGTGTAGGAGAACATGTGGCCGACGTGCAGGGAGCCCGAGGCGGTCGGCGGGGGCGTGTCGATCGAGTAGACCTGCTCGCGGGTCGTGTCCTCGTCGAACGCGAACGTGCCCTCCTCGCGCCACGTCCGCGCGTACTTCTGCTCCAGTCCCTCCAGCGCGGGCCGGTCGGGAACGGTCACGGGCGTGGTGGCGGGCGTGGTCTCCGGTGCGGTTCCGGGCGTGTCTGTGCCCTGCGTGTTGTCAGCCATGCGGACCAGTCTCTCACGAGCCCCGCCGCGCGCCCCGCCCCCCGGGGCTTGGGCCGTGCCCGGCGCCGGGCTAGCGTGAGGTCCATGACCGAACAGCAGAGCTCGAACACGCACACCGGCCGGGTCGCCGTCGTCACCGGCGCGTCGACCGGCATCGGGGAGGCCACCGCGCGCGAACTGCGCCGCGGCGGCTGGACCGTCTACGCGGTGGCCCGCCGCGCCGAGCGCCTGGAGGCGCTCGCCCGTGAGACCGGGGCCGTCCCCGCCCCGTGCGACATCACCTCGGACGCCGACGTCGAGGCGCTCCGCGACCAGGTGCTGGAGGAGCAGGGCCGCGTGGACGCCCTGCTCAACATCTCCGGCGGCGCCCGCGGCACCGACCGGGTGGCCGATGCCCGCACCGAGGACTGGGAGTGGATGTACCAGGTCAACGTGCTGGGGACGATGCGCATGACCCGCGCCTTCCTCCCCGCCCTGCGCGCCAACGGCGAGGGCACCGTCCTGAACCTCACGTCGCTCGCGGCGCACCGGGCCTACGAGGGCGGCGGCGGCTACAACGCCGCGAAGTACGCCGAGCGGGCCATGACGGAGGCGCTGCGGCTGGAGGAGGCCGAGCACAACGTGCGCGTCGTCGAGATCGCCCCGGGCCTGGTGCACACCCCGGAGTTCTCCCTCAACCGCCTCGGCGGGGACCGGCAGGCCGCGGATCAGGTGTACGCGGGCGTGGACAAGCCCCTCACCTCCGAGGACGTCGCCCAGGTCTGCGCGTTCGCGGTGAACCTGCCCCACCACGTGGACCTCGACACCGTGACGATCAAGCCGGTGGCCCAGGCGGCCCCCCACAAGCTGATCCGCGGCCGGTAGCGCTCCCCTCCACCTCCTCCACCTCCTCCACCCCCCCCCCGCCGAGGTCGCAACTGCCGGCGACCGGGCGCGCCCCGGTCGCCGGCAGCTGCGACCTCGGCGGGGGGTCGCGTGGGTTAAGATGAGGGGCAGTCATCACGGCGTCGATCCGGCCATCACCGGGGAGCCTTCGGAAGAACAGGCCCGCCCCGCCACGGGGAGGGCCCCAGTAGAACCGAACGGGTAAGCCCGTCACAGCAGTCACGAGCGGCGTCCCGCCTCTCCTCCGGGGAGCGGGGCGCAAGCGAGGTGGTACCGCGTTCCGCCCCGGGCGACCGGCCGGCAGCGTCCTTGCACCCTGACCCGCACGAGCAGCACCGACGTCAGAACGAGGATGGACCCCGTGTCAGACCGACCTGTCTACCCCAAGGCGACCACCGACCCCGAGGCCCGCGGCGTGCCCGCGGTGCCCGCGTTCCCCGCCGTGGAGGAGCGCGTCCTGGCCTACTGGGCGCAGGACCGCACGTTCCAGGCCAGCGTGGACCGGCGCGACCCGGGGCGGGACGGCTCCAACGAGTTCGTCTTCTACGACGGCCCGCCGTTCGCCAACGGCCTGCCGCACTACGGCCACCTCCTGACGGGCTACGTCAAGGACCTCGTGGCCCGCTACCAGACCCAGCGGGGCCGCCGGGTGGAGCGCCGCTTCGGCTGGGACACCCACGGGCTGCCCGCCGAGCTCGAGGCGATGAAGCAGCTCGGGATGGCGGACAAGCAGGAGATCGAGCGGATGGGCGTCGCGGCGTTCAACGACGCCTGCCGCTCCTCGGTGATGCGGTACGCCTCGGAGTGGCAGGACTACGTCACCCGCCAGGCCCGCTGGGTCGACTTCGACAACGACTACAAGACCCTCAACCCCGAGTACATGGAGTCCGTCGTCGCGGCGTTCAAGGCCCTCGACGACAAGGGCCTGGTGTACTCCGGCTACCGCGTCCTGCCCTACTGCTGGAAGGACGAGACCCCGCTGTCCAACCACGAGCTGCGGATGGACGACGACGTCTACCAGGACCGCCAGGACCAGACCGTCACCGTCACCTTCCCCGTGCTCGACGACGGCTCGTGGGCGGTCCGCCCGGAGCTCGCGGCGGAGCTCGCCGGGGTCGAGGCCCTCGCCTGGACGACCACGCCCTGGACGCTGCCGACCAACCAGGCCATCGCCGTGGGCCCCGACATCGTCTACGCCGTGGTGCCCGGGGCCGGCGAGCTCGCAGGCCGCCGCTTCCTGGTGGCCGAGGAGCTGCTGGGGGCCTACGCCAAGGACCTCGGCTGGGGGGAGGCCGAGGACCCGGCGGCGGCCGCGGCCGCCGCCGTGACCGCCCGGTACTCCGGTGCCGACCTCGAGGGGCTGCGCTACCAGCGGCTCTGGGACTACTTCGCCGACGCCGAGCGCTTCGGCACGGCCACCTCCTGGCAGTTCGTGGTGGCCGACTACGTCACCACGACCGACGGCACCGGGCTGGTGCACCAGGCGCCCGCCTACGGCGAGGACGACCAGAACGTCTGCGCCCGCTACGACATCCCCGTGGTGCTCTCCCTCGACGAGTCCGGGGTCTTCTACCGGCTCTTCGAGGACGAGCGGCTCGCCCCGGGAGCGCCCCTCGCCGGCATCGCCGGGCGCAACGTCTTCGACAAGGACGTGGCCCGCACCGTGGTGCGGGACCTCAGGGCCCAGGGCCGGCTGGTCCGCGAGGCCAGCTACGAGCACCCCTACCCGCACTGCTGGCGCTGCCGCAACCCGCTCATCTACCGTGCCGTGTCCTCCTGGTTCGTGGAGGTCACCCGGATCAAGGAGCGGATGGTCGAGCTCAACCAGCAGATCACCTGGATCCCGGAGAACGTCAAGGACGGGCAGTTCGGCAAGTGGCTGGAGAACGCCCGCGACTGGTCGATCTCCCGCAACCGGTACTGGGGCACGCCCATCCCGGTGTGGGAGTCCGACGACCCCGAGCACCCGCGCCGCGACGTCTACGGATCCCTCGCCGAGCTGGAGGCCGACTTCGGCCGGCTGCCGCGCAACGACCGGGGCGAGGTGGACCTGCACCGGCCCTGGATCGACGAGCTGACCCGCCCGAACCCCGACGACCCGACCGGCGCCGCCACGATGCGGCGCGTGCCCGAGGTGCTCGACGTCTGGTTCGACTCCGGGTCGATGCCCTACGCGCAGGTGCACTACCCGTTCGCGAACCGGGAGTGGTTCGAGACCCACAACCCCGGCGACTTCATCGTGGAGTACATCGGCCAGACCCGCGGCTGGTTCTACACGCTGCACATCCTGGCCACCGCGCTGTTCGACCGCCCGGCCTTCCGCAACGTCATCAGCCACGGCATCGTGCTGGGCTCGGACGGGCAGAAGATGTCGAAGTCGCTGCGCAACTACCCGGACGTCAACGAGGTCCTGGACCGGGACGGCGCCGACGCGATGCGCTGGTTCCTGATGTCCAGCCCCATCCTGCGCGGCGGGAACCTCGTGGTCACCGAGCAGGGCATCCGCGACGGCGTGCGCCAGATGATGCTGCCGCTGTGGAACGTCTACCACTTCTTCGGGCTGTACACGAACGCCGCGAACGGCGGCGCCGGGTACGAGGCGCGGACCCGTCACGAGTCCGAGAACGTGATGGACCGCTTCGTGCTCGCCGCCACGGGCCGGCTCGTGACGGACGTGCAGGCGGCGTTCGACCGCTACGACGTCTCGGGCGCGGCGGAGCACCTGCGCGCCTACATGGACACCCTGACCAACTGGTACGTGCGCCGCTCCCGGGACCGGTTCTTCGACGAGGACACGGTCGCGTTCGACGTGCTCTACACGTGCCTGGAGACCGTCTGCCGGGTGGCGGCCCCGCTGCTGCCGCTGGTGGCGGAGGAGATCTGGCGCGGGCTGACCGCCGGGCGCTCGGTGCACCTGACCGACTGGCCCGACGCCTCGCTGTTCCCCGACGAGAGCGACCTGGTGGCGCGGATGGAGACGACCCGCACGATCTGCTCCAACGGCTCGGCCCTGCGCAAGGCCCACCAGCTGCGGGTGCGGCAGCCGCTGGCCGGGATGACCGTGGTGGTGCCCGGCGGCGACGAGCTGGCCGGCACCTTCGAGCACATCGTCGCGGACGAGCTGAACCTCAAGTCCGTGACCCTGCTCGACGCCGAGAAGGCCTCCGCGGAGCAGTTCGGCATCTCCCAGCAGCTGAAGGTCAACGCCCGCGCCGCGGGTCCGCGGCTGGGCAAGGGCGTGCAGGCCGTGATCAAGGCCGCCAAGGCGGGGGACTGGTCCACCGCCGAGGACGGCACCGTCACCGCCGGCGGCACCCCGCTGCAGGCGGGCGAGTACGAGCTCGAGACCGTCGTGGCGCAGGACGCGGAGGCGGGCTCCCGCGCCGTCACCGTCCTGCCGGGCGGCGGTTTCCTCGTCCTCGACACCGAGCTCACCCCCGAGCTCGAGGCCGAGGGCACCGCCCGTGACATGGTCCGGGCGATCCAGCAGGCCCGGAAGGAGGCGGCCCTGCAGGTCTCCGACCGGATCCGCACCGTGGTCACCGCGGACGAGGGGACGGTCGCCGCCCTCGAGGCCCACCGAGGCCTGCTCGCCGGGGAGACGCTCTCCGCCGAGCTCGAGCTGCGCGTGGGCGAGCCGTCCCTGACGGTGTCCGTCCTGGGCACCGCCCGGACCGCGGGCGCCGGCACCGGGGCGGTGCAGGCGTGAGCGCCCCCTTCGCCTCGCCCGGCGACGCCTCCACCGTCGAGGAGGTCTACGCCCGGCTGCTCGAGCGCGCCCCCGAGAACCGGATGGCACCGCGCCTGGACGCGATGCGCCGGGCCATGGAGGTCCTGGGCGAGCCGCAGCGCGCCGCCCCGGTGATCCACCTGACCGGCACCAACGGCAAGACCTCGACCGCCCGGATGGTGGAGGCCCTGCTGCTGGCCCACGACCTGCGGGTGGGCCGCTACACGAGCCCGCACCTGTCCAGGGTCACGGAGCGGATCAGCGTGGACGGCGCGCCCGTCGACGACGACACGTTCGTGCGCGTGTTCGGCGAGATCGCCCCGTACCTCGGCCTCGTGGACGCCGAGCTGGCCGAGCGGGGCGAGCCCCGGCTCAGCTACTTCGAGACCGTCACGGCGCTCGCGTTCGCGGTCTTCGCGGACGCGCCGGTGGACGTCGTCGTCCTGGAGGTCGGCATCGGGGGCTCCTGGGACGCGACGAACGTGGCCGACGCCGTGGTCTCCGTGGTCACGCCCGTGGACCTCGACCACACCGACATGCTCGGCGACACGCTCGGGGAGATCGCCGCGGAGAAGGCCGGGATCCTGAAGCCGGGCGGCTTCCTCGTCTCGGCCGCGCAGGACCCGGAGGCCGCCGAGGTGCTCCTCGCCCGCGCCCGCGAGCTCGGGGTCCCGTTCCGCTTCGGCGGCGTCGAGTTCGGCGTGGAGTCCCGGGCCACGGCCGTGGGCGGGCAGGTGCTGGCCCTGCAGGGCCTGGCCGGGCGCTACCCGGAGGTCCTGCTCCCGCTGTTCGGCGCCCACCAGGCGGAGAACGCCGCGCTGGCCGTCGCCGCCGTGGAGGCGTTCCTGGGCGGCGGGGACAGGGAGCTCAACGCCGAGCTGGTCCGCACGGGCCTGGGCGCCGTCGAGTCCCCGGGCCGGCTGGAGCTGGCCCGCAAGGCCCCGCCGGTGGTCCTCGACGCCGCGCACAACCCGCACGGGCTCACCGCCGCGGCGGCCGCGCTCAAGGAGGCCTTCACCTTCGGGAAGCTCAATCTCGTGGTGGGGGTCCTCCGGGAGAAGGACGCCGAGGCGATGCTGCGGACCCTCCTGGACGAGTACGAGGAGTTCCACACCGAGTTCTGGTTCACCCGGTCCTCCTCGCCGCGGGCGGTCGACCCGGAGGAGCTCGCGGAGCTCGCCGTGGACCTCGGCTTCCCGGAGGACGTGGTCCACGCCGTCCCGCAGCTGGACGACGCGATGACCGAGGCCGTCCAGGACGCCGCCGCCCGCCCGGAGTTCGACGGCGCCGTGCTGGTCACGGGCTCGATCACCGTGGTCGGCGAGGCCCGCACCCTGCTGGGGCTGTGAGCGTGCGCCGCGCCCCGCACCGACCCCACCGCCCCCAGGAGAGGAGCCGTCCCCCGTGGCACGCATGAGCAGGGCCCAGCAGGGCGGCGGTCCCCGCCGGCGGCGCTCGATCCGCACGATGTTCGCCTCCTCCGTGCTGGTCATGGAGGCGTTCATCGCGTTCTTCGCGGCCCTGACCGCCTACGGCGTGCTCGGCCGCGAGCTCGGGGACGGGGCCCGCACGGCGATCCTGGCGGGCGGGACCGCGCTCGCCCTCGTCCTGGGCCTGGCGCCCGCCGTGCTGGGCAGATCGTGGGGCTACACCGCCGGGTGGGTGCTGCAGGCGGTGTTCCTGGCCACCGGTTTCGTGCTGCCCACCATGTTCTTCGTGGGCGGGCTGTCCGTGCTCGCCTGGTGGTACGCGGTGCGCACCGGTGCCCGTCTGGACCGGGAGAACGTCGCCCGTGACGCCGCCCAGGCGCAGTGGGAGCGGGAGCACCCGGACGGCTAGGCTGGGCACTGACATCCCGGATCCCCACCTCGGAAGGACCCCCATGACCACGGAACGCACCCTCGTCCTCGTCAAGCCCGACGGCGTGGCCCGCGGCCTCACCGGCGAGGTGCTCGCCCGGATCGAGGCGAAGGGCTACCGTCTCGTCGACCTGCGCCTGCTGCACGCGGAGCGCTCCGTGCTGGAGCAGCACTACGCGGAGCACCGGGGCAAGCCGTTCTTCGAGCCGCTCGTGGAGTTCATGCTGAGCGGGCCCGTCGTGGCCGCCGTCGTCGAGGGCCACCGGGTGATCGAGGGCTTCCGCTCCCTGGCCGGCACCACCGAGCCGACCACCGCCGCCCCGGGCACGATCCGCGGCGACCTGGGACGGGACTGGGGCTCGACGGTCCAGCAGAACATCGTGCACGGCTCCGACTCCCCGGAGTCCGCCGAGCGGGAGATCGGCATCTGGTTCGCCTGAGACCGGCTCCGCACGCCGACGGCCCCCACCCGCTGCGGGTGGGGGCCGTCGGCGTGCGGGCCGGACGTCGTCCGGGGCCGGCGCGGGTCAGGCCGGGAAGATGACCCCGGCGAACCGGACGAGCACGGTCCCGAAGATCAGCACGAGCAGGGCCGCGGAGACGAACCACGCCCAGTGCCCGGCACCGCGGGCCACGGCGGCGGGCGCGGGCAGCACCCCGGCCCCCAGGTTGCGGGTGGTGGTGTGCACGACCAGCACGGTCTGCATCACCCACACGAGCATGCAGTACAGGCACAGGGCGTTGATCTCGAACGTGGTCTGCCACCACAGCCAGAGCACGAAGAACCAGCCGAGGGTCACCCCGATCTGCAGGCCCCACCAGTACCAGGCGGCGAACCGGGCGCCGGCCAGCACCGCGAGCGCCACGGCCACGACCACCGCGTAGGCGACGATGCCGATGAACGGGTTGGGGAAGCCGAAGGCCTCCGCCTGCGGGGTGCGCATGACGGTTCCGCAGGACAGCCAGGAGTTGATGTCGCAGCTGGTGCGGTGGCCGGCGTCGAGGAAGAGCTGGAGCCGCTCGTACACCAGCGTGGCGGCGCCGTAGAAGCCGAGGACCGCGGTCACGAGCGCCACGACGCCCCAGCGCCGGTCGGCACGGGTGTCGAGGCCGCGGGGGACGGCGGGGGAGTCGTCGAGTGCGGACGGAGTGGAGGTCACACGCCGATCCTAGGCGATGCCCCCGGGAGGCAGCCGGACCGCGCGGGGCGGCGTCGGGAGGGTTGCGGGCCGTGACGGGGCCAATCAGCCCCGGACCGGGGCGTGTGTGAGATACTGGCCACGGTCGAGCCCGCCCGTACGCGGGATCTCGGCCCAGTCGGACTTCGACCCCAGGTCGGCAGGACCCGCGGCTCTCATCGGATTGAGCGCGTCCGCCGCCGGCTCAAGACCGTTGCCCTCGTGCGCAGCGGCTCGAAGCCCCGGACTGGCTCGTTGCCGTCCCCGCCCGTTCGCGAGGTGTGCGGGACGCGACGGGTACGCACAGGACTTCTGGCCGCCGCGTGGACCCCCACCGGCGATACGCCGACCAAGCCGCCGCGGGGACCGGGTACGGACGGCGTACCGCGGCAGGAGCACAGCTGTATATGGATGCCGAACAGGAGAACCAGGCCGGGGCGCAGGACGCCCTGGACGCTGGTCAGCAGAACACATCGAACGACACGCACGGGGACCTCCCGGTGACGGACGGGCCCGTGCAGGGTGCCGATCCCGCGGCACCGGCCGCCGCGCCGGACGGGCTCCCCGACGAGCAGCCGGCGCCCGCGCCGGAGGCCGCGTCCGAGACCCCCGCCCACGACGTCGCCGAGGGCACCGCGCTCCCCGACGAGCAGCAGGCGCCCGCGCCGGAGGCCGCGTCCGAGACCCCCGCCCACGACGTCGCCGAGGGCACCGCCCTTCCCGACGAGCCGTCGGCGCCCGCGCCGGCCGCCGGGTCCGGCAGCGGTGACGCCGCCTCCGGGACCGACACCCTCGAGGTCGCACCGGACGCCGCGGTTGCCGATGAGCCGTCGGCGCCCGAGCCCGAGTCCGGCAGCGGTGACGCCGCGTCCGGGACCGACACCCTCGACGTCGCACCGGGCACCGCGCTCCCCGGCGACGAGCGCCCCGGAGCGGTGGCCGAGGACGCCGCCGCGCCCGGGCATCCCGCGCCCGGAACGCCCGGGGCCGAGGAGGCCTCCGAGGGGGTCGAGCCGGCGGGCGAGGCCGAGGACCTGGGGACCGCGTCCGGCGCCCCTGCCGGTCGGCTCCAGGACGTGACGAGCCCTGCCGGAGCGGACCGCCCGCAGCAGGGCGAGGACCAGGCCGCCACCCCGGGAGTCACGGAACCGGCCCCCGCCGCCACGGCGGAGACCGCCGCTTCCGCCCCCTCCGCCGAGGACGCCGCCACCACGGGGACCTCTTCGGCCGGGACCGCGGCCGCGGGGACCTCTTCCGCAGGGACCTCGGCCGGGGACGCCGCTTCCACGGGGATCGCGGCCGAGGACACCGCCGAGGAGGAGACCGACGACGAGGAGCCCCGCTCGGCGCTGGCCGCCGCCGTGACGGCGACCTCGCTGATGTTCCACGCCCCGGACCTCGACGAGCTGCGCGAGGCGGCTCAGCAGCGGGCGGCCCGGCGTCGGGAGGCGCGGCGCCGTCAGCAGGAGGAGACCGCGTCCGCCGAGGACCCGGGGGACGGCGCGGAGGAGCCCGACGCCGCGGAGCTCGCCGACGAGGGCGAGGAGTCCGGGCAGGGCTCGGGCGGGGGCACCACCAGCCGCTGCCGCCGTCGCCGCCGCCGCGGCGAGGTCGACATGGAGCTCGTGGGCGGCAGCGACGACGACCCGCCGAACACCGTGACGCGCGTCCGGGCGCCCCGCGCCGCCGAGGCCGCCACGGTCGACGAGGTCGTGGCCGTGAAGGGCTCGACCCGTCTCGAGGCGAAGAAGCAGCGCCGGCGCGAGTCTCGCCAGACCGGCCGGCGCCGCCAGGTGATCACCGAGGCGGAGTTCCTGGCGCGCCGCGAGTCCGTCGAGCGCCAGATGCTGGTCCGGCAGAAGGACAACCGGATCCAGATCGGTGTCCTGGAGGACGGGGTCCTGGCCGAGCACTTCGTCTCCCACACCCAGCAGGACTCCCTGATCGGCAACGTCTACGTGGGCAAGGTGCAGAACGTGCTGCCCTCCATGGAGGCGGCCTTCATCGACATCGGCCGCGGCCGCAACGCGGTGCTCTACGCCGGCGAGGTCAACTGGGACGCGTCGCGGGTCGAGGGCGGCCCCCGCCGGATCGAGGTCGCGCTGAAGTCCGGGGACTCGGTGCTCGTCCAGGTCACCAAGGACCCCGTGGGGCACAAGGGCGCCCGGCTCACCAGCCAGATCTCGCTACCCGGCCGGTACCTGGTCTACGTCCCGGGCGGGTCGATGACCGGGATCTCCCGGAAGCTGCCCGACGTGGAGCGCGCACGGCTGAAGAAGATCCTCAAGGACCGTCTCCCGGACGGGGCCGGCGTCATCGTGCGCACCGCCGCGGAGGGGGCCTCCGAGCAGGAGCTCACCCACGACATCAACCGGCTGCGCGCGCAGTGGGAGCAGATCCAGGAGCGGGCCGGGTCGAGCAGGACGCTCGCCCCGGAGATGCTCTACGCGGAGCCCGACCTGACGATCAAGACGGTCCGCGACGTCTTCAACGAGGACTTCACCACCATGGTTGTCCAGGGCGACGAGGCGTGGGACAACATCGAGGCGTACGTGACCTACGTCGCACCGGACCTGCTCGACCGGCTCCGGAAGTGGGACGAGGACGAGGACCTGTTCGTGAACTACCGCGTGGAGGAACAGATCCAGAAGGCGCTCGAACGCAAGGTCTTCCTGCCCTCGGGCGGCTCGCTCGTGATCGACCGCACCGAGGCCATGACGGTGGTCGACGTGAACACCGGGAAGTTCACCGGCTCCGGGGGCAACCTCGAGGAGACCGTGACCAAGAACAACCTGGAGGCCGCGGAGGAGATCGTCCGGCAGCTGAGGCTGCGCGACATCGGCGGGATCATCGTGATCGACTTCATCGACATGGTGCTCGAGTCGAACCGGGACCTGGTGCTGCGCCGGCTGGTGGAGTGCCTGGGCCGGGACCGCACCAAGCACCAGGTGGCGGAGGTGACCTCGCTCGGGCTCGTGCAGATGACCCGCAAGCGCATGGGCACCGGTCTGCTCGAGGTGTTCTCCGAGCCGTGCGAGCACTGCGCCGGCCGCGGCGTGGTGGTCCACGACCACCCGCTGGAGGGCCGTTCCGGCGGCGCCACGGGCGAGTCCCGGGACCAGCGTCCCCACCGCACGGAGCGCAAGCGCGGCCGCGGAGGCCGCAACGAGCAGCAGCCCGCCCGGGCGGAGCAGCGCTCCGGCGAGCCGGACCCGGCCGAGAAGGCCAAGGCCGAGGCCGCCCGGACGGCGTTCGCGACCATCGCCGCCGCCACCCACCACGAGGAGGTCGCCGCGACGGAGCAGGCCCGTGCGGAGGAGCCGGCCCGTGCGGAGGAGCCCGCGACCTCGGCGGAGTCCCGCTCCGAGGGCTCGGGCCGCTCGCGGAAGAAGCGGCGCGGCAAGCGCAGCCGCAACCGGGGCCAGGGCACGGACGCCGCCGGTCAGCAGCCGGAGCAGGAGGAGGCGCCCGCGCCCGCCGCGGCCGAGCAGGCGTCCGCCGAGCCGGCCGCCGAGGCGGGCTCGCGCCTGACGATCAAGGGCGAGGTCATCGAGCTGCCGCAGGGGCACGCCCCCGCGCAGGAGCCCGCAGAGCCCCGGTCGCTGAGCCTGGACTCCCTCGCGGAGGCCTTCGGGCGCACGTCGCCGGACGCCGGCCCCGCCGCAGGGATACCGGGCGACGCCGGGACCGCCGCCGCCCGGAGGTCCGACGCAGGAACGGGCCCGGTGGAGACGGGCACCGTCGAGACCGGCACCGGCGAGGCACAGGCCGCCGGTGCACAGGCCGGTGACGCGCGCGCAGCCGCGCCGCGGGGTGCGGCGCGGACGGGCGCAGGAGACCGCGCATCCGCCCCGGCGGAGGCCCCGCAGCAGGCGGAGGACCAGCCGGCGCGCCCCCGTCGGCGCTCCCGCCGCGCCTCGGCCCCCGCGGCCCGGCCGGGCGAGGCCGAGGTGACCGCCGGAGGCGCGGCCACCGCGGAGGGTGCCCGGCACGAGGCGAAGGCCGTCGTCCAGCGCCCCGCGGAGCAGTCCGCGGGCCGGGCGCCGACCGTCGTCGGCGTCGGCGTGAAGGCGGAGGACCTCACCAGCGGCGGGCCCGCCGAACGAGGCTGAGCCGCACCGCGGCATGAAGGACCCCGGCCGGGACGGCCGGGGTCCTTCGTCGTCACAGGGGCCGCCGTCCTGTCGGGCAGGGGCCCGCGGGAGTAGCCTGGTCGCACGACTCGCGGGCCGTCGGCCGGGCCGATCCGGCGGTGCCCCGGCCCGCAGCGCCGAGGGGACGGCCATGAGCAGCAAGCAGATCGTACTCACCGCCGGCAGCGAGCTCTTCGGCGACCGGGACGTCTCGGCCGTCGACCGGCACTGGGCGCCGGAGTACCGGCAGCACTCGGCGCTGGGTGCCGACGGGCCGGAGGGCCTGCGCGCGGCCGTCCGCCAGCTGCCGGAGGACTTCCGCATCGACCTCCTCAGGGTTCTCGAGGACGGGGACATGGTCGCGGTCCACTGCGTGTACCACGGCTTCGGGCCGGACCCGGTGGTGGCCGTGGACGTCTTCCGGGTGGCCGACGGCCGGATCGCCGAGCACTGGGACGCCCTCGCACCGCTGCCCGCCGGCACCGAGGGCAAGCACCGGATCGACGGCCCCACGGAGCCCACCGACCACGAGCACACCGGCGCGAACAAGGCGCTGCTGACCGAGTGGGTGCACGAACGGCTCATCGGCGCGGACCGGGACGCGCTCGAGGAGCTGGCCCGTGACGCGCGCTACGTCGAGCACGGCCCCGGCCCGGACGCCGGCCTCGCCCGGCACACGCTGCACCGGGTGCTGGGGGAGGGCGACGTCGTCCTGACCGTGACCGAGGCCCTGCTCGAGTTCCCCGGGGACGCTGGGCGCCCCGGGCCGGTGCCGGCCGCCTGCTACGACCTGTGGCGGGTGGCGGACGGACGGATCCTCGAGCACTGGGGGGTCGTCCAGCCCGTGCCGGAGCACATGCCGCACGACAACGGTCTCTTCTGAGGCGGCCGTCCACGGCGGGTGCGACCCCGGGACGCAGGGCCCCAACCCGGAGCACCGGGCCCGAATCCGGGGCACCGGACCCGACCCCGGATCCTGGACCCGATCCCGGAGCACCGGGCCCGAATCCGGGGCACCGGACCCGACCCCGGATCCTGGACCCGATCCCGGAGCACCGGGCCCGAATCCGGGGCACCGGACCCGACCCCGGATCCTGGACCCGATCCCGGAGCACCGGGCCCGAATCCGGGGCACCGGGCTCGCGGCCGGTCTCCCCGTGCGCCTCCCGGCTCCCGGGACGACCTAGACTGGCAGGACACCTGACACGGGGTGCCGCGCGAGCGGCTGAGAACACACCCGTCGAACCTGATCTAGCCAGTACTAGCGAAGGGATGTCGCAGATGCGCGATGCCGTACCCCCGTCCGTCCGCCCCCCGGGAACCGACCGGCCGGAGTCGGCCGATCCCGCGCTCGCCGAGGACGCCGCCGCGGCGCTGGAGGACCTGCGGTCCGCGGCGCCGCTCGTGCAGTGCATCACCAACTCCGTGGTCACCAACGTCACCGCCAACGTGCTGCTCGCCGTGGGCGCGTCGCCGGCGATGACCGACATCCAGGGCGAGGGCGGGGTCTTCGCGGAGCTCGCCGACGGCCTGCTGATCAACACCGGCACGCCCACCGCCGAGCAGCGCGGCGCCGCCTACGAGGCGGCCGGGGCCCGGCACCGCGCGGGCCGGGCATGGGTGCTGGACCCCGTGGCGGTGGGTGCCCTGCCCGTGCGCACCGCGCTGGCCCGCGACCTCCTGGGGTTCCGGCCGGCGATCGTGCGCGGCAACGCCTCCGAGGTCATCGCCCTGGCCGGCGGCACCGGCGGCCGCGGAACGGACGCGATCCACGGCGTCGACGCCGCCCGCGACGCCGCCGCGGCACTGTCCGAGCAGGCCGGTTCCGCCGTGGCCGTGTCCGGGCCCGTGGACCTCGTGCGCTCGCCGGACGGCGCCGTGGTGCGGGTCCCGCACGGCACGGACCTGCTGACCCGCATCACCGGCGGCGGCTGCGCCCTGGGCGCCCTCATGGCGGCCTTCAGCGCCGTGCGCGCGGACCCGGCCGCGGCGGCGGTGGCCGCCACCACGGTCTACACCCTCGCGGCCGAGGACGCGGCCGCCGGCTCCGCCGGGCCGGGGTCCTTCGCCGTGGCGCTGTTGGACCGGATGCACAGCATCACGCCGGAGCAGATCGCCGCCCGGGCGGAGCTCGTGCGGGACGGGGGTGCCCGATGAGCCGGCGCCTCGATCCCGCGGCCCTGACCCTGCACCTGGTCACGGACGCCGCGCTGAGCGCGCCCCGGACCGTCCCGGACGTCGTGGCGGCCGCGGTGCGCGGGGGCGCCACGATGGTCCAGGTCCGCGAAAAGGACGCGCCGGCCCGGGAGCTGGTGGCGCTCCTGACGGCCGTCGCCGAGCGCGTGGGCCGGCAGGTGCCGGTGCTCGTGGACGACCGGGCGGACGTCTACCTCGCCGCCCGGTCGGCCGGGGCTCCCGTGGCCGGGGTGCACGTCGGCCAGTCCGACCTGCCCGTGGTGCTCGCCCGGCGGATCTGCGGCCCCGAGGCCGTGCTGGGCCTCAGCGCCGCCACGGCGCAGGAGCTCGACGACGCCTCGGCCCTGCCCGCCGGCACGGTCGACTACCTGGGCGTCGGAGCGGTGCGGGCCACCCGCACGAAGCCCGACCACCCCGAGCCGCTGGGCGTCGACGGGTTCGCCCGCGCCGCGACCCGCACCGCCCTGCCCTGCCTGGCCATCGGCGGGGTGCGGGTCGAGGACGCCGCCGCCCTGCGCGCGGCCGGCGCGGCCGGACTGGCCGTGGTCTCCGGGATCTGCGCCGCTCCCGACCCCGCGGCCGCGGCGGCCCGCTACGCGCGCGCCTTCGCCGTCGAGCACGCCCGGGAGGTGGCCCCGTGACCGCCCGCGTGCCCCGCGTCCTGGCCGTCGCCGGCACCGATCCCACGGGCGGGGCCGGCCAGCACGCCGACCTCAAGGCGATCGCCGCGATGGGCGGCTACGGGATGAGCGCCGTCACGGCCGTCGTCGTGCAGAACACCGTGGGCGTGCGCTCCATCCACGTCCCGCCGGTCGAGTTCCTCACCGCCCAGCTCGAGGCGGTCTCCGAGGACGTGGAGATCGACGCCGTCAAGATCGGGATGCTGGGCTCCGTGCCGGTGATCGAGGCCGTCACCCGCTGGCTCGCGTCCCACCGGCCACCGGTGGTCGTGCTGGATCCCGTCATGGTCGCGACCTCCGGAGGGCGCCTGCTCGAGCCCGACGCCGAGGATGCGCTGCGCTCGATGCTGGGCCTCGCCGACCTGATCACCCCGAACCTCCAGGAGCTCGCCGTGCTCGCGGAGGAGGACACGGCGTCGTCGTGGGAGGAGGCCCTCGCGCAGGGCCACCGCGTGGCCCGCGCCCACGGCACCCTGGTGCTCGTGAAGGGCGGCCACCTCACCGGGGACCGGACCCCCGACGCCCTCGTGGGCCCGGACGTCCCGGAACCCCTCGCCGCCCACGACGGCGCCCGCGTGCCCACCGCCAACTCGCACGGGACCGGGTGCTCCCTCTCCTCGGCCCTGGCCACCCTCCAGGCCCGGCACGGGGACTGGTCCCGGAGCCTGCGCATCGCCCGGGACTGGCTGCGCGGAGCGCTCGAGGCCTCGGACGAGCTCTCCGTGGGGCACGGCAGCGGCCCCGTCCACCACTTCCACCACGTCCAGGACGCGCTGGAGAGCTGGGGCACGGCGCCGGACCGGTTCAGCGACGAGCTCTGGGAGGTCTCCGCCCCCGTGCGGCGCGAGATCGAAGAGCTCGAGTTCGTCCGCAGCCTCGGCGACGGCCGGCTCGAGCAGGAGCGGTTCCTCGCCTACCTCGACCAGGACCTGCAGTACCTCGACGGCTACAGCCGGGCGCTCGCGCTGCTGGCGGCGAAGGCCCCGGACGAGGAGCAGCGGCTGTTCTTCGCGGCCGGCGCCGTCTCCTGCACCGAGACGGAGGCACAGCTGCACCGGGCCCGGCTGCAGCACGCCGGGGACGCCGGCACCACGGCGGGCCCGGGCGAGGTGACGCGGCGGTACACCACCTTCCTGCTCGCGGCCACCGCCGCGGAGCCCTACCCCGTGGGGCTCGCGGCGGTCCTCCCGTGCTACTGGGTCTACGCGGACGTGGGGCGCCACCTGGGGGAGCTCGCGGCCGCGGGCGGGACCGGCGAGCACCCCTACGCGGACTGGCTGGCCACCTACGCGGACGAGCAGTTCCAGGAGGCCACCCGCACGGCCCGCCGGATGCTCGACGACGCGGCGCGCCGGGCTCCGGCGGAGGTCCGCGACCGGATGCGGGAGGTGTTCCTGGAGGCGTGCGCGCTCGAGCGGGACTTCTTCGCCGCGCCGGTGGCGGAGCGCCGGTTGGCGGGCATTGACCGGATCGAGTAGTCTTGATCTTCGGTGCCATGCTGGTGCGCGCGTGTACAAACTCGACACCCCACCTGGCGGCACATGCGGGTGCAGTTCCTGAATTGCGGCGAACCTGCGCTGACCTCGGCCTAGTCCCACGGGCCGGTCACCGACAGCTCGTCTCAACGTCGTTGGTCCTGACAGGTATGCGCTCGACCCACACTGTTTACACATGACGTCGAGAGAAGTGAGTTCCCAAGTGGTGTACGCGATTGTCCGCGCTGGCGGCCGCCAGGAAAAGGTTTCCGTCGGAGACCTCGTTACCCTTGACCGCGTCGCCGGCGGCGCAGGCAGCACCATCGAGCTCCCTGCCCTGCTGCTGGTCGACGGGGACAAGATCACCTCGGATGCCCAGACCCTGGCCAGCGTCACGGTCACGGCCGAGATCGTCGAGAACCTCCGCGGTCCGAAGATCTCCATCCAGAAGTTCAAGAACAAGACCGGCTACAAGAAGCGTCAGGGCTTCCGTGCCGAGCTGACCACCGTGAAGGTGACCGGCATCGAGGCCTGACCGGCCCGGTCACCCTCCAGACTCCATCAGCCAGTAAAGACCCGAAGGTAGGCACACCTCATGGCACACAAGAAGGGCGCGAGCTCCACTCGCAACGGTCGCGACTCCAACGCGCAGTACCTCGGCGTGAAGCGCTTCGGCGGCCAGACCGTCAACGCCGGCGAGATCCTCGTCCGGCAGCGCGGCACCCACTTCCACCCCGGCCTCAACGTCGGCCGCGGTGGCGACGACACCCTGTTCGCCCTGGCCGCCGGTCAGGTCGAGTTCGGCACCCGCCGGGGCCGCAAGGTCGTCAACATCCAGGCTGCCGCGGAGTAGCCGCAAGGACCGGTCCCGCCGGTCCCGGTGCGGGTCACGACCCGCGCCACCCATTGTTTGTTCTGTAGAGGGTGGGTGCGTCCAGCGCCCGCCCTCTACAGTCTTAACGTGGCCCGTGCGCGGGCCCGTCCGTACTTGACCAGAGGAGTTCCCCGTGGCCAGTTTCGTCGACCGCGTCGTCCTGCACGTCTCCGGCGGCTCCGGGGGGCACGGCTGCGTGTCCATCCGCCGTGAGAAGTTCAAGCCGCTCGGCGGACCGGACGGGGGCAACGGGGGAGACGGCGGCAGCGTGGTCCTGCGCGTGGACGGCCAGACGACCACTCTGCTGAACTACCACCACGCCCCCCACCAGTCGGCGCCCAACGGGGGCCCCGGCAAGGGGGACCTCCGGCACGGGCACAAGGGCGAGGACCTCGTCCTGTCCGTCCCGGACGGCACCGTGGTGAAGGACCAGGACGGCAACGTCCTGGCGGACCTGGTGGGACAGGGCTCCGAGTTCGTGGCCGCCCCCGGCGGCCAGGGCGGGCTGGGCAACGCCGCGCTGGCCTCGGTCAAGCGCAAGGCCCCGGGCTTCGCGCTCCTGGGCACCCCCGGCTCCTCCCGGGACGTGGTGCTGGAGCTGAAGTCCATCGCCGACATCGCGCTGGTGGGCTATCCCTCGGCCGGCAAGTCCAGCCTCGTGGCCGCCATCAGCGCCGCCCGGCCCAAGATCGCTGACTACCCCTTCACCACGCTCGTCCCGAACCTCGGCGTGGTCCAGGCCGGCGACGTGCGCTACACGGTGGCCGACGTGCCCGGGCTGATCCCGGGCGCCTCCGAGGGCAAGGGCCTGGGCCTGGAGTTCCTCCGCCACGTGGAGCGCTGCGCCGCGCTCGTCCACGTCCTCGACTGCGCGACCCTCGAGCCCGGGCGCGACCCGGTCTCCGACCTCGAGACGATCGAGGCGGAGCTCGCCGGCTATGCCGTGGACGGCGACCTCGACGGCGGCCAGGCCGTGCCCCTCAACGACCGGCCCCGCCTCGTGGTGCTCAACAAGATCGACGTCCCCGAGGCCCGGGAGCTCGCCGAGTTCGTCCGGCCCGAGCTCGAGTCCCGCGGCTACCGCGTGTTCGAGATCTCGACCGCCTCCCACGAGGGGCTGCGGTCGCTGACCTTCGCCATGGGCGAGGTCGTGCAGCAGGCGCGCGAGGAGCGCCCCGCCCCGGCGGAGGCGCCGCGGGTCGTGCTGCGACCCAAGGGGGTGCGCGGACCGGAGTTCACCATCCGCCGGGAGGAGCGCAACCTCGAGCCGCTGTGGCACGTGCGCGGGGACAAGCCGGACCGCTGGATCCTGCAGACGGACTTCAACAACGAGGAGGCCGTCGGCTACCTCGCCGACCGGCTCGCGAAGCTCGGGGTGGAGTCCGAGCTCTTCAAGCAGGGCGCCCGCCCCGGCGACGCCGTGCTGATCGGACCCGAGGACGACGGCGTGGTCTTCGACTGGGAGCCCACGATGGTCGGCGGTGCCGAGCTGCTCGCCGGGCCGCGCGGCACGGACCTGCGCTTCGCGGACATCGACCGCCCCACCCGCGAGCAGAAGCGCCAGCAGTACCAGGACCGCAAGGACGCGAAGGCCGCGGCCCGCGCCGAGCTCGAGGCCGAGCGCACCGCCGGGGTGTGGACCGAGTCGGTCGACGCCCGGCGCGGCGCGGACCCGCAGGGCGCCGGAGACTGACCCCGGCCGCCGGCGCACCCGGGCGGCGGACGCGGCCACCGCCCGCAGAGCACGGACCCCGCACGACGCCAGACCGGCCCGACCCACCGATCCGCCGACACGCCGAACAGCCCGACCAACGACCAGCCCGACACACAGGCCGACCCGACACACCGACCGACCCGACGAACGACAGGGCCGACGTCGGACCGACCTGACACACCGACCGACCCGACGAACGACTGACCCGACACACCGACGACGCCCACCGGACGAGGGAGACGCCCAGGATGAACGAGCAGACGAATGAGATCGACGTCGAGCAGCTCGAGGAGGTCGCGGAGAAGTCCGCGGTCCAGCTGAGCAGCGAGAACCGCGGCAAGAACCGGCGCAGCCCCATCGAGCGCCGCGAGGACATCCCGCGCGCCCACCGCGTGGTGGTCAAGGTCGGCTCGTCCTCGCTGACGTCCATCGAGAGCTCGATCGACGAGCAGGCCGTGCGGATGATCGTGGACGCCCTCGGCGAGACGAAGGCCCGCGGCATCGAGCTCGTGTTCGTGTCCTCGGGCGCCATCACCGCCGGCCTGGCGCCCCTGGGCCTGTCGCGGCGGCCCAAGAACCTCGCCGGCAAGCAGGCGGCCGCCGCGGTGGGCCAGGGCCTGCTGATGGGCCGCTACATCGAGTCCTTCGCCCGCTACGGCGTGACCGTGGGCCAGGTCCTGGTCACCGCGGAGGACCTGATGCGGCGCAGCCACTACAAGAACACGCACCGCCAGATCGAGCGGCTCCTGGACTTCGGCGTGCTCCCGATCGTCAACGAGAACGACGCCGTCTCCAGCCAGGAGATCAAGTTCGGCGACAACGACCGGATCGCCGCGCTGATCGCCCACCTCATCAAGGCGGACGTGCTGCTGCTGCTCTCCGACGTGGACGCCCTCTACACCATGGACCCCCGCAAGGGCGGGGAGCGGATCCCCGTGGTCAACGACCCCATCAAGGACCTCGAGGGCGTGCAGATCGGTTCCGTCGGCGCGGCGGGCGTGGGCTCCGGGGGCATGGTCACCAAGGTCCAGGCCGCCCGCATCGCGGCGGCCTCGGGCATCCCCGCGCTCGTCACCTCGGCGCAGAACATCACCCGCGCCCTGGACGGCGAGGACGTCGGCACCTGGTTCGCGACCTCCGGCGGACGGCGCAACGTGCGCCTGCTGTGGCTGGCCCACCTCGCGGACATCAAGGGCTCCCTGACCCTGGACAAGGGCGCCGTGGCCGCGATCCGGGACCGCAACTCCCTGCTGGCCGCCGGGGTGACCGGGGTGTCCGGCACCTTCGAGGCGGGCGAGCCCGTCTCCCTGCGGGACCCGGAGGGCAAGGAGGTCGCGCACGGGCTGAGCAACTACTCCTCGGACGAGATCCCGCCCATGCTCGGCAAGTCCACCTCCGTGCTGGCGGACGAGCTCGGGGACGACTACAGCCGGGAGCTCGTGCACGTCGACAACCTGGTGGTCCTGCGCGCCCGCGGCGCACGGACTAAACTGAAGAAATGACTTCCGCCGCACACGATTCCGTGACCACCGACGAAGCCACCCGCACGACCGACAAGGCGGTCGTGTCCGACACCGGCGTCATCGCCACCTTCGGTGAGGACCCCGTCGCCGGCGTCGCCGCGATGGCCGACGACGCCCGGGACTCCGCCCGCGTCCTCGGCCGCGCCAACCGGGCCTGGAAGGACCGGGCGCTGCTCGCGATCGCCGACCGCATCGAGCGCAAGCAGGACGTGGTGCTCGCCGCCAACGCCAAGGACCTGGAGCGCGGCCGCGTGAACGGGACCTCCACGGCCCTCTTGGACCGGCTCAAGCTGGACGCCGCCCGGATCACCGGCCTGGCCGACAGCCTGCGCGAGCTGGCCGCCCTGCCCGACCCCGTGGGCGGGTTCGTCCGCGGCTCCACGCTGCCGAACGGCCTGCGGATGCGCCAGGTGCGCGTGCCGATGGGCGTGGTCGGGGCCATCTATGAGGCCCGTCCCAACGTCACCGTGGACATCGCCGGCATCGCCCTGAAGTCCGGCAACGCCGTCCTGCTGCGCGGCGGCTCGGCCGCGGAGGAGAGCAACCGGGCCCTGGTGGGCATCATCCGGGACTCCCTCGCCGACGTGAAGCTGCCCGTGGACTGCGTCCAGAGCGTCGACGAGTACGGCCGCGAGGGCGCGAACGCGCTCATGGCGGCCCGCGGGAAGGTCGACGTCCTGATCCCGCGCGGCGGGCACGGGCTGATCCAGTCCGTGGTGCAGAACGCCAAGGTCCCCGTCATCGAGACCGGTGAGGGCAACGTCCACCTCTTCGTTGACCACTCGGCGTCGAAGGACATGGCCGTGGACGTGGTGGTCAACTCCAAGACCCACCGCACGAGCACCTGCAACACCACGGAGACCCTCCTGCTGCACAGCGGGTTCGAGCACGGCGCCGCGGTGCTCGCCGCCCTGGACCGGGCCGGCGTCACGCTGCACGTCGACGAGCGGGCCGAGGCCATGCTCCCCGCGGGCAGCCACCACCTGCGCGCCACCGACGAGGACTGGGGCACCGAGTACCTGTCCATGGACCTCGCCGTGCGGGTGGTCGACACCCTGGACGAGGCCCTCCAGCACATCGACCGGTGGTCCACCCGGCACACGGAGGCGATCGTGACCAACGACCTCGCGTCCGCCGAGCGGTTCGTCGCCGAGATCGACGCCGCCGCGGTCATGGTGAACGCCTCCACCCGGTTCACCGACGGCGGCCAGCTCGGCCTGGGCGCCGAGATCGGCATCTCCACCCAGAAGATGCACGCCCGGGGGCCCATGGGCCTGGAGGAGCTGACCACCACGAAGTGGATCGTCCAGGGCGACGGGCACGTGCGCGCCTGAGCGCCGCGCGCGGCGGGCCCGCCGCGGATTCAGTACGATGAGAACCGCCCGGGCCCGCCGGCGGCACGGGCCGCCCACCGACCACCCCCGCCGCCCCGTCGGCGCCAGAAGGGATCCCCATGTTCCAGCAGACCGTCATCACCGTCCTCGCCGCTGCCGAGGGCGGGCACGCCGCAGCCGAGCCCGGAATCCCCGCGTGGGTCTGGGGAGCCTCCATCTTCGCCGTGCTCATCGGTCTCCTGGTCGTGACGCTGTCCTACGCGAACCGGGGCCTCAGCCCGGAGGCCGGCCAGCACGAGGACCCCGCCGACCTCCCCGCGGACGAGCGCGCCATGCTCGACGAGTACGCCGCCAAGCGCCACGGCTGAGCCGGGGAACCCCACCGTCGTGACGACCGCTTCGCAGGACACCGCCGCCCGGGCCCGCGACCTGCCCCTGGCGGGCACGGACGTCCCGCCACGGAGGCCGGGCCGCACCAGGCTCGGCGTGATGGGCGGGACCTTCGACCCGATCCACCACGGCCACCTCGTGGCCGCGTCCGAGGTGGCGGGCGAGTTCGACCTCGACGAGGTCGTGTTCGTGCCCACCGGGCACCCCTGGCAGAAGGCGGCCGGGGCGGTGAGCCCGGCCGAGCACCGCTACCTCATGACGGTGATCGCCACGGCCTCCAACCCGCGGTTCACCGTCAGCCGGGTGGACATCGAGCGCGACGGTCCCACCTTCACGGTCGACACCCTGCGGGACCTGAAGCGTCAGCGCCCGGAGGCGGACCTGTTCTTCATCACGGGCGCGGACGTCATGGCGGAGATCCTGACCTGGAAGGGCGCGGAGGAGCTGTGGCAGCTCGCCCACTTCGTCGGCGTCACCCGTCCGGGGCACGACCTGGCCGCGCCCGTCGGGTCCAGCGGCGTGAACCTGCTCGAGGTGCCCGCGATGGCCATCTCCTCCACGGACTGCCGCGCCCGCGTGGCTGAGCACAAGCCCGTCTGGTACCTCGTGCCGGACGGCGTGGTGCAGTACATCCACAAGTACGGCCTCTACCGCGGGCCCGGGGACGGCGCGGAGACGGACCATGTCGGCGTCCGCGGCGCCTCGACGAGGGCGCCCTGATGGCGGGGGAGGACGACCTGCGGGGCGCTGCGGGGCCGACGGGCCGCCCGGACGAGACGTCCCGGGCACCTGCCGACGCGGTGCAGGCCGCCCCGGCACCTGCCGACGCGGGGCCCAGCGCCCCAGCACCTGCCGACGCGGTGCAGGCCGCCCCGGCACCTGCCGACGCGGGGCCCAGCGCCCCAGCACCTGCCAAGGCGGGGCAGGCCGGCCCGGCACCTGCCGACGCGGGGTCCGGCACCCCGGCACCCTCGGGCCCGGCGACCTCGGGCCCGGCCCCGGAGCCCACGGACCCGGCACCGGGTGTGGAGCGCGGGGACGACGACCCGCGGCACACCCCGGTGCAGGAGGCCGACCCGGCCGAGGGACAGCCGACCGCCTCCATGGACCCTGCCTCCGGTGCCGAGCCCCGAGCGGCCGACCCCGGAGCCGGAGCCCCGTGGGGACTCCCCGGACCGGCTCCGGTCATCGATCTCGGTGCGGACGCGGTGCCGGTCCGGCCCGTGAAGCCTCTCGGCCCGCGGCGTCTGGCCCGCCTGCAGCGTGAGCTGGCCGAGCGCGCCCGGGAGGTCGAGGCCTCCGGCGGCGGCGCGGCGGACCCCGAGCTGCTCGAGAAGCAGCGCCGGTTCGCGGAGCTCGCGGCCCAGGCGGAGGCCGGCCAGGCCGATTCGGGCGCGGCAATGCGTGAACCGGTCGCACCGGCGCCCGCACCATCACCGCCCGCACCGCCACCTGCTGGACCGCCCGCCGCGGAACCGCCGCAGGAGCGGCTCGAGCAGATCACGGTCGTGTTCCCCGGGGGCAGCGGGGCCGGCGGCCCGGACGGGCACGTGTCCCACGACCCGGTCCACGTCGATCCGGCCCTGTTCAGCAACCGTCTCGCCCCGGAGGACCTGGCGGCGCTCACGCACATCGAGATCGTCCCGTCCGGGCGTGCCGAGCACCTCGGCTCCCACACGGCCGCCCCCGTCCCGGACCACGGGGCGGGGGAGGCCGCCGGGAGCGGGGCGGCTGCCGCGCCGCCCCCGGTCGCGGACGCCGACACCCCGGGGGAGGCCGACGACCCACCCGGAGCCGCCGCCGGGACGTCGGACCCGTCAGCGGTCCCCGCGGGCGCCGGACCGGAGACCGAGGAGGAGCCGCCGGCCCCTCCCGTTCCGGCGGGCACCGCTCAGGGGCTCGAGCTGCTGGAGCCGCGGGAGTACCGGCGCCGCTCGGGCGCCGCCCGGTGGGTCCTGCTGCTCGCGGTGCTCGCGGCCCTCGCCGTCGTGCTCGTGCTGTTCGTGCTCTGAGCGCCCCACCCGCCGATCCGCAGCCCCCGCAGCGGCACCGTTCGTCCTTGCACCACTCGTTCCTGCACCACTCGTTCCTGCACCACTCGTCCACTCCATCCGTCCCTGCGGGACGGGACCTCCGGTTCGCCGGGAAAGGATCCTTCTTGACTGTCAACGATCTCTCCCTCTCCATCCTCCGCGTCGCGGCCGCCGCGGCCGACGCCAAGCAGGCCCACGACATCGTGGCCCTCGACGTCAGCGAGGCGCTCGGCATCACCGACGCGTTCCTCGTCGCCTCCGCCTCCAACGAGCGCCTCGTCAACGCCGTGGTCGACGAGATCGAGGAGAAGCTGGTGGAACAGCTCCAGCTGCGCCCGATCCGCCGCGAGGGCCGCTCCGAGGGGCGCTGGGTGCTCCTGGACTACGGCGACGTGGTGATCCACGTCCAGCACGACGAGGACCGGGCCTTCTACGCCCTCGAGCGGCTGTGGCGGGACAGCCCCGTGGTCGACCTCGGGACGGTCACGGACCGGGCCGCGCCGGAGGCCGCCACCGACGATTTGCCTGGAGCCTGATCGGCTGTCTACTATGAATGCGTTGCCCAGCGAGGTGCTGGATCAACCGGAAGCGGGTGACCCACAAGGACACCTCCGAGGTTGTGATAGTGTCTCTCGAGGCAACGACCTGGGGCTGTGGCGCAGCTGGTAGCGCATTTGCATGGCATGCAAAGGGTCAGGGGTTCGAGTCCCCTCAGCTCCACCCGAACGGAAGAGCCCGTTCCGCACCACGCGGAACGGGCTCTTCTGCGTTTTCTCCTCCTGGCCCAGTTCTCCTGGTCGAGTCGGCCGGGCCGCGCCATCCCGGCCGACCCTTCCCGGCCGACCCCTCCCAGCCGCGTATTCCCAGCCACCATCCCTTCCGCTCGTTGACGCGTCCTGTTAGCGTCAGCACCACCGGCGGCCGCTCTCCGTGACCAGGGTCACAGCGAGGACAGGGTCACAGCGAGGACAGGGTCACAGCGTGACGAGTTCCGTCGGCGACGAGGGCGTCCACGGTGGCGGTCCACCGTGGAGGTCCGTGACGGACATCCACCACGGAAGAGGTCAAGATGGCAGGCAACAGAGCGGTCGCCTACAAGGGTCCTGGCAAGGTCGAGGTCATCGACACCCCGTATCCCGAGTTCGAGCTCAAGGACGCGCCCGGGATCAACGAGGCCAACATCGGCCGGAAGGTCCCGCACGGGGTCATCCTCCGGACCGTGAGCACGAACATCTGCGGCTCGGACCAGCACATGGTGCGCGGGCGCACCACCGCCCCGACGGACCTGGTCCTCGGGCACGAGATCACGGGTGAGGTCGTCGAGTGCGGCCCGGACGTCGAGTTCATCAAGGTCGGGGACATCGTCTCCGTCCCCTTCAACATCTCCTGCGGGCGGTGCCGCAACTGCAAGGAGCGCAAGACCGGCATCTGCCTCAACGTGAACCCGGACCGGCCGGGATCCGCCTACGGCTACGTGGACATGGGCGGCTGGGTCGGCGGGCAGGCCGAGTACGTGCTGGTGCCCTACGCCGACTGGAACCTGCTGAAGTTCCCGGACCGGGACCAGGCCCTGGAGAAGATCATGGACCTCACCATGCTCTCCGACATCCTGCCCACCGGCTACCACGGCGTGGTCACGGCCGGGGTGGGCGTGGGCTCCACCGTCTACATCGCCGGCGCCGGGCCGGTGGGACTGGCCGCGGCGGCCTCGGCGCACCTGCTGGGGGCCGCGGTGGTCATCGTGGGGGACATGAACGAGCAGCGCCTGGCCCAGGCGCGCAGCTTCGGCTGCGAGACCGTGGACGTCTCCAAGGGCTCGCCCGCCGAGCAGATCGAGCAGATCCTCGGCGTCCCGGAGGTCGACTGCGGCGTGGACGCCGTCGGCTTCGAGGCGCGCGGCCACGGGAAGGACTCCTCCCACGAGGCCCCGGCCACCGTGCTCAACTCGCTCATGGACATCACCGCCGCCGGCGGGGCGCTGGGCATCCCCGGCCTGTACGTCACCGGGGACCCCGGGGCCGTCGACGACGCGGCCAAGAAGGGCTCCCTGTCGATCAGCCTCGGCACCGGATGGGCGAAGTCCCTGGCCTTCACCACGGGCCAGTGCCCGGTGATGAAGTACAACCGGCAGCTGATGATGGCGATCCTGCACGACAAGATCCAGATCGCCAAGGCCGTCAACGCCAAGGCGATCCCGCTGGAGGAGGCGCCGCAGGGCTACGCCGAGTTCGACGCCGGGGCCGCCACCAAGTACGTGCTCAACCCCAACGGCTACATCAAGAACTGACCGGCCCGACCCGAGCGCCCGCCGGGGTGGAACGGACCGAACGACCGGTCCGCCCGACCCCGGCGGGCGCCGCCGCGCCCAGGGTCCGCCCTGTGGAACACTGGGCGCATGGCCAAGAAATCCAGCAACTCGGAGCTCATGCAGACCGTCGACCAGGTCACCGAGGAAGCCATCAACGTGGGCTACCGGCTCGAGCAGCGGCTCCACCGGTTCCGGCAGCGCCGGGCCGAGGCCCGGGGGGACGTCCCCGTGATGGTGGCCTTCGAGGGGTACGGCTCCGAGCAGCACGTCCGGGTCCTCGGCCGGGCCCTGCTGAAGACGCGGGGACTCATCGAGTCCACCGACGAGAGCGCCGAGTCCATCCGGGGCTGGCGCTCGTTCACCTCGGTGCCGATTGCCTTCGCGCACGTCAACGTCTGGATCGACGAGTTCGAGTTCCACCTGGTGGCGGACAAGGGCGGCGTGGTCGACGTCGACCTGCAGGTGTCCCTCTCCCCGGGGGAGCACACGGTGTGGATGCAGACGGAGGGCTCCGAGACGGTCGAGTCCCGCGTGTTCATCGTCGCGGACGAGCAGCGGATCGGCGTGGTCTCCGACGTCGACGACACCGTCATGGTCACGGCCCTGCCGCGGCCCCTCCTGGCCGCCTGGAACTCGTTCGTGCTCAACGAGCACGCGCGCACCCCCACGCCCGGCATGGCGGTCATGATGGACCGGCTGCTCCACCGCCACCACGAGGCGCCGTTCCTCTACCTCTCCACGGGGGCCTGGAACGTGGCGCCGACCCTGCGCCGCTTCCTCACGCGCAATGCGTACCCGGCCGGGGCCCTGCTGCTCACGGACTGGGGCCCCACCACGGACCGGTGGTTCCGGGCTGGGGCCGCGCACAAGGTGCAGAACCTGGAGCGGCTGGCGCGGAACTTCCCCCACGTCCGCTGGATCCTCATCGGGGACGACGGCCAGCACGACCCGGAGATCTACAGCGGCTTCGTCAACAGGTACCCCGAGCACGTGGCCGCGATCGTGATCCGCAACCTGTCCCCGGCGGAGGCCGTGCTGGCCGGCACGCCCCTGGTCAACGAGGAGCGGCGGGTGACCGTCCCCGAGGGCACCCTGTGGATCGAGGGCAACGACGGCGCCTCGATCTCGCGCCGGCTCGCGGAGCACGGTCTGCTCTGAGCCGCACCGGCGGACGGCCCGGACGCGCGCGTGCTGCGGCGTCCGAGCCCGCCCCTACTCTGGAGCCATGACCAGGACTCCGAACACCTTCCGCGCCCCCGGCCCGCCGCTGCCTCCTGCGGGCGACCCCGCGGACCACGAGCCGGGCGCCGACGCCGCCGACGCCGACGCCACCACTGCCGCCGCCAGGACGTCCACAGCCGCCGTCGACGCCGTCGACCCCTCCGTGATCGCCGCGGCCGTCGACGCCGCTGTCCACCGGGCCCGGGCGGCCTTCGTCCCCGACCTCGACCTCGACACCCGGCTGGACCGGCTGCACCGGCTGGAGGACCTCGTGCGGGAGAACCGCTCGGTGCTGGAGGAGGCCCTGGCCGCCGATCTCGGCAAGCCCCCGGCGGAGGCGTGGCTGACCGAGCTCGGCTTCAGCCTCGACGAGATCGCCGGGATCCGCCGGGAGCTCGGCCGCTGGATGACCCCGGCGCGGATCCCCGTCCCGCTGAGCCTGGCCCCGGCCCGGTCCCGGGTGGAGCACCAGCCGCTCGGGACCGTGCTCGTGATGGCGCCGTGGAACTATCCCGTCCAGCTGGTCCTGAGTCCGCTGGCGGGGGCGCTGGCCGCCGGCAACACCGTCGTCGTCAAACCCTCCGAGGTCTCCGCGACCGTGTCCGGGGTGCTGGCGGAGCTGCTCGAGCGCTACCTCGGGGACTGCGTGAGCGTGGTCGAGGGAGGCGTGCCGGAGACCACGCGGCTGCTCGAGCACCGCTTCGACCACGTCTTCTACACCGGCAACGGGACGGTCGCGCGGGTCGTGATGGCTGCGGCCGCCCGGCACCTGACGCCGGTCACCCTCGAACTGGGCGGGAAGTCGCCGGCCTGGGTGGACGGCTCGACCGACCTGCGGACCGCCGCGCGGCGGATCGTGTGGGGCAAGTTCCTCAACGCGGGCCAGACCTGTGTGGCCCCGGACCACGTGCTGGGCACCCCGGAGACGCTCGCCGCCCTGGAACCGGAGCTCGTGCGCGCGGTGGAGGAGCACTACGGCCCGGACCCGCGCCGCAGCGACTCCTACGGGCGGATCGTCACCGACCGCCATCTCGACCGGCTGACCGGGCTCCTGGACCAGGTCCCGGCCGAGGACATGGTCTGCGGCGGGACGGCCGAGCCGGGGGAGCGGTACCTCGCGCCCACGGTGGTGCGCTCCGCCCCGGACGGCCCGCTGATGGCCGAAGAGCTGTTCGGGCCCGTCCTGCCCCTGGTGCCGGTCGCCTCGGCCGAGCACGCCGTGGAGCTGATCAGCAGCCGGGACAAGCCGCTGGCCCTCTACGTGTTCACCGAGGAGCGGACGGTCAAGGAGCTGTTCCGCCGCCGGACGTCCTCCGGCGGCCTGTCCTTCAACGCCCCGCTGCTGCACCTCACCAGCCCCCGGCTGCCGTTCGGCGGCGTGGGGGAGAGCGGAACCGGCGCGTACCACGGGAAGTTCTCGTTCACCACGTTCTCCCACGCGCGCGCGGTCCTCGACAAACCGCTCGCCCCCGACACCCTGCGGGTCGTCTACCCGCCCTACCGGGGTCTGCGCGGCCGGCTGGCCGCCGCGGCGGTCGGGCTGCGCCGGACCCGCCGCCGGACCCGACACGCCGTGTCAGAAAATTAATCCTGTCCACCGCCCGGAGGTCCCGCGGTGCGCACAGCCTGTGCACAACGGGACCCCGGCGGCGGAAATCCGCGACCGTCCGCGGAGGTCCCTGTGGATGGACGGGAGTCGTTCTGGGGATAGCGAGAAAGGAGCTGTGGACAACCCTCACCACTGCATCTAGGGGTCGCTTCCCCTTCCTGGCACTAGATGTAGTATTGAAATCAGCCACCCGGAGAGACCCCTTCACCGCCGCAGAGTCTGCGGAAGTCCCGGATCTCCCCCGCACACCACCCGACCGACCAAGGGGAAACAGCGATGTCCGTGACCGTGTACAGCAAGCCGTCCTGCGTCCAGTGCAATGCCACGTACCGGGCCCTGACCAAGAAGGGCATCGAGTACAACGTCGTCGACGTCACCGAGGACGAGGCGGCCCTGGCGCACGTCCTGGCCCTCGGCTACCAGCAGGTCCCGGTCGTCGAGACCGCGACCGAGCACTGGTCCGGCTACCGTCCGGACAAGATCACCTCCCTGGCCGTCCTCCTCACGGCCTGAGGCCGGCGCGCCGCCCGCTTCCCCGCGGCGCCCGACCACCCCACCTACGACCCCTCCCGGAGCGCGGAAGCAATGAGCACGTACCACCCCGGCACCCGTCCCGGGACCGCTCAGCAGGACCACGGCGGCACCGCCGCGGCACCGGACCGACACGCCCCACTGGTGGTCTACTTCTCCTCGGTCTCCAACAACACGCACCGCTTCGTCGAGAAGCTCGACGCCCGCGTGCTGCGCCTTCCTCTTCTGACCGGGGAGGAGCCCCCCGAGATCACCGAGCCCTTCGTGCTGGTCGCCCCGACGTACGGGCGGCCCAACGGCAGCGGGGCCGTCCCGCCGCAGGTCGTGAAGTTCCTCAACAAGGAGACCAACCGGCGGTTCCTGCGCGGCGTCATCGGCGCGGGCAACACCAATTTCGGGCCGGCGTTCTGCCTGGCCGCGGACAAGATCGCGGCCAAGTGCGACGTGCCCGTTCTCTACAAGTTCGAACTCATGGGCACCCCCGAGGACGTCCACGAGGTCAATCAAGGATTGGAACAGTTTTGGCGACAATTTCCGCAGCTCCGGGCGTGAGCGTCGAGCCCGGCCACGAGGACACGCGCGTCCCGGAGAAGTACCGGGGCCTGGGCTACCACGAGCTCAACGCCCTGCTGAACCTGTACGACGCCGACGGCAACATCCAGTTCGACGCCGACCGGCAGGCCGCGCGGCAGTACTTCCTGCAGCACGTGAACAACAACACGGTCTTCTTCCACGACCTCGAGGAGAAGCTCGACTACCTGGTCTCGCACCAGTACTACGAGCCGGAGGTGCTCGCGAAGTACAGCATGGAGTTCGTCAAGGAGCTCTCCAAGCTGGCCTATTCCCGGAAGTTCCGCTTCGAGACCTTCCTGGGTGCGTTCAAGTTCTACACCTCCTACACGCTGAAGACCTTCGACGGCCAGCGCTACCTCGAGCGCTTCGAGGACCGCGTGGTCATGGTCTCGCTCTACCTCGCCGACGGCGACGAGAAGCTCGCCACGCAGCTGGTCGAGGAGATCATCGCGGGCCGCTTCCAGCCGGCGACCCCCACGTTCCTCAACGCGGGCAAGCAGCAGCGCGGCGAGCTGGTCTCCTGCTTCCTGCTCCGCATCGAGGACAACATGGAGTCCATCGGGCGGTCGATCAACTCCGCGCTGCAGCTGTCCAAGCGCGGCGGCGGCGTGGCGTTCGCCCTCACCAACGTCCGTGAGGCCGGGGCCCCGATCAAGAAGATCGAGAACCAGTCCTCGGGCATCATCCCGATCATGAAGCTGCTGGAGGACTCGTTCTCCTACGCGAACCAGCTGGGTGCCCGGCAGGGAGCGGGCGCGGTGTACCTGCACGCCCACCACCCGGACATCTACAGCTTCCTGGACACGAAGCGGGAGAACGCGGACGAGAAGATCCGGATCAAGACCCTCTCGCTGGGCGTGGTCATCCCGGACATCACGTTCGAGCTGGCCAAGAAGAACCAGGACATGTACCTGTTCTCCCCGTACGACGTGGAGCGGGTCTACGGGATGCCCTTCTCGGACGTCAACGTGACCGAGAAGTACCACGAGATGGTCGCCGACGGCCGGATCACCAAGAAGAAGATCAACGCCCGCGAGTTCTTCCAGACCCTCGCCGAGGTGCAGTTCGAGTCCGGCTACCCGTACGTCATGTTCGAGGACACGGTGAACCGGGCCAACCCGATCGACGGCAAGATCATCATGTCCAACCTGTGCTCCGAGATCCTCCAGGTCTCCGAGCCGTCCACGTACCACGAGGACCTGGGCTACGACGAGGTCGGCAAGGACATCTCCTGCAACCTCGGCTCCCTCAACATCGCGCTGACCATGGAGTCCCCGGACTTCGGGCAGTCGGTGGAGACGGCGATCCGCGGGCTCACCGCGGTCTCGGACATGTCCGACATCACCTCGGTGCCCTCGATCGAGCGCGGCAACCAGATGTCCCACGCCGTGGGTCTCGGGCAGATGAACCTGCACGGCTACCTCGCCAAGGAGCACATCCACTACGGCTCCGAGGAGGGCCTCGACTTCACGAACATCTACTTCTACACGGTCACGTACCACGCGGTCCGCGCGTCGAACGAGATCGCGAAGGAGCGCGGGACGGTGTTCGCCGGCTTCGAGCGGTCCCAGTACGCGTCGGGGGAGTATTTCGCCAAGTACACCGACCGGGACTGGGTCCCGGCCACGGGGCGCGTGCGCCAGCTGTTCGCGGAGGCCGGCGTGCACATCCCCACCCGGGCCGACTGGGAGCAGCTCAAGGCCTCGGTCATGGAGCACGGCATGTACAACCAGAACCTGCAGGCCGTGCCGCCGACCGGCTCGATCTCGTACATCAACAACTCGACGTCGTCGATCCACCCGATCGCCTCGAAGATCGAGATCCGCAAGGAGGGCAAGCTGGGCCGCGTGTACTACCCGGCGCCCTTCATGAACAACGAGAACCTGGAGTACTTCCAGGACGCGTACGAGATCGGCTACGAGAGGATCATCGACACCTACGCCGCGGCCACGCAGCACGTGGACCAGGGACTGTCCCTGACCCTGTTCTTCAAGGACACGGCCACCACCCGGGACATCAACCGGGCGCAGATCTACGCGTGGCGCAAGGGCATCAAGACGATGTACTACTCACGCATCCGCCAGCTGGCGCTGGAGGGCACCGAGGTCGAGGGCTGCGTGTCCTGCATGCTCTGACCACCGGGACCCCGGCGACCACCCACGAAACTCCCCGCGCGCGTCCGCAGGACGCGCGCGGGGGTCCACCCCGTTCGAGGAAGAGACAGATCATGACTCTGGAGAAGAGCGAGAGCATCGACAAGGTGCAGCTGCTCCACCACCAGGCCCAGGCCATCAACTGGAACCGGATCGAGGACCCGAAGGACGACGAGGTCTGGGACCGGCTCACCGCCAACTTCTGGCTGCCCGAGAAGGTGCCGATCTCCAACGACGTCCCTTCCTGGAAGACGCTCACCGCGGAGGAGCAGCGGCTCACCATGCGGGTGTTCACCGGTCTGACGCTGCTGGACACCATCCAGGGCACCGTGGGCGCGGTCTCGCTGATCCCGGACGCCGTCACCCTGCACGAGGAGGCGGTGTACACCAACATCGCGTTCATGGAGTCCGTGCACGCGAAGTCCTACTCCTCCATCTTCTCGACGCTGTCCTCCATGAAGGAGATCGACGACGTCTTCCGCTGGTCCCGGGAGAACCCGCACCTGCAGAAGAAGGCCGAGATCATCATCAAGTACTACAAGGGCGACGACCCGCTGAAGAAGAAGGTGGCCTCGACCCTGCTCGAGTCCTTCCTCTTCTACTCCGGGTTCTACCTGCCCATGTACTGGTCCTCCCGGGCCAAGCTGACGAACACGGCCGACCTGGTCCGCCTGATCATCCGCGACGAGGCCGTGCACGGCTACTACATCGGCTACAAGTTCCAGCGGGCCCTGGCCCAGGAGACCCAGGAGCGCCAGGACGAGCTGAAGCTCTACACCTACGAGCTGCTCGAGGAGCTCTACGAGAACGAGGTGCTCTACACCGAGTCCCTCTACGACGGCGTCGGGTGGACCGAGGACGTCAAGAAGTTCCTGCACTACAACGCCAACAAGGCCCTGAACAACTTGGGCTTCGAGGCGCTCTTCCCGAAGGACATGACGGACGTCTCGGCGGCCATCCTGTCCGCGCTGTCCCCGAACGCCGACGAGAACCACGACTTCTTCTCCGGCTCGGGCTCCTCCTACGTGATCGGCAAGGCCGTGAACACGGAGGACGAGGACTGGGACTTCTGAGCCCGTGTGAGGTCCCGGGCTAGATGGCCAATGCGGCCATAGTTGGCCAAATCGGCAGACTGAGTTGGCCGATGACGGCCTTGTCGGCCAAAGCGTCTCCCGAGGATCAGGGGAGTGCGGTAAGTGCTTGTTGTGGAGCTGGGCGGTTCCCGTATCCCACAGAGAACAGGTGGCCCTGTGGCAACAGGGTCACCCCGATGCGGGGCAGCGGACTCGGTGCCAGGTACGGCTCCAGACAGTACTACCCGTCAGAGTGTCGGACGATTGAAGGCCCGGTCGCTGAGGCGACCGGGCCTTCCTATTTTTAGGCCTCAACTACGAACTATCTGCGGCACTGCTCGAAATCCGCTGATCTGTGATCGGGCCTCTGGTCATTACCTCATGTCGCGCTTTGCACGCTTGGGAACAGTGCTCGACCTAGCAGCTTCACGACCTCGAGCTGAACGCGCTCGTCGTTGAAGATGTGGTCCACCATCTGGCCCTGGTCAGCCTGATTGCGGAACGCCGCGGAGAGCACGGAGTTCTTCAGGCCGGGGCTGACCACGAACTGGGCCTCGGAGTTGTTTTTCGCCTGGGCGACGAGCCGGTCGTCCTGTTGCAAAGAATTCAGTTGCGAGGTCACAAAGTTCTCCCGCACGTCCTTGGAAGGTCCTGACCAAAAATCTCGTTGACCCGGTTCGCGACCTCCTCGAGGGCCACGAGAGTCGGATCCCGGTGCATCCCGGAGCCTACGGCGCTGAGCGGGTTCAGCTCGCAGGCCTCCTCGGACGAGAGCTCGATGGCGGTGGCGGGGCCGCGGGGGAGACTGACGACGTCGAGCAGGTCCACGGTGGACAGGCCGGGGGTCTTTGATCGCTCGTCCTGCTTGGTGACCTCCCACAGCACCCGGTAGAACATGGCGGGTTTGGCGACATCGGTGTCCTCGAAGTCCAGCAGCTGGGAGAGGAAGTCATAGAGGTTGGTCAAGGTCCGCAGGTCCTTGCGGAACAGGTCCCCGAACGTGAGCGTCTTACCGTCTGCCGGCGTGTAGACCAGCTCGGAGAAGCCGCCTTCCTCTGCCGTCCGGCACACATCGGCGCGCCGGCCAGCGCGATCGTCATCCCGGAGGACGGGTCGCCGGTCCTCCACGCAGCCTGATGGAGGCCCGATCACGGGGCGCTTTCCTGATCGCCTCTTGGCGTATCCGCTCGGCGTCTCAACGGTCTATTCGCCCCTGCCCGACGGCGCGGACTCACTCCGCGGTGGCGACCCCGAGGTCCGCGGCGTGGCCGCTGATGGTGCGGGCCAGGTCGATGTCGCGGCTGGTGATCCCGCCGACATCGTGGCTGGAGAGCGTGACGCCGACCTCGGGATAGGTGAGGGTGAGGTCGGGGTGGTGGTTGGCCTCCTCGGCAGAGGCGCCGATGCGGTTCACAAGCTCCAGCCCGGTGGAGAACTTCCGGGTCCTGAAAGTGGCGACGAGAGTCTCACCGGCCTGGCGCCAGCCGGTGAGCCCGGCCTCGGCGACCTCGGTAGCGGACAGCTTCCGTTGGGCATCAGTCATGGTGCCATCATGGCCCCGGCGGGCCGCCGCGGGCCACCCTTAACGGCATCACGCCTCCAGGGTGATGGCGGGGGACTGCCGCACCGATAGGTGACGTTTGACCTATTCGTGCGGCAGTCCCGAACGTTCCTGAGGTCGACTGTCAGGTTTTGGCCAACTGTGTTGAAGCCGGGACACGCTCCTGAGCGCGACAGCACCCCCGGGATTCCGGGGATGCGTATCTGGCCAAGCCGGCCAATTAGGTGGGGTCCTCGCAGCCCGGCCTGATCCACGACCACGACGACGGTCCGGCCCACCCATCGCGGGTGGGCCGGACCGCTGTCGTCACTGCGAGGTCCGGAACCTGCCGGACTCCGACGGTTTCCCTTGGCAGAACCGCGTGTCAGTCAGTCGGCCGCCGTGCCTGCCGCGAGATGTCGACGCCGGTGACCGGGGCGCCGGCGCGCTCGTAGACGAGCGAGACGGATCCCTTCGGGAACGCCCGTGGCGGTCCGACCAGGCTGAAGGCTGCCGGGGCGGTGCGGCCCCCGAAGAGGCGCTTGCCCGATCCCAGGACCAGCGGGTAAAGGATGAGGTTCAGGCGGTCGACCAGGTCGGCCTCGAGCAGGCTCGCGACGAGGTCACCGCTGCCGACGACGTGCACCTCGCCGAAGCGGGCGCGGAGCGGTCGCACCTCGGCGGTGTCCGTCAGCACCGTGGTGCCCTCCCACGACGGGGTGGTCAGCGTGCGGGAGACGACGAACTTCGGGATGGCGTTGAACGTCGCGGCGATCGGGTCGTCATCACCCCGGGCCGGCCAGTAGCCGGCGAAGATGTCGTACGTCCTGCGGCCGAGCAGGAGCGCATCCGTGCGCTCGATCACCGCACTGATCGCGCGGCCGGATTCCCCGTCCACGTACGCTCCCTGCCAGCCGCCGGACTCGAACCCGCCGGTACGGTCCTCGTCCGGTCCTCCCGGTGCCTGATAGACACCGTCGAGAGTGATGAAGAGGTCGACCTGGATCATCCCCACCGCGGTTCCCTCCTGCGAGAGCTTCGGAACATGATCGTCGCGCGGCCGGATCCGGTCGTCAACCATGCGCCGTCGCCCGGTGCCGGTTCCCGGGCGACAGGCGTCGCGCGGGCGGTCCCTGGCCCGGGACGCTCGCGGGTCCCGCACATGCTGCTCAGAAGGGTGGAGGATCATCCGCCGGGACCGGGGACGACGGGTGGCCGGCCGGTCGGCCGACGGGTGGTGGCCGGCGGTCGGCGCCGGTGCACCGGCCACTTGCGTGTTCGGGCACGGACCGGTGCACGAGTCCACCCGGTGAGGTCCACTCCAGTACAGCGGCTCGCCCGGCAGTCGTGCCGGCTGCCCCGTCTGCGGGACCGTCCGGGACCCGCCGCACCGACCAGCGTCCGAGATGCCCGCGACGGTGCTTGACGCGGTGATGGTGCCGGCACAGTGCAGCCAGGTTGTGCTCCGCCGTGAGCCCGCCGTCCGCCCAGGCCACCGTGTGGTCGAGGTCACAGCTCTCGGCGCGGCGCCTGCACCCGGGGAAGCGGCAGGTACCGTCCCGCAGCTCCACCAGGCGACGGAGGTCGCGGGGCACGGTGTAGACGGTGCGGTCGTGGTCGAGGACCACGCCTGTCACGGGGTGGGTCAGCAACCGGTGCCAGACCCCGGCACCGGCGGCGAGCTGGCGGGCCACCTCCGTGCTGATGGGACCGTATCCGGACAACAGCGGGACGCCGCCGGAGCTGCCCGGTCCGGTGCCCCCGCCGGCCAGCACCGCCAGCGGCACCGTCACGCTTACCCGCGCGCGGACTCCGCGCGGGAACCGCGGCTCGTCCGGGAGCACCCCGTCCAGCAGCAGGTCCGCCAGCACGTCAGCACGCAGTTCTCCGGCCGAGCGCGGTTCTGCGTCCTCCGGTCCGTCCAGGTGCGGCCGGAAGGTCGTCCCGTGCGGTCCCGGTGCCGGCACGTCCTCGCCCAGCAGGGCCGCCAGCTCCTCGAGCCTGCTGTGCACGGCGACCGCCACGTGCGCGTCCAGCAGCGCGTGCAGATACGCCGTGCCGTCGGCTGCCGGTTCCACCCACACGGCCCGGTTCTTCCGGGCCCGGCGCCGGCTGCGCTCCTCGGCGTCGGCCACGAGCACGGCCCGCCGCGCACGGGCCGTCGCGCGCAGCTGCGCGGCCGTGGCGTGGGGCGCCCGGTGCAGCAGCTCGTCGATCAGACGGCCGACGGCCTCGACGGGCGGCGGTACGCATTCCCGGCGGGTCCAGGTCGGTGCCTCGGCGACGAGCTCACGCCACTGCTCCACCATCACCATGGCCTGGAAGGCACCGATCCGGCCCTCCTCCAGGGCGGTCAGGACCTCCGGCATCATCTCGGCGAGAAGGACCGCGTCCTCCACCCGCCGCCGTGCCGTGCCGGACGGCAGTCGCAGAGCCGGTCCCACCTCGGCCGCCACGTCCACGACCAGCTGGTGCTCGGCCTCGGCCAAGGGGCTCAACGGGTCCGGGCGCACGGAGCCACGGACCGACGCCTCGGTCTCGGCCTGCGCCATCGCCTCGAAGCGCGCCGCCGTGCGGTGCGCCTGCGCCGCGAGCCACAGCCGGTGGATGCACCGCATCTGCGCGCCCACCGCCCGGGCCTCCGCAGCAACCGCGTCGACCAGCCCGACGGCGGCGTCCCGGACCACCGCGTCCCACGTCCCCGGCCGGGATCTCTGCGGGAGCAGGGTCTGGTCCGGGGTTCCCCGGTGGTCCACGGGGGCCCGGAGCTGCCGCTGCGCCGTCGCCGTCATGACCTCATTCTCCCCGGCGCCTCCGACGGCATAAGGTGCCGACGGCGGTGGATGACAGCGGACCGTTCCTGTCGTGCCGAGGGTGCCGCTGCACGGACCGGTCGACGGGACGGGCCGAGGGCGGCCGGATCCGTCGACGGGGAATGGTCGAGGGCAGCCGGACCCGCCCTGCGCAGGGGCGACGGTACCGGGCCCGGATCGTCCGGGGCGGACCCCCGGGGCGGACCACCCGGGATGGCCGACCCCACGCCGGTCCGGACCCTGGCCACCCGGTGCACTGCCACCGAGGAGTGCCCGCGGTCCGAGCCGGGCCCCGTGGCGTCCGGCGGTCCGTCCCCAGCCCTGTCGTGTCCGCACCCGTCACTACACTGAGCCGCATGAACGAGCAGGAACCGGGCACGACCCGGGCCGCCGCGGCACCCGCAGGCCGTACGACGCCTCCCGCGGACGCGACCGTCACGCCCGCTCCGACCGAGGACGGCGCGGGCCCCGGTCTGGTCGATTCCCAGGCCGTCGACACGACAGTGCGCAGTGCGGCGCAGCGGTCCCGCACCTTCGCCGGGATCCTGGTGAACACCGCGCTCGCCAACATCACGACCAGCTTCCTGTGGTTCGCCCTGACGTTCTGGGTGTACCTGGAGACGCGCAACGTGATCGCCACGGGGGTGGTCGGCGGCGCCTACATGCTCCTGATCGCCGTCTCGAGCATCAGCTTCGGCACCTTCGTGGACCGCTACCGGAAGCTGGCCGTGATGCGCTTCGCCGCGGCCTTCACTCTCGTGGTGTTCGTGCTGGCCGGCGTCCTCTTCCTCCTCACCCCGCCGGCGGCGATGTCGGACCTCACCCGGCCGTGGATCTGGGTCTTCGCGCTGGTCGTCCTGATCGGTGCGGTGGTCGAGAACATGCGCAACATCGCCCTGTCCACCACCGTCACGATCCTGATCGAGCCGGACCGGCGTGCCAACGCCAACGGGCTCGTGGGCATGGTCCAGGGTCTGATGTTCATCGTCACCTCCGTGCTCTCCGGGCTGTCGGTCGGTCTGCTGGGCATGGGCTGGACGGTCGTCGTCGCCGTGGTGCTCACGGCCGTGGCCTTCGTGCACCTGCTGACGCTGCGCATGCCCGAGGAGGTGCGCGCCGCCGCCACGGACGCCCACGGAGGCTTCGACCTGCGGGGAGCGTTCGCCGCTGTGCTGGCCGTGTCGGGACTGTTCGCGCTGATCCTGTTCTCGACGTTCAACAACTTCATCGGTGGCGTGTACATGGCCCTGATGGACCCCTACGGTCTGGAGATGTTCCCCGTGGAGATCTGGGGAGCCGTGTTCGCGCTCGGCGCCACCGGCTTCATCGTGGGCGGCGCGCTGATCGGCAGGTTCGGCCTCGGGTCCAACCCGCTGCGCACCATGCTGTTCGCGGTGATCGCGATGGGCGTGCTCGGCGCGGTCTTCACCGTGCGGGAGTGGGCCTGGTTGTACGTCCTCGGGATCTGGCTCTACATGGTGCTCTTCCCGTTCGTGGAAGCGGCCGAACAGACGATCATCCAGCGGGTCGTCCCGCTCGAGCGGCAGGGCAGGGTGTTCGGCTTCGCCATGGCGTTCGAGTCCGCGGCGGCACCGGTCACCGCCTTCCTCATCGCACCTGTCGCCCAGTTCTGGATCATCCCGTACGCGCGCTCCGCGGAGGGCAGCGCACAGCTGGCGCCGCTGCTGGGCGAGGGCACCTCGCGCGGCATCGCCCTGGTGTTCCTGGCCGCCGGGATTATCATGATCGCGGCCGCTCTGCTGGCCTTCCTGACCCCGGTCTACCGCAGGGTCTCCGCGTCGTACGCGCGGGTGGCCGCAGATGCCACGGCGGCCGGTGCGGGGGACGAGGGCCCAGGCGGCGGGGCTCCTGTTCCCTCGTCCTGACGGCCACGGCACAGTCGCAACCGCGGCCACGATCACGGCCACGGCCTCAGCTGCAGCCGCTGCCACAGTCACAGCCGCGGCCGAATTCTCCACCGCGACCAGAGTCGCAGCCGCGGCCGGGCTCACCGCCACTGGCACAGACACGGACGCAGGCACAAGCACAGACACAGACGCTGGCAGGCGCAGGCGCTGGCGCACGCCGGACGAAGGGCGAGCCGACCCCGGGCGGGCTCGGCCGAGCGCTGCCGGTGCACCGGAACGGGTGTCAGCGGTGCTCGGTGATGTACGCGCTGAAGTCCCACGGCCGGCGGGTGGAGGTGCCGTCGAGGAACTTCTCGGCCGCCCGCCGACCGTTGTGGTAGAGGAAGTCGCGGTCGTCATCGGTGAGATTGAAATCGGTGGCCCGGATGGCCCCGGTGTCGACGAAGACGGTGCGGGCCTGGGCGTCGGAGGACTCGATGTGCATCTGGTCGTAGAACCCGGTCATGGTCTTGAGCATGGCCCGGCTCATGCTCACGGGCCCCTTGATGGGGTACTTCGTGCCCTGGACCGCGTCCGGGTGGCCGGAGAGCTTGATGCCGAGGGTGGGCCAGCGCGGGGTGGTGCCGGCGGGGGCGTCGAAGACGCTGATGGGATAGTTCGAGAGCATCCCGCCGTCCACGAGCCACGCCTTCCTGCCGTCGGCGGTGTCCCAGCGGACGGGGCGGTAGAAGAAGGGGATGGACATCGAGGCCCGCACCGCCTCCACCACGTGCTGGGCGCCGCGGTCCCGGCCGAAGTCGTCGTAGTCCCAGGGCAGGTAGCGCAACCGGCCCCGGCTGATGTCGGAGGCGGTCACCACGAGCCGGTAGGCGCGCTCGGGAGCGGGTGGCCGTTCGTCGTCGGAGTAGGGCAGATCGGCGAAGGTCCGCACCCCGTACTTGTCGAGCTGGGACTGCAACCAGGAGCGCAGGTGCTCGCCGAGATAGATGCCGTTGCGGGCCAGGAGGCTGGCGGCCTTGCCGGGGGTGTAGCGCGTGTAGTAGGAACCGTCCCGGAAGTCGGGGTACCGGACGGAGCCGATGATGTCCACGAGCTTCTTGGCCGGGGCGCCGGCGGCGACCAGGGCCCCCACGATGGCTCCGGCGGAGGTGCCGGCGACGCGTTTGAAGCGGTATCCGCGTTCCTCGAGCACCTCGATGGCCCCCACCAGGGCGATGCCCTTGACGCCCCCACCCTCCAGCACCAGATCCGCATACTGCTCCACGCTGTCCACGCCCCTCAGGCCGGTCGGTCCCGTGCAGTCAGTACAGCAAACCGGGGGCGGACGGGGAACGACTGCCCGGTATCCGTCGCCGTGTGACGTGGGGTGATCGCAGAAGTGAATCAGCGAGGGGGAGGTCGCCGGGAGGCCAGGAGTGCACCAGAGAAGCGCCAAGAGGAACCGACGGGCAGAGCGTCCTGGCGATCCGGCGGACAGTGCTCGAGGGACCCGGCGGACAGTGCCCTGGCGATCCGGCGGACAGTGCTGGGTGACCCGGCCGGACGCAGGTGCTGTCGCCGTCGCCGCACGTCATGGTGCTGTCACATGGTCACATCCCCGGCACAAGAGGAGCCGGCATCCTCGCCGTGCGTCCTGCGGCGTGGTTCTGTCGATGCATATCACTTCGGTCGTCTGCACCGTGTGCCGTGCGGAGCGACAGGCACCGGCCCACGCCGGACCACCGTCTGCTGCGCCGGGTGCGGACCGCGTCCGAGGCCGGTCGACCGGTGTTCGTCAGGAGTCGGAAATGACACGTCCCGCAGCTCGTCCCTATTGCGCGGTCAAGCCCCGCACGGTGCGTCCTCTCCCGGAGGGACTGGTCGACGTCCGGCAGCGGCTCGTCCGGGTGATGGCCCAGAAGTGGGTCAACGGCACGGTGCTCCACTACGCGTTCCGGGGCGGGCCCGAGCCGCAGCGCCGGGCGGTGCGCAGCGCGTTCCAGGAGTGGCTGGACCTGGGGATCGGCCTGCGGTTCCAGGAGGTGGAGGAACCGGGAGAGGCGGAGGTCCGGATCGCCTTCGACCAGGCCGGCGGCTCGTGGTCGTACCTGGGCCGGGACGTCCTGGGCATCGGCACGCAGGACCCGACCATGAACCTGGGCTGGGACCTGACGGACGCGTACGGGCGCACCACGGCGCTGCACGAGATCGGGCACACGATGGGCCTGCCCCACGAGCACCAGAACCCGTTCGCCGGGATCGTGTGGGACGAGCAGAGGGTGTACGAGTTCTTCGCCGGAGCCCCGAACAACTGGTCCCGCGAGACCACCCACCACAACGTCCTCCGCAAGCTCGGCCCGGACGAGGTGGAGGGTTCCGTCTGGGATCCCGACTCGGTCATGCAGTACGCCTTCCCCGAGGGGCTCATCCAGGAGCCCGAGCGCTACCGGCCGGGAATCGAGCCCCCGGGCGGGCTGTCGGCCAAGGACCGGGAGTGGGTGCAGACCTTCTATCCGGCGCTGCCGGACGTGCTCCCGGCCCTCGAACCCTTCCGCTCCACGCCCCTGACCCTGGCACCGGGGGAGCAGGCGGACTTCGAGATCGTCCCGGGCGCGTCGCGGAAGCTCCAGATCGCCACGTTCGGCGACGCCGACACCACCCTGGTGCTCTTCGAGGAGGTCGACGGCGAGCTGCGCTTCCTCGCCGGGGACGACGACGGCGGGGAGGAGCGCAACGCCGATGTGTCGGCCAAGCTCTTCCGGGGCAGGCGGTACGTCGTGCGCGTCCGGCTGGTCTGGGCCGGCAGGTCCGGGGACGCCGCCATCATGTGCTGGTAGCCCCGGGCGGATCCTTGACGGGCCCCGGACCGGCCACAACACTGTGAGGGTGGACGCACAGCTGGACTCCCCAGCGGTTTTCCCGGAGCACCGCCCAGCGGGTCGAGCCGACTCCGCCGGCGGTCCCGGACGCCGCGCGCCCCGCACACCGCCACGGATGCGACCTCCCGCGGCCTCCTCGGTGCCCTGCCCGTCCTCCCACCCCGTGCCGCGCCACCACGCCCGGTGGTCCCCGGGCGGGGCTCTCCCGCGCCCCACGGCGTCCGGCGACCATGTCGTGTCCGCCGGTGAATCCGGGCCGTCCACGGGAGCCGGCGCCGCCACTGTGGCGCCGGCCCCCGGACGGCACCGCCTTCCTGGAAGGAAGACCCATGTCCCCGACGTCCGATGCCCCGATGCACGGCAGCGAGAGCGAGAACCCGGCGATCGACGCCCCCACCCCGCGGACCGCGCAGCCCCGCACGGTCCAGGACTGGTGGCCCGACCAGCTGGACCTGGGGGTCCTGCGGAAGCACTCGACCACGACCGACCCCCTGGGCCCCGACTTCGACTACGCCCGAGAGTTCGAGACGCTCGACGTCGAGGAGCTCAAGCGCGACCTCGTCGAGCTCATGACCAGCTCGCAGGACTGGTGGCCGGCCGACTTCGGGCACTACGGAGGGCTGTTCATCCGGATGAGCTGGCACTCTGCCGGGACCTACCGGACCGCGGACGGCCGGGGCGGCGCCGGTGAGGGCGCCCAGCGCTTCGCCCCGCTCAACAGCTGGCCGGACAACGCCAACCTGGACAAGGCCCGGCGTCTGCTGTGGCCGGTCAAGCAGAAGTACGGCCGGAAGATCTCCTGGGCCGACCTGCTGGTGCTCGCCGGGAACGTCGCGCTCGAGTCCATGGGCTTCAAGACCTTCGGTTTCGGCTTCGGGCGCGAGGACGTGTGGGAGCCCGAGGAGATGTTCTGGGGCCCCGAGGACACCTGGCTCGGCGACGAGCGCTACGCCGGCGACCGCGAGCTCACGGGCCCCCTGGCCGCGGTGCAGATGGGCCTGATCTACGTCAATCCCGAGGGCCCCAACGGCAACCCGGACCCGATCGCCTCCGCGCGGGACAACGCGAGACGTTCGGCCGCATGGCCATGAACGACGAGGAGACGGTCGCGCTCATCGCCGGGGGGCACTCCTTCGGCAAGACCCACGGCGCCGGCCCCGCCGACCACGTGGGCCCCGAGCCCGAGGCCTGCCCGGTCACGGGGCAGGGCCTGGGCTGGCGGAGCAGCTATCGAACGGGCAAGGGTCCGGACGCGATCACCAGCGGGCTGGAGGTGACGTGGACCAGCACCCCGACCCGGTGGGGCAACGGCTTCTTCGGGAACCTCTTCGGCCACGAGTGGGAGCTGACCGAGAGCCCGGCCGGGGCGCACCAGTGGGTCGCCAAGGACGCCGAGGAGACGGTGCCGGACGCCTTCGACCCGGCCCGGAAGCACCGGCCGACGATGCTCACCACCGACCTCGCGCTGCGCGCCGACCCCGAGTACGAGAAGATCTCGCGGCGGTTCCACGAGCACCCCGAGGAGTTCGCCGAGGCCTTCGCCAAGGCCTGGTACAAGCTGCTGCACCGCGACATGGGCCCGGTCACGCGCTTCCTGGGACCCTGGGTGCCGGAGCCGCAGCTGTGGCAGGACCCCGTTCCGGCGGTGGACCACGAGCTGATCGGCGCGGACGACGTCGCCGCCCTGAAGGAGACCCTTCTCGGCTCGGGGCTGACCGTGGCGCAGCTCGCGTCCACCGCGTGGGCCGCCGCGGCCAGCTTCCGGGGCACCGACAACCGGGGCGGGGCCAACGGCGCCCGCATCCGCCTCGAGCCGCAGCGCAGCTGGGAGGCCAACGAGCCGGAGCGGCTGGCGGAGGTGCTGCCCGTCCTGGAGCGGATCCAGAAGGACTTCAACCGCGCACGGTCGGACGGCACCAAGGTCTCGCTGGCCGACCTGATCGTCCTCGGCGGCTGCGCCGCCGTGGAGCAGGCGGCCCGCAACGCCGGGCACCCGGTCGAGGTCCCGTTCCGGCCCGGACGCACGGACGCCACCCAGGAGCAGACCGACGTCGAGTCCTTCGCCGTGCTCGAGCCGCAGGCCGACGGCTTCCGCAACTTCGTGCAGTCCGGCGTGCGGCTCTCGCCCGAGACGCTGCTCCTGGACCGTGCCTACATGCTGAACCTCACCGCCCCCGAGATGACGGTCCTGGTGGGCGGCATGCGGAGCCTGGGCATCAACCACGGGCAGTCGGACCACGGCGTCCTCACCGAGCGGCGGGAGGCGCTGACCAACGAGTTCTTCGTCAACCTCCTCGCGGCCGGCACCGAGTGGAGGGCGTCGGAGTCCTCGGAGGACGTCTTCGAGATCCGCGACCTCGCCACGGACCAGCTCCGGTGGACCGCCACCGCCGCCGACCTGGTGTTCGGCTCGCACTCCCAGCTGCGGGCGATCTCGGAGCTCTACGCGAGCGACGACGCCCAGGAGAAGTTCGTGCGCGACTTCGCCGCCGCCTGGACCAAGGTCATGGAGCTCGACCGGTTCGACCTCCGCTGACTGTGCGGGCCACGGACGCCGGTCAGACCCACGTGCCGAGGGCTGCCCCGAGCCCTGCACCGGTTCCCTCACCGACCCACGCCACGTGCCCGTCCGGGCGGACCAGCACCGCTGTGGGCGCGGGGACGGCACCGAGCGCCGGCAGCTCCCACGGGCCGGCGTGCTCGGCGGTCACGAGCCGGACGCGCCGCGCCCAGGGCCCCGGGTCGAGACCGCCCGGGGTCCCGAGGTCCAGCAGCACCGGCCGGGCCGCGTGCAGGAAGGAGAAGACCCGGGCGGGGCCGTCGTCGGTGCGGAGGTCGAGATCGGGCATGCGCCGTCCGAGCAGGGGGTGGCCCGCGCCGAGGTCGTAGCGGATGTCCAGGCCGGACATCGTCGCGGCGTAGCGCCGCCGGGGCTCGTCCATGCCGAGCAGCTCGGCGATCGTCTCGCCCACGGCACGAGTGCGCTCGTCCGGGCGGCGCAGCGCCACCTGGGCCATCGTGAGCCGCAGGACCCGGGCGGCCACCGGGTGCCGCTCGGCGTGGTAGCTGTCCAGGAGCCTGTCCGGCGGGTTCTCCTCGAGGGCCCGGGCGAGCTTCCAGCCGAGGTTCACCGCGTCCTGCACGCCGGTGTTGAGCCCCTGCCCGCCGTCCGGGGCGTGCACGTGCGCGGCGTCGCCGGCCAGCAGGATCCGTCCCTGCCGGTAGGACGCCGCCTGCCGGGAGGCGTCCGTGAACCGCGAGACCCACCGGGGGCTGTGCACGCCGTAGTCCGTTCCGTACACCGCGACGAGCGCCTCGCGCAGGTCGTGCAGGGTGGGCTCCCTCCCGGTCCCGACGCGCTGCTCGGTCACCATGACCCCCGCCGGGCCCCCGTCCACGGGCCGGCTGAACGCGTGCTTGCCGACCGCGTCCTGGTGGATGCCCCACGCCGGCTCCTCCGTGAGCTCGGCCTCGGCGAGCAGGCTGCTGGTCGTCGGCCCCCATCCCGGGAAGCCGATCCCCGCGGCCTTGCGGATCGTGCTCCGCCCTCCGTCGCACCCCACGACCCAGCGCGTACGCAGTCGCCGCCCGCCGGACAGGTGGACGTCCACGCCGCTGCCGTCCTGCGCCACGCCCGTCACCTCGTGCCCGTGGCGGACCGGCACGCCCAGCTCGTGGACCCACCCGGCCAGAAGCCGTTCGGTGCGGTCCTGCGGCAGTGCGAGGCCGTAGGGGTGGCGGGTCGGGGCGTCGCCGAGGTCCAGGGGAACGCCGGCGAACCCGGCCACCTGGGCGGGGGTGCCCTCCGCGAGGAACCGCTCGGCGATGCCGCGCTGGTCGAGGACCTCGATGGTCCGGCAGTGCAGGCCGAGGGCGCGCCGGCCGACGACCTCCTGGTCGGGGCGCCGCTCGAGGACGACGACGTCGATCCCCGCCAGCGCCAGCTCGCCCGCCAGCATCAGGCCGGTCGGGCCCCCGCCGACCACCACCACGGCGTGCTCTTCCATGTGCTGCTCCTCCGTCCGTGGGTCCCGCTCCCGGCCCGAGCATTCTGCGGTCCGCCCGGGGTCTTGCCGCAAGCCCCCTGGGCCGCAGTACCCTGACAGTGACGAGGCACCGTGCACGCCCACGACCCCCGCCGAGACGGTTCCGGCCCCCGCCGCGGCTCGGGCGGCCCCGGCGCCCGAGCGCCCAGAGCCAGCTGCCCCCGCCCGAGCGCTCAGAGCCAGTTGCCCCGCCCGAGCGCTCAGAGCCAGCTGCCCCGCCCGAGCGCTCAGAGCCAGTTGCCCCGCCCGAGCGCTCAGAGCCAGCTGCCCCGCCCGAGCGCTCAGAGCCAGTTGCCCCGCCCGAGCGCTCAGAGCCAGCTGCCCCGCCCGAGCGCTCAGGGCCAGGTGCCGCCGCTGGAGCGCTCAGGGCCAGGTGCCCCCGCCGGACTCCTCCGGCACGTCGACGTCGGCCCGGAAGCCGTGGATCCACGCGAGATGCCGGTCGACGACGTCAGGACGGCCCAGCCGGGAGTTGCGCTCGTCGGCCCGTTCGCCGTCGGGCAGGTGCAGCACGTCGCCGGTGGTGATCGAGGCGTACTGCACCTTGCGGGTCCGCCCTCGGCGCAGCCGTTCGTACCGCTCCCGCGCCGCGTCCCAGTCGGTGCTCCCGGCGAGCTGGTCGGCCAGCACGATCGCGTCCTCGATCGACTGGTTGGCGCCCTGCCCGTGGTGCGGCACGAGTGCGTGGGCGGCGTCGCCCAGCAGCGTCACGCGGCCCCGGGACCAGCGGGACAGGGGCGGGCGGTGGAACAGTGCCCAGCGCTCGGTGACGGGCACGGCCGAGACCATCTGCCGGACCGCCGGATGCCAGTCGCGGAACCGCTCGAGGTGGGACCCCTCCTCGACCGGCACGACCCAGTGCCGGTGCGGCCAGGGCGAGGGGGCGCGCTCCACGAGGAAGAAGTTCTGCTCCCCGCCGCCGATGGGGTAGTGGAGCAGGTGCGCACCGGGGCCCATCCAGAACTGGATGGCCCCGGGATCCGGCAGCTCCGACAGCGCCTCGGGCGGGACGATGCCCCGCGAGGCGCTGGTGCCGGAGTACAGCGCGTCGTCGTAGCCCAGCAGCAGCCGCCGGGTGGTGGAGCGGGCGCCGTCCGCGCCGACGACCAGGTCGGCCTCGGCCGTGCTGCCATCCTCGAAGCGCAGCACCGCAGCCGCGCCGTCGTCGTCGACGTCGACCAGGCGCCTGCTCAGGTGCAGGCCGTCCGTCCCGAGGGCCCCCGCGAGGATCTGCTGCAGGTCGGCGCGGTGGATCCCCACGTACGGGGCGCCGAAGCGCTCGCGGTAGCCCGTGCCGTGCCGGCCGATCAGCCGGCCGTCCCGCCCGTCGCGGAAGACCAGGGCCTCGACCCACGCCCACCGGGCGCTCAGCCGCTCCTCCAGGCCGAACCGTTCGAGGAAGAAGCGGGTCGCGTTGGCGGACAGCGCCACCGCGGCCCCCACCTCGCGCAGTTCCTCGGCCGCCTCGTACACCTCGACGTCGAGGCCGCGGCGCCGCAGCCCGATGGCCAGCGTCAGCCCGCCGATGCCCGCGCCGACGACGGCGATGCGCCTCCCGGTGGTCGTCATCCGTTGTCCTCTCCTCGTGTCCAGCACCTCGTGTCCAGCACCCGGTGCGCTGCGGTGCGTGGGCTGCGGGGCGTGCCCGGCGCCCTGTGCCCCGCGGCTCGTGCGCATCGGTTCGCTCGCATCGGTTCGCTCGCATCGGTTCGTTCGCGGCCCCTCGTCCTGCAGCGCGTGCCCCGCGGCTCGTGCGCATCGGTTCGCTCGCGGCACCTCGTCGCGAAGCGCATGCCCCGCAGGTCCTGAGGCGACCGTAGCCAGTGGCCGGCACGCTACTCTTCGGACAGCTGTGGGAAGATCGGCACGGTTCGTCGGACACTCCGTCGGACCGGGCTCCGGCACCCCGTGCGCGGCGTCCCGCCCCCGGCGGCCCGCCGGACCGCACGTCGAGCCGAAGGAGCCACCGACCGCCCGTGGACCGGATCCCCGACCTGGACGACTCGCTCCAGGATCTCTCCGAACGAGCCGCCCGCCGACTGATCGTCCTCGACTCCGCGATGCGCGTGGTCGCCTGGTCGATCCACGAGTCCGACGACGACCGGCGCCGGCTCTCCGCTGCGCTCGCCCACAGCGACTCGTGGGACGTGCCCGTCACCGGTCCCGAGGGCTGCGCCGTCGAGGACGTCCCGGAGCTGGGCCGGTGCCTCGTCGTCGCGCTGCACGACCACCGTCACCGCGTCGGGCTCTTGCTCACCGCCCTGGAGGATCCGCGGCCCCCGTCCGCCGACGAGGTCCGGGTGCTGGTCGGCGAGGCGCCGGTCCTCGGCGTGCTGCTGTCCCTGCGGACGCTCTACGCGGCGCGGGACCGGGACCGGGCACGGACCCTGCTCACGTCCCTCGTCGCCGACGACCCGGCACGCCGGCCCGGAGCCGCCGAGGCCCTCGTGGGGGAGGGCCTCCTGGGCGCGTCGGGACAGTACTGCGCCGTGGTCCTGGGTGCGGACCCGCTCGCGGCCGCGCCGGACGGGACGGGGCGGACCGCGCTGGCCGTGCACCGAACGCTCGACTTCGTCGCCAGGAGCTCGACCGCGTCCGTGGTGGGATCCACCCTCGACGACGGCACCGGTGTCCTCGTCTTCCCCCGGCCCGTCGTCGTCGCCCGCCTGGCGCGCATCCTCGCCCGGCCGGACGTGGTCTCCGTGCGCGCCGGCATCGGCCCCGTGGTCCGCAGCCTGCTCGACGTGCACCGCTCGTTCCGCCTCGCGCACCGCACGTGGCGGACCTCGTGGCTGGATCCTCTCGCGCACGGGCCGGTCAGCACCTGGGACGACACCGGGCTGGACGGGCTGCTGGCGATGCTGCCGCTGGAACAGCTGACCACCGAGGACCTGCCGTGGCCGGTGCGCCGGGTCCTCACCACCGGCCTGAGCCCCGAACTGCTGCGGACGCTGGAGACCTACCTCGACTGTGGTGCCGACGCGCAGCGGACCGCCGCCGCGCTGCACATCCACCGGTCCACCTTCTACTACCGGCTCGACCGGCTCAGGGAGCGCCTCGACGTCGACCTCGACGACGGGCGCACCCGCAGCGAGCTCCACGTCGGACTCCGCGTGGCCCGGCTCGCCCGCCTGCGGCCACCGCACGCGTGAGGCGCCTCCACCCGTCCGCGACCCGGCCCCCTCGCCGGGAGCGGTACCCTGACGAGGTGGTCGAGCAGAGCATGTGGATGCAGAAGGTGCGGTCGGATCCCGGGCACTCGTCGTGGTACGTCGAGCGGTTCCGGGCGATGGCGGCCGCCGGTGCGGACATCGTGGGGGAGGCTCGTCTGATCGAGGCCCTGGTCCCGCCGGGGTCGCGGATCCTCGACGCCGGGTGCGGGCCGGGCCGGCTGGGCGGGCACCTGCACCGCAGCGGGCACACCGTGGTGGGGGTCGACGTGGACCCCGCCCTGCTCGCCGCCGCCCGGGAGGACCACCCCGGGCCCCGGTGGCTCGTGGGGGACCTGGCGGAGCTGGACCTGCCGGCCCGCGGCGAGGCCGAGCCCTTCGACGCCGTGGTGTGCGCGGGCAACGTGATGGCCTTCCTGGCCCCCAGCACGCGCACGGAGGTGCTGCGCCGGTTCCGCCGGCACCTGACCGCCGACGGGCGGGCGGCCGTGGGCTTCGGGGCGGGCCGCGGCTATCCGTTCCCCGAGTTCCTGCGGGACGCCGAGCAGGCCGGGCTCGTGCCCGACCTGCTGCTCTCGACCTGGGACCTGCGCCCCTTCCGGGAGGACAGCGACTTCCTCGTGGCCGTCCTGAGGGTCGACGCCGGGGACTGACGCCGGGCCAGGACGGGCGGGCCCCGGCATCCGTCGACTAGCACGGAAACCCAGGGGCAGCGCCCAGGACGTGGGGGTAGCGTGGACGGGGTGAGCACCGCACCCCTGACCACCCTCGTCCTCGAGAGCACGTTCGCCCAGGAGCTGGGGGAGCTGGCCGTGCCGTGGACGGCCGACGACGTCGCCGATCCCCGGCTGCTGGTCCTCAACGAGCCCCTGGCCGTCGAGCTGGGGCTGGACCCCGCGTGGCTGCAGAGCCAGGAGGGTGCCCGCCTGCTGGTCGGCAACCTGGTGCCCCGCGGGGCCTCCCCCGTGGCGCAGGCCTACTCCGGGCACCAGTTCGGGTCGTTCTCCCCGCGCCTCGGGGACGGGCGTGCCCTCCTGCTGGGCGAGGTCGTGGACGCCCGCGGCCGGCGACGGGACCTGCACCTCAAGGGGTCCGGGCGGACGCCCTTCGCGCGCGGCGGCGACGGTCTCGCGGCGGTCGGGCCCATGCTGCGCGAGTACATCGTCAGCGAGGCGATGCACGCCCTGGGCGTGCCCACCACCCGGTCCCTCGCCGTGGTGGCCACCGGGCGGCAGGTGCGGCGGGAGACCCTGCTGCCGGGGGCCGTCCTCGCCCGGGTGGCGAGCAGCCACCTGCGCGTGGGCACGTTCCAGTACGCCCGGGCCAGCGGCGACCTCGGCCTCCTGCGCCGGCTCGCCGACCACGCCATCAGCCGCCACCACCCCGGTGCGGCCGGGGCAGAGAACCCGTACCTCGCGCTGTTCGAGTCGGTGGTCGCCGCCCAGGCATCGCTGGTGGCCCGGTGGATGCTCGTGGGCTTCGTGCACGGGGTGATGAACACCGACAACACGACCATCTCCGGGGAGACGATCGACTACGGCCCGTGCGCGTTCCTGGACGCCTTCGACCCGGCCGCGGTCTACAGCTCGATCGACCACGGCGGGCGGTACTCCTACCGCAACCAGCCGGTCGCCGCGCAATGGAACCTCGCCCGGCTCGCGGAGGCCCTGCTGCCGCTGCTGCACGAGGACCAGGAGCAGGCAGTCTCCCTCGCGGAGGAGGCGCTCGCGGCGTTCGCGCGGCAGTACAGTGCGGCCTGGTCGGCGGGGATGCGGTCGAAGCTCGGCCTGCCCGAGGACCTCGAGGACGAGGTCGCCTCGTCCCTGGTCGACGAGGTGCTCGTGCTGCTCCAGCAGAACCGCGTCGACTGGACCTCGTTCTTCCGGGCCCTGTCCGGGACCGCCCGCGACGGCGCGTCCGCCGCGCGCGACCTGGTCCTCGACCTGCCGGCGTTCGACGCCTGGGCCGGGCGCTGGCTCGCCGTGGGACCGGACCCCGAGGCGATGGACCGCGTCAATCCCGTGCACATCCCGCGCAACCACCTCGTGGAGGAGGCCCTCGCCGCCGCCGTGGACGGGGACCTCGACCCGCTGGGACGACTCCTGGAGGCGGTGACCTCCCCCTACGAGGAGCGCCCCGGGCTGGAGCGCTACGCCGCCGGGCCCCCGGACGACTTCGGCGCCTACACGACCTACTGCGGGACCTGAGGCGCCGGTCCGGCGCGGGCGGACCGCGGCCGGACGGGGACGGACGGGGACGGACGAGGACGGTCTCCGCCCCACCGGCGGACCCCGTCGCGGCCCGCCCTGCGGCGTCCGCAGCCGGCGGGAGCCGCCGCTGCCGGACGCCCGGGTGGAGGCCCCCGCCGCTGCCGGACGCCCGGGTGGAGGTCACCCGCTGCTGGACGCCCGGGTGGAGATCACCCCCTGCCGGACGCCCGGGTGCAGATCAGCCACCGATGTACTCGCCGGTGACGCTGTCCACGGTGCCGTTCTCGATGCCCGTGCACTGCGCGACACCGGCCTCCGTCACGGGGTCGTAGTTGACGCAGAAGGCGTCGTAGTAGGGCACCCCGCTGCGCCACGCGGCCAGGGCCTCGTCGTAGCTGAACTTCTCCGGGAAGGGCAACGACCCCACGTCCGTGTTCACCTGCACCTGGCAGCTCCCCGGGCCCCCCGCGGCGAAGGCCAGGAGCTGGCCCACCGTGTCGACGACGTCCACCCGCTCCTGGCCGGTGCCCATCGCGGACTGGTAGGCGCCGCAGATCTCCACGGCGACCGCCCGATCGTTCACGTCCGCGGTGATCCGGTGCGAGAGGCCGCCGCCCTGAGCCTGCTGCTCGATCCGGGTCACCGTCCCGGCGTACTGCTGACCCTCGGGGGTCGCGGCGAACGCGGCCCACGGATCGGCCGGAGCGTCCTCCTCGGGCGCGGGGGGAGCGTCCTCGGACCGGGGGCCGGCGTCCTTCGCCGGCTCGGACTCCGCTGCCGGGTCCGGGGCCGGTGCGGAGCTCGCCGTGGAGTTCGCCGACGAACTCGCCGTGGAGGTCGGCTCCGGCGCTGTCCCCTGAACTGTGTCCGCGGAGGAGGGCGAGATCCGGGCTGCGGGAGTGTTCTCCGGGGCCGGGGAATCGCCGGCGCAGCCGGCCAGGGCGAGACCGGACGCGAGGAACAGACTGGTGACAACGGCCTTCGTGCTCATGGGGTGCCTCTGCTTCGCTGGGGGGGCGGGATTCCTACTGTAAACGGCCCGCCCCGCGAACCGGGGTCGACCACCCGGTGGTGCACCCGTGAATGCCCACCCAAGAGGGGTCAGACGGGGTGAACGGTGCCGTGCCACGATGCGGAGGGCACGTCGCCGACCCGTGAAGGCCGACCAGTGAAGGGGGCCGCTTTGCCGCACCAGATGATGCTGATGTTCCTCAACATCGCCCTGACCCTCGTCCTCGTCGCGTCGTGCTACCTGTACCTGGGCGGCGCCCGGTGGTGGTTCCCCTGCCTGTGGCTCGTCGGCATGGCCGCCGGTTCCCTCTGGGACGCCCTGCCGCACCGCCGCGCCGCCGAGTTCGCCCGCGGCAGCGGCGGCCGGACCGCCTGGCAGGGCTGAGCCCGGCCGCTGGACGTGGGGAGCCCCGGAGCGGGCGGTCCGGCGTCGGCGCCTCCGTGCGACGCCTCGGACGGGAGCCCCGTCCCGGAGTGACGCCCGCCGCGGGGACGCGGCGGGCGCTGCCCCTTCCCGGGGTGACCCCGGACCGTCCTACTCGCACGCGACGCCGTCGGAGTCCCGGTCCATGGCGGGGCGGTAGCCGGGGTCCCCGCGGTGCAGCGGGGCGGCGCCGGCCCGGCGGGCCTCCGTGCAGTTCGCGTAGTGGACCTCGGCGGCGGTGTCCGGGGCCGCTGCGGGATCCGGTGCGGCCTCCGGGACGTCCCCGGCGCCGCCGGAGCTGCCACCGGACGGGACCTCGCGGGACAGGATGTCGCCGAACGGGGTGCCGCCGGGCAGCTGCTGGTCGGGGCAGCCGGAGAGCACCTCGGCCATCGCGTTCTTCTCCGGTGCCGTGACCCACAGGCCGTAGCGGGACTTCACCGCGATCTGGACGGACACCATCTCGCAGGCGAAGGCCCGGTTCGGCGGCAGCCACCCGGAGGCGTCCAGGTCCGACTTCGCACCGTTGGCCGCGCCGTCGACCGCCAGCAGGTTCAGCGGGTCGTTGGCCAGGGCCACGCGGTCGGCCGGGGAGAGCCGGCGGGCCCCGGTGACCCAGGCGTTGCCGAGGGAGACGACGTGGTCCACCTGCACGTCGCTGGAGGTCGCGACCCCGCGCACGAAGTCGATGCTCGCCCCGGTGTAGGGATCGGCGAGGGTGCCGGCGGCGACCGTGCACCCGTCGGCGGAGGTGATGCCGGTGAGGTCGCGGGCCAGGACCTCGTTGCGGGTGTCCTCGCAGTCGCCGTCGGCGTCGATCCAGCCCCCGAACAGGGCCTCACGGTCGTAGTCGGACATCGTGCCGGCGGCGGCGACCGTGAGGCCCTCGAGGGCCAGGAACGCCCCCGAGGGCGGGGCGACGGCCCGGACGGGGCTCTCCGCGGGCGTCGGGGTGACCGTGGTGACCGATCCCGGGGTCCTCGAGGCCGTGGGCGAGGGGCCGGTCCCCGGCGTGGCGCTCGAGGACGCGGTGGCGGGCAGCGTCGTCACCGTCCCCGGGACGGGACCGGCGTCCTGGTCGGTGGACGCGGTGCTGGACGTGCAGCCGGTGACCAGCCCGAGCGCCAGGACGAGGTGCAGCGGGACGGCCAGGCCCCACCGGCCCGCGGGGAGACCGCGGCGGGATCCAAGGCGCGGTCGCGGGGCAGGGGAGGGCAGGGGGGTGTCGCTCATGGTGCTCCTGGAAATGAGGGGGGCGTGCGCCAGGGGGAGGGTGCGCGTCGGGGAACGCGCGCTGGGCACCCCTCCGTTCTACGTCCGGCCTGCGCCCCGGCCCGCTCGGCGCGCCGCGGGCGGCGGCCACCGGCACGAGTGTGACGTCGTGCGGCACGCGCCGCCCGGCCGCGGCCGCACCGTGGGCGGTGCCGGGCGTGCCGCGCCCTGACCGTTCCCCGCGCCCGCCGCCATCCCCGGATGAGGGGTCAGACACGCCCTGCCACCGGGTGCGAGGATGCCGTCACGGGGATCGTCGATCGGGGGGAGGGCCTCGTGCTGACCGTGCGCGACAAGCTGCTCCTAGGGCTCTGGCTCCTGCCGGTGGCCCTCGGTCTCGTGGTCGGTCTGAGCACCGGGGACGAGGACGGGTCCGTCATGCTGTTCGTGACCGGTCTCGTTGCGGCTCTCTACGTCGTCGTGCTGATCAGCACGGTGCTCTCCGCACGACGACGACGGGCCCAGCCGCTCGCCCTCCCGCCCGGCTCCGCCGTGACCGGGATGCTCTCCACCGGCCCCCTCACCGTCGCGGGCGGGGTCCTCCCACCGGGCAGCCCTCCGACCGGCACCGTTCCGGCGGTTCCCGGCGAGGGCGGTGCCGGCGAGCGCAGAGGCGGTGAGGGCGGTCCCGGTGAGGGCGGTCCCGCCCGGCCGGACCTCGGTCCCGGGGCCGGCACCGCCCCGGCGGGCGGCCCGGACGGGCGCGGTCGTGCGCTCGCCGTCTCGCGCGCCCTGCAGCTGGTCGTCCTCGTCTCCGCCGCCGTCTACGTGGTGCGCGCGGAGGGCGGCTGGACCTTCGTGGTGGTCGCCGCGCAGCTCGTCACCCTGATCACCATGGCGGCCTACGTCCACGAGCGCGGCGCGGAGCCGGATCCGGAACCGGTCGGCTGACACGGCGCCGCCCCCGTCCGCGCGGACGGGGGCGGCGCCGTGCCCGGCGGTCGACAGACCGGGCCGGTGCGCTCAGGACAGCTGCACGTAGGTGGCCGAGTGCCCGAAGCCGACCACGTCGTCACGACCGTCGCCGTTGACGTCCCCGAGCAGGCGGGGATACCGGTCCTCCGTCCACCCGTCGTCGTAGCCGAAGGCGGCGACCTTCAGCTGCACCGGGCCGAAGGTGCTGTTCGCCCGGCCGAGGGCCACGTAGACCCCGGCGTTGCCGAAGCCCACCAGGTCCTGGATGCCGTCGACGTTGACGTCCGCGTGGGTCCGCAGGTGACGGTCACCCCGCCAGCCCTGCGCCCGGCCGAAGTTGTCCACCCGCACGTCCGCGCCGGTGAAGTTCCCGCCGTAGAGCGAGTACGCCACCGAGACCCCGGCGTAGCCGTAGCCGATGATGTCCGCCGCCGCCAACGGCTCCGGGCCCTGGACGTTCACGTCGGCGAGCATCCGCGGGTGCTGGTCCACCCGCCAGCCCTGGGCGTAGCCGAAGTCGCGGATCTCCAGGGCGGGCTGGGTGAACGTGTCGCCGAGGGCCGAGAAGTAGGACACGTACGTGCCGGCGTCGCCGAAGCCCACGATGTCGGCGGTGCTGTTGCCGTCGACGTCCGCGAGCAACCGCGGGTTCTTGTCGACCCGCCAGCCACGGTTGTACCCGAAGCTGTCGATGCGCTTGCCCGTGCCCAGGAAGGTCCGGTTGGACAGACCGTGGGAGATGGTGACGCCCGAGTAGCCGAAGCCCACGACGTCGGCGGTGCCGTTGCCGTTGAGGTCCGCGAGCTCGCGCGGGTGCTGGTCGACCCGCCAGCCCTGGTTCCAGCCGAAGTCGCGGATCTTGAGCTGCGGTGCGGTGAAGCCGCCGTCGCCCTGGGAGTAGGCCACGTAGACCCCGGCGTTGCCGAAGCCCACGATGTCGTCGCGGCGGTCCCCGTCGACGTCCGCCAGCGTGCGCACGTGCCGCGCGTTGGACCAGCCCTGGGCTGTGCCGAAATCGCGCACGCTCATCCTCGGCGTGCCGAAGGTTCCGTTGGACTGTCCCAGGGCGACCTGGACTCCGGAGTTGCCGAAGCCCACGACGTCGGCGCGACCGTCGCCGTTGACATCGGCGAGCTCGCGCACGTGCTGGTCCACGCGCCAGCCCTGGACGTAGGAGAAGACGGGCTGCGAGGTCGCCGCGTGGGCCGGAGCGCCCACGGCGAGCCCCGCGGTCGCGAGCGCGGTGGCGGACGCGCCGGTGAGCACGCGCGTGAGGAGTGGGTGTTTCATGGTGGGTCCCCGAGGTCGTGAGGTGGATCGGGGCACGGGCGCCGGTGGCGCGTGCCGGAGACGTCGGTCGACCCCCCGGCCGACCGGGAGATGTCCCCCGGGGCGCGGTGCGCCTCCGGGGAACCGGTGGCCCCGGAACGCTGGTTCCTGGGCCGGGGCGCAACAGCTGAGGACCTCAGTTTACTCCTGCAATCAGGGGGTCACCAGAGGCGTTCCCTTCTGTGACCTCCGCCTGTGACGTCCGCCGACCGCGGCGCTCGCGGAGGGCGGCAGGCCCCCGGGCCTCAGGTGGTGCAGCACGAGCTGTCGCCGCCGACCTCGGCGAGGTCCCCGCCGGTCCGGCCCTCGAGGTCCGGCCAGGCGTCGGCCGTGACGGTGTAGACCTCCCAGGGCTCCCGGCCGGGGCCGGTGACCCAGACCTTGTCCTGCACGGCGTAGCAGCAGGTGGTCTGCTCCTCGGAGCGGGTGGCCAGCCCGGCGTCGGCGAGGCGCTGCGCGGCCGCCCGGACGGTCCCGGTGTCCTCCACCTCCACGCCGAGGTGGTCCATGCGGGTGTCCGCACCGGGTTCCCCCTCCAGCAGCACGAGCTCCAGCGGGGGCTCCGCAATGGCGAAGTTGGCATAGCCCGGACGTCGTTTGGCCGGGGCCGTGTTGAACAGGGTCGAGTAGAACTCGACGGAGCGCTCGAGATCGGCGACGCGGAGGGCGAGCTGGACTCTGGACATGACGCTTCCTTTCGACCGGGACGGACCCCTTCATACATCGAAGTCCGTCTATGCGATAAGAGTGCCACTGACATCGATGTACGTCAATATGTAGTCGGTGCGGTCCGGCGCGGAGGCACCCCGGGTCAGGGCGGGCGGCGACGGCCATGGGCAGGGGCCGTTCACACCACCCTCCGTGTCGGTCCGCTCCCGCCGGACGCAGCGATAGGCTCGCCTCCGTGACCGAGCTCAGCGAGATGGCCCGCACCGGGGTGGTGAGCGCCGCGTGCCTCACCGCGGGGTGGGCCCTGCTGGTGGCCGCGCTGCTCGTGCGGTGCCTGTACGGATGGTGGGTCAGGACCGCCGCCGTGCACCTGGTCGAGGACGGCCGGCACCGGCTGCGCTGGCACACCACTCGCTACGAGATCCACGAGGAGCCCTGGCCGCACCCCCCGGCGACCGCGCCGGAGGCCGGGGCGGAGGTCACGGTCTACTACCACGCCCGCCACCCGTACCGCTGGGCCGTCGTCGCGCCGTACCGCTGGCTGTGGCTCCTCGCCCTGTCGGGGACCGTCCTGGTCTCGGCGGGGCTGCTGATCCGTCTCGTCCGGGGCTGATCCCGGGGCTGGTTCCCGGGCTCGGCCTCCGGCGCACGGCGGGGCCGGACCACCGCGCGCAGGCGCGGGCCGGGTCCCGTCACGGCCCCGGCCGATTATCACATCCGCTGTCCGGCGGGAGATCATGGGGGTACGCCCCCGTGGCCCGCGCCGGCCGTTCCAGCCCGGACCCAGCACCCCGAAGGACACCATGCACCAGCACCCCGACACCGAGCCCACTCCGCCGCGGCGCAGCCTGTTCCGGCGCTTCGACGACTTCACCATGCGGTTCTACGGGCCCGCCGTGCGCAGCCCGCGCGACCTGCGCGGCGCGGAGGCCAGCGAGCAGACGCAGCAGTGGTACCAGGACCTGCAGGAGGAGTTCGTCGTCGAGAAGGACGCGAACGGCAACACCTACCTGCGGCCCCGCAACCGCTGACCTGCAACCGCTGACCCGCAACCTCTGATCCGGGGCCGCGCGTTCCACCCGTGACGTCGCGAGGCGCCCGCTCGCCCCGCGCCCAGGGGCGCGACGTACAGTGTCGGAGCATGGAAGGAAACCACGTGCTGCCCCTGACCGATGCCGAGGTGCGTGTCCTGCGGGATGACTTCCCGCTGCTGACGGGCTCCCCCGCGGTCTACCTGGACTCGGGGGCGACCTCCCAGAAACCGCTGGCCGTGCTGGACGCCGAACGCGACTTCTACGTGCACCGCAACGCCGCGGTCCACCGCGGTGCCCACGCCCTGGCGGTGGAGGCCACCGACGCCTACGAGGAGGCCCGCCGGGTCGTCGCGGCGTTCGTGGGGGCCGCCGAGCGGGAGCTGGTGTGGACCTCCAACGCCACCGAGGCGATCAACCTGATCACCTACTCCTTCTCCAACGCCTCGGCAGGGCGTGGCGGGGACGAGGCCGCCCGGTTCCGGCTGGGTCCCGGGGACGAGATCGTCACCACCGAGGCCGAGCACCACGCCAACCTCATCCCGTGGCAGGAGCTGGCCGCCCGCACCGGGGCCATCCTGCGCTGGATCCCCGTCGACAGCGACGGGCTGCTCGACCTAGAGGCCGCCGGGGAGGTCGTCGGGGAGCGCACCCGGGTGCTGGCCTTCAGTCACGTCTCCAACGTGACCGGAGCGATCACCGACGTCGCACGGCTCGTCGAGCTGGCCCACGGCGTGGGGGCGCTCACGGTGCTGGACGCGTGCCAGTCGGTGCCGCACCTGCCCGTGGACCTGCCCGCGCTGGGGGTGGACTACGCCGTGTTCTCCGGGCACAAGATGCTCGGGCCCACCGGGATCGGCGCGCTGTGGGGGCGGGCCGAGCTGCTGGACGCGATGCCCCCGTTCCTCACCGGCGGGTCCATGATCACGAAGGTCACGATGGACTCCGCCCGGTACCTGCCCGCTCCGACCCGCTTCGAGGCCGGCACCCAACGGGTCGCCCAGGCCGTGGCGCTGGCCGAGGCGGTGCGCTACCTGCAGGCGATCGGGATGGAGCGGGTCGCCGCCCACGAGCGGGCGCTGGGACAGCGGCTCGCGGCCGGGCTCGGACAGCTGGAGGGGATCCGTCTGATCGGGCCACCTCCCGGTGCCGACCGGGTGGGACTGGCCGCCGTGGATGTGGACGGCGTCCACGCCCACGACGTCGGACAGCTCCTGGACGCCGCCGGCGTGGCCGTGCGGGTGGGCCACCACTGCGCCCAGCCGCTGCACCGGGCGATGGGACTGACCGCCACCACCCGGGCGAGCGCCTACCTCTACACCACCACCGCCGACGTCGACCGCTTCCTCACCGAGCTCGCCGGGGTCCGCGCCTACTTCCGCGTGGCCGGCTGAGCCCGTGACCATCGCACCCGAGCTGCCGGGGCCGCCCGGGCCCACGGGGTCCCGGGAAGCGTCGAGGTCGGCGGCGCAGCAGGACCCGCCGAACCCACCGAGGAGGATGTCATGAGCGCGCTGGACGCGATGTACCAGGAGGTGATCCTGGACCACGCCAAACGTCGCTCCGGGGAGGGCCTGGCCGCCCCGGCACCCGGGCACCCCAGCGGGGAGTCCCACCAGTACAACCCCACGTGCGGTGACGAGATCACCGTGCGCGTCGAGCTCGCCCCCGCCCCCGAGGGGGCGGAGCCGGTGGTCGAGCGGCTCAGCTGGGAGGGGGAGGGCTGCTCGATCTCCATGGCCGCGGCCTCCGTGCTGGCCGAGACCGCCCCCGGGATGACGCGGGCCGAGCTGGCGGAGCTGATCGGGGCGTTCCGGGAGCTGCTGCGCTCCCGCGGCACCGTGGTGCCCGACGAGGAGGTCCTGGGCGACGCCGCCGCCTTCGCCGGGGTCTCCCGGTTCGTGGCCCGCGTCAAGTGCGCGATGCTCGGCTGGGTCGCCGCCGAGGAGGCCCTGACCCGCGCCGGCTGACCGGCGACGCCGGTCTTCACACACCAGGACGTCCTTGTTCCGCCCGCACCCGGGTGGGACACTGACCGCCCCGGCACGGAGGAGGCGGTCATGACACAGCTCGAGGACCTGGTGGCCCGCGTGGAGAGGTGGGCGGCGCTGGACCGGGTGGCCGAGCCCCTGGCCCGTGCGGTGGGCCGGGCGGTGCAGCCCGCGCCGGCGCGCGACGTGCTGAGCGGAACCGTGATCGGGCATCCCCTGCACCCCCTCCTCACCGACGTCCCGATCGGGGCGTGGACCATGGCGGCGCTCCTGGACCTGGCCGGCGGTCCCGGCACGGAGCGTGCCGCCGACCTGCTCGTGGCCGCGGGAGTGGCCGCCGCCGTGCCCACGGCGGCGACCGGGCTCAACGACTGGTCCGACACCCAGGGCGCGGACCGGCGCATCGGTCTCGTCCACGCCATCGCGAACAGCGCGGCCCTGACGTGCTACGCGGCCTCGCTCGCCGCGCGGCTCCAGGGACGCCGCGGCGCCGGGAAGGCCCTGGCACTGGCCGGCTACGGCTGCGTCACCGGCGGGGGCTACCTGGGCGGGCACCTCGTCTACGCCCGGGGCGTCAACGTCAACCGGACCGCCTGGCGGCGCGGTCCCCGGCGCTGGACCGACGTCCTGGCCGACGACGAGCTCGCCGCCGGGGCGCCCCGCCGGGTGCAGGCCGGCAGCGTCTCGGTGCTGCTCGTGCGCGACGGGAACCGGATCGACGCCCTCGACAGCGTCTGCAGCCACATGGGCGGCCCGCTTGAGCAGGGGAGCATCGACGGCGGCTGCGTCACCTGCCCCTGGCACGGCAGCGTCTTCCGGCTCGCGGACGGCGCCGTCGTCCGCGGGCCGGCGACCGCCCCGCAGCCCGGCTACGAGACCCGTGTCGAGGACGGACGCATCCAGGTCCGGCGCCGGCCCTGACCACCCCGGACGGCGGTCTTCGCAGCCCGGGACTTCGGGCTTCGCCCCGGGACTCCGGTCTTCGCAGCCTGGGACTTCGGTCTTCGTCCCGGGACTCCGGCCCTCGCCGCCCGGGACTTCGGCCCTCGCCGCCCGGGACTTCGGGCTTCGCCGCCGGGGACTTCGGCCCTGGTCGCGCCGTGCTCTGCTCCTGACCGCACCGGACGGCGGCAGCGGCCCGGAATGCTTCCACCGTCCCCCGGGTTGTGCGGACCATGGCCCTCTCCGACGTCCCGCTCTCCATCCTCGACCGCGCCAACTCCCGGGAGGGCACCACGGAGGCGGAGGACCTCGCCCGCGTCCTCGACCGGGCCGAACGCGCGGAGGAGCTGGGCTACCACCGGTTCTGGGTGGCCGAGCACCACGCGGTGCCCGGGATCGCCGGGTCCGCGCCGGCGGTGCTGATGGCCGCGCTGGCCGCCCGGACCCGCCGCCTCAGGGTCGGCTCCGGCGGGATCATGCTCCCCAACCACCAGCCCCTCGTGGTCGCCGAGCAGGCCGCCACGCTCGAGGCCCTCCACCCCGGCCGGATCGACCTCGGCGTGGGCCGCTCCCTCGGCTTCACCTCCGCCGTCCGGGACGCGCTGCGCACCGGCAAGGAGGCCGCGGAGCGCTTCGAGTCCGACCTGGCCGAGCTGCTCGCCCACCTCTCCGGCGCGGCCACCGTGACCGCTCGCCCGCAGAACCACGCCGCGACCCCGGTCTTCGTCCTGGCGACCGGGAGCGGGGCGGAGGCCGCCGCCCGCGCGGGACTCGCCGTGGTGCTCGGCGGGCCGGCGCTCCTGCGCGAGGGCTCCGGCGGAGGCGCTGCGGTGCTCGAGCGGTACCGGGCGCAGTTCCGCCCGTCGTCGTGGTGGGCCGCCCCCCACGTGGTGGTCTCGGCGAACGTCGCGGTGGCGCGGACCCGCGCGGCGGCAGAGGAGCTGCTGCTGCCGGAGGCCCGCGCGCTCGCGGCCTCCCGCACCCGTGGTGCGTTCCCGCCCCTGGCACCCGCGCGGGCCTCGGACCCGGACGGACTCCCGGCCCGGGAGCGGGCCCTCGTGCAGGAGACCCTGGCGGGCTCGGTCCACGGCACGGCCCCGGAGGTGCGCGACCGGCTGGAACGGCTGATCGCGCGGACCGGGGCGGACGAGCTGCTCGTGACGGGCGGCGCGTACGACCTCGACGCCCAGGCGGACTCCGACCGGCGCCTCGCCGCCCTGTTCGGGGCACGCCCGGACTGACCTCGCTGCCCGGCGGGCCCTCCTGACTCCCGCCCGCCGGGCCGGGTTCCCTGCAGCTCGTGTCCTGTTGCGCCGAGTCCCCCCTGCCGCCGCAGTTCCCCCCGAACGATCGGGGGGAGCTGCGACGGCAGGGGGGACTCGCTGGTGGGGGCGGCGGGGCATGGGGGACTCGGCGGCCGAGGCAGCGAGGCGGCGGGGCAGCGGGGGAGCGGGGCGAGGGCGGCTAGAGTGGCGGGGTGCCACAGCTGCTCGTCCTCGCCGCCCACCCCCTGGAGACCGCGTACTTCCCGGCGGACATCGACCTGGTCCTGACCGGTGTCGGGATGTCGGCCGCGGCGGTGCGCACCACCGAGGCGGTGCTGACCCGCTGCCCGGATCCCGCGCGCCGGGCGGAGCTGACGGTGCTCAACATCGGCAGCGCCGGCGCCCTGCGGCCCGGTCTGAGCGGGGTGCTCGAACCCTCCCGGGTCATCAACCGGGACGTGGACGAAGAGCTGCTGCGCGCTGCCGGGATCCCCGTGGACAACGTCATCGAGCTCGGCGGCGACGGCCCCGTGCTCGCCACCGGTGACTCCTTCGTGGCCGGCGGACCCGCCCGGGACGCGCTGGCCGCCCGGGCGGACCTCGTGGACATGGAGGGCTGGGCGATCGCGGTGGCCTGCCGCCACCTGGGCGTTCCGCTGCGGATGGTCAAGCACGTCTCCGACGCCGCCGACGAGGAGGCGATCGCCTGGGCCGAGAAGGTCGAGGTCAGCGCGATGGCCCTGGGACGGTGGTTCCGCAGCAGCGGGATCGCCCGGCCATGAGGTCCCTGGCCGTGATGCTCCGGCCGGGACACCTCGGCCGTGACGGTCCTGGCCGTGGCCCCTCGGCGCTGACGCCCTGGCCGGGGCACCTCGGCCGGGACGCCACTGGCCCGGACGCCCCTGAACGGGACGCCCTGGCCGGGGCACCTCGGCCGGGACGCCCCTGGATGGGACACCTCGGCAGGGACGCCCCTCGCCGGGACGCCCCTGGACGGGGCCCTCGGCCCGGGACACCCCGGCCGCGGCCCGCCGCAGGACCGTCCGGATCCGCCACTAGACTGGGACCAGCATGAAACTTCTCCGCCAGCGCGAGTCCCTGGGCGCCCAGCAGGACTACGAGAGCGCCATGACCCTCCTCGCCGACGTGCGCCGCCACGGCCCCGTCCTGCGCCTCTACGAACCCGCCCCCACGGTCGCCTTCGGCCGCCGGGACGAGCTGCGCCCGGGCTTCGCCGACGCCGCCCGGGCCGCCCGCGAGAGCGGCTTCGAGCCCCTGGTCCGCAAGGTCGGGGGCCGGGCCGCCGCCTACCACGGCGGGTGCCTCATCATCGACCACCTCGAGGCCGCCGAGGACCCCACCTCGGGCATCCAGGACCGCTACCGCCTGTTCGGCGACATGATCGTGGCCGCCCTGGAGGAGCTCGAGGTCGAGGCCGACGTCGGAGAGATCCCGGGCGAGTACTGCGCCGGGGAGCACAGCGTGCACGGGACGCACCCGGCGTCGTCGCCGACCCCCGGCCGGAAGGTGAAGCTGGCCGGGACCGCCCAGAGGGTGGTCGCGGGCGCCTGGTACTTCAGCACCGTGCTGGTCGTGGAGCAGTCCGAGCCCATCCGCTCGGTGCTCACCGACGTCTACGCCGCCCTCGACCTGGAGTGGGACCCCGCCACCGCGGGGGCCGTGGACGACCTGCGCCCGGGCACCACCGTGGCCGAGGTCGAGAGCGGGATCCGCAAAGTGTACGGCATGTACGCCGAGTACCTGGGCTACGGGCAGCTCACCGACTGAGTCCGGCCGCCGGCCGGGCAGACCGAGGAGGCAGCAGATGTGCGGACGCTATGTCATCGCCCGGGCCGTGGGCGACCTCGTGGCCGAGACCGGGGCCGTCCCGGACGAGAGTCTCGGCGACCCCGCCGATCAGGAGCGGCTGCGGGCCAACTGGAACACCGCGCCCACCACCGACGTGCCGATCGTCCTCGAACGCCTGACGGGCGGGGACGACGGCGGTGAGCTGGTCCGCGAGCTGCACGTGGCCCGCTGGGGACTGGTCCCGGGCTGGGCCAAGGACCCTGCGGTCGGGTCGAAGATGTTCAACGCCCGCTCGGAGACCGTCCTCGAGAAGCCGTCCTTCCGCAAGGCCGTCCGCGCCCGGCGGTGCGCGGTCCCGGCCAACGGCTACTACGAGTGGAAGAAGGAGCCGGGGGCGGGCCGGGGCGGGCGGAAGCAGCCATACTACGTCCACCCCGCCGACCCCGCGGAGACCATCTGGTTCGCCGGGATCTACGAGTGGTGGCGGGTGCCCGAGGGCACGGAGCTGCACTCCGCGGCCCTCCAGCCCGGCCGGGACGGCGGAGGGAGCACGTGGCTGCTGTCCTGCTCCGTGCTCACCACCGACTCCCCGGAGCCCTCCGACGAGCACCCGGTGCTCACGGAGCTGCACGAGCTGCACGACCGGATGCCGATCCCCCTGGCGCCCGAGCACGTGGGGGACTGGCTGCGCCCGGGGGAGGAGGACGCCCCGCAGCTCGTGGACCTGGTCCGGGCCGAGGCGCACCGGACGGCCGCCCGCTGGGTGCTCGACCCCGTGGACCCTGCGGTCGGCAACGTGCGCAACAACTCCCCGGAGCTCGTGGTGCCGCAGCCCGCCCTGTTCTGAGCGCGTACCGTGGGCACCGAACGGACCCACTCCCGGTTCCCGATCCCTGACCCCGTCCTGCAGGAGCACCTCCATGACCCCCACCGCACCGGACCCCGTCGGCCGCATCGTGGAGTTCGTCCGCACCCACGGCGGCGGCGTGGTGGCGACCAACAGCGCTCAGGGCTGCCCCGAGTCCGCCTGGGTCAACCTCGCGGCCGAGGACGACGGCCGGCTGGTCTTCGGCACGAACACGGCGAGCCGCAAGTTCGCCAACCTTGGCTCCGACCCGAGGGTCTCCCTGGTGCTGGTCTCCGGGACGGGGCAGGAGTTCCAGCTCGAGGGCGAGGCCGCCGTGCTGGAGGGGGCTGCCGAGCAGGACGCCGCCGCGGTGCTCGAGGCCCGGCACCCCGGCGCCACGGACAAGGACAGCACGCGGCTCGTGGCGGTGCGCTCCCGCTGGGCGCGGTTCGTCGACGTCGCCGTCGAGCCCCCGGTCCGGGAGGAGTTCGAGCTCTGAGCCGCACACGGCAGAGGCCCGGGCCCCGCGACGAGCGGGTCCCGGGCCTCTGCCGTGTGGGGGACTCCCGGCGCCTCGTGCGTCCTCCCCGGTCCTGCTCCGCGGCTCCTGCGCCCGCTGCTGCGGTGGTGGTCTCCCCGGACCTCCCCGGAGCAGGAACCTCCTGGAGACCGGAGTCCTCCGGAGCAGGAACCCCTGGAGAGCCGGCGCCGCCCTGGACTCAGACGTAGTCGGTCTCGGGAACCCAGCGGTTGAAGTCGAGCGTCAGGTAGAGCGCGAGCGCCGCCGCGTTGTCCTCGGCGATCCGCAGGCTGACCTGGTCGTAGCCGTTGTCGTACAGGGTGCTCATGGCGCAGCGCACGAGCTGCTCGGCCAGGCCCTGGCGGCGGCGGGAGGCCGCCGTGAACAGCTCGAAGATGTAGGGCACGTCGGGGAGGTCCTCGCCGACCCGCCGGGCCAGCACGAGTGCCGCGGCCACCACGGTCCCGTCGTCGTCGACCACCACCGGTGAGGCCTCGGGGAGGAAGGGCCCGTACTCCCCGTCGAAGACGCCCCGGACCACCTGGCGGGCCTCCTCCAGGCTGGAGACCCCGCCCTGCTCGTAGGAGGAGTAGTAGAGCTGGGCGAGACTCTCGGCGTCCTCCGGGGCGGCCGGACGCAGGGTCACCGCGGGCGTCCTGGTGTTCGGCGCGGTGTGGGCGATCAGCGTGATGGTTCCGGTCATGGGAGGTCTCCGTGAGGTCGACGCCGGGACGTTCCGGCGGGGCGGACGAGGGACATGGGACGCCCGGGCGGGTCGCGCTGGGCACGCCCTCCGTGCACTCAGCGTATCCATTTCGCTGGGCTTGTCCATGCTTCCCACAGCTCGATCACAAAAGTGAACTCACGGGACGCGACCGCACCGGAAAGGGAACACCTGTTCCGCCTGTAGGCCCCCGGGAGTTAGCCTGTCGTACAGGTGTTCTAGCTTCCAGGGAACAGGGCGCACCGCGGGAAGGGGCGCCGGCCGAGGGAGAGAGGAGCCGTCGTGGGTTTCCTGACGGAGAGCGTCGACGTGGACTGCGACACGGACGGAGTGCCGGTGGGAGTGCGCTGGCGCGGGCGGAGCTACCGGGTGGCCCAGGACCCCGTCCGGTGGTACGAGCGGCGGGCCTGGTGGGCCGAGGACGCGCGGCTGCCCCAGGACCGCGGCGTCGGGGCGGTGGACCAGCAGATGTGGCGGGTCCAGGCCCAGCTCACCGTCCGCTCCGAGCTGCTGACCCTCGAGCTCGTCCACACCCTCGACACCGGGCGCTGGCGGCTGCTCGCGGCCACGAGCGCCTCGGGGGCCCGGGTGGTGCGCTGCGCCTAGCCAGCCCGGGCACCGGCCCGCGCGGGGGTCGGTCCCCGGTGCGCGGACCTGCCGGGGATGCATAGGATCGGAGGCGGAGACCGCACCGCAGAACGTGAGGGAGCACCCGTGAGACTCGGCACCGTGCGACGCGACGGCACCACCCAGGCCTTCCGGCAGGAGGACGGGCGGACCGTCTACCTTCCCGTCCCCGACGTCGGGGCCCTCCTCGCCGGGGGCGACCTGCACCTGCCCGGGGAGCCCGGCCCCGCACCGGAGCCGGGCGAACTGGCGACCCCCGTCCTGCGCCCGGGCAAGATCCTGTGCGCCGGGCTGAACTTCTACGACCACGCCGAGGAGGTCGGCCAGGAGATCCCGGAGCACCCCACGATCTTCGCGAAGTACGCCACGGCGCTCATCGGTCCCACCGACCCCATCGCCATGCCGGAGGAGTCCGAGAAGATCGACTGGGAGGCCGAGCTCACCGCGGTGATCGGATCGCCCCTGCGCCACGCCACGCTCGACCAGGCGCGGGCCGCGATCGCCGGCTACACCATCATGAACGACATCTCGGTGCGGGACTGGCAGGGCCGGACCTCCGAGTGGTTCCAGGGCAAGAACTTCGACCGCACCACCCCGGTGGGTCCCGTGGTCGTCACCCCCGACGAGATCGACCCCGAGGCGGGACTGGCGATCCGCTGCACCGTGGACGGCGTGCTGCACCAGGACTCCGGCACCGACCGGATGATCTTCTCCGCCGTGGAGCTGGTCGAGTACCTGAGCCGGTTCCTGACGCTGGAGCCCGGCGACCTCGTGGCCTGCGGGACCCCCGCCGGCGTGGGCCTGGCCCGGAAGCCCCGCCGGATCTGGCTGCGCGACGGTCAGGAGGTCGTCACCGAGATCGAGGGCATCGGCGAGCTGCGCAACGTCTGCACGCCTGCCGAGGAGCTCCTGCCGGTCTCCGGCTGACCCGGCGCCCGGTGCGGCCGGGTCCGGAGGCTCCGGCCGGGTCTGCCCGCTCCGGCGCCGTTCCCGTCCCTCCCGACCAGACCCTTCCAGCCCTCGACCGGAGAACCCCATGGCGACGATCGGCTTCCACGCCTCCCACGAGCAGATCCCTCCCGAGCAGCTGCTGCGCGACGTCGCGCACGCCCAGCAGGCCGGCTTCGGCGCCGCCATGTGCTCCGACCACCTCGAGCCGTGGTCGCCGCAGCAGGGCCACTCCGGGTTCGCGCTGTCCTGGCTGGGGGCTGCCCTGGCCACCACGGACCTGCCGTTCGGGTTCGTGCACGCCCCGGGCCGCCGCTACCACCCCGTGGTCACCGCCCAGGCCACGGCCACCCTCGCCCGCATGTTCCCCGGCCGGACGTGGACCGCCCTGGGCAGCGGGCAGAAGCTCAACGAGCGCGCCGTCGCCCCGGAGTGGCCGGTCAAGGAGCAGCGGCAGCGGTTCCTCGAAGGGAGCTTCGACGTCGTCCGCCGGCTGCACGCGGGCGAGGAGGTGTCCTGCCGGGAGCCGTTCCACGCCGACCGCGCCCGGGTCTGGGACCCTCCGGCCGACCCGCCCCCGCTGCTGGTGGCCGCGCTCACCCCGGCGACGCTGCGCCGCTTCGCCCCCGCGGCCGACGGCTTCATCACCGTCCAGCAGCCCCTGGACGACCTGCGCCGGATGCTCGACGCCTGGCGCGAGGCCGGCGGCACCGGCCGGGCCGCGCTGCAGGTGCACCTGAGCTGGGCGCCCGACCCGGAGCAGGCCCGCGCGATCGCCCTCGACCAGTGGCGCACCAACGTCTTCGACCCCGTGACCATGGCCGAGCTCGCCTCGCCCCAGGACTACCTGCGCAAGGCGGTCCAGGAGGACGTGGGGGACGAGCAGGTCGCCGGTGCGGTCAACGTCTCCGCCGATCTCGGCCGGCACGCCCAGTGGCTGCACGAGTACGCCGAGCTCGGCTTCGACGAGATCTACCTGCACCACGTGGGCCAGGAGCAGGACCGCTTCCTCGACGCCTTCGGGGACTCGGTGCTGCCCCGGCTCGCGCCGGCCTGAGCCGGCACGGACCCGGGCGAGCCGGGGAGCGCCGGCGGTCGCCGGGTCCTACGGCAACCGGGACGGCCGCCGCAGGACCGGCACCCCGGCCTGCTCCGGCTCGAGCGGGACCGGGCTGTGCAGCACGGCCGGCCCGCGGTGCAGCTCGCCGGTGGACAGCGGCCGGCAGCGCAGGCCCCCTCGTCCCCGCATGGCGGCGTGCGCCCCCGGGGCCAGGACCCGGTCCATCCAGGCGCAGGGGTGGGCGGGCCGTCCTCCCCGCAGCCGCACGAGGGAGCCCCGGGACTCCAGTGCGAACTCCTCGCCCAGCAGCGGGGCCAGGTGGGCGCCGCGGAGGACCACGTTGCGCCGGGTCAGGAGCGGGTCGAAGGGCGCCGTGCCCAGGTCCGCCGCCATGGCCTCGAGCGCCTCGACGGCGAGCAGGGTGACGGCGGCGTCCATGTGCGCGGCCTTGCCGAAGAACCGGTCGCCCACCACCCCCTTGCCGGCCACCAGCTCGACCCGCTCGGCATCGGTGGTGGGGACGTCCGCGGCGCCGTCCCGGGCGCGGCCGAAGTAGGCGTGCGCCGGGGACACGAGCAGGTGCAGGACCTCCACGTCGTACCGATAGGTCTCCGTCATGCCCCACGTCCCTCCGTCGTCGCGGCCGTTCGTCCCGGCGCCGCCGTGTCGCTCCCGGGCCGCCGTGTCGCTCCCCGGGCCGCCGGGGCCAGCATAGGCACGGTGGAGGACACCGCGGCCCTCCCGGCCCCCGCTCTTGCCCGGCAGCGGGGCGGGGTCACAGGTTGTCCCCTTTACTGATGCACACCTGTTGCCCGGGGTTCCCGGGGACGAGAATGACGGCGAGGGAGGACCGCCGCGGCGTGCCGCGGCCCGGGCCAGGAGAGGAGATCGCGTGCCCGCCAGACGCTTCACCCGGGGGTGGGACCGGCTGGCCGGGCCGGCCGGATCGGCGGTCGTCGTTCTCGTCCTGGCCCAGATCCTCCTCCGGGGCGCGGTCTCCGTGGCCCAGCTGGCGCTGGGCGCGGCGGCGCTCGTCGTCGTCGCGCTGGTGCTCGGACAGCGGCTGGTCGTCCCCTGGCCGGCGCGCCGGCCGCCCCGGCGGCCCCGCATCACCACGACCCGGGCCTGGACCTGCCCGCTGCCTCCGGAGGAGACCCTCGAGCGGATCCACACGGCGTTCGCGGACCTCGGCCCGTCGGTCCGCCCCGAGGAAGGCTGCGTGGAGGTGCCGGTGGGCTCGGACGCCTCCTTCCGCCGGCGCGGGACCGCCTCCGAGTTCGGGTGGCGGGCCCTGCCCCTGCTGGCCACCTTCCGGGTCGCCCCCGGCGCCGGAGGGTCCGAGGTCGCCGCCGAGGTGCGCGACGACCTCGGGTGGTACCCCCAGCCCCCCGACCGGCTCGTGGAGGACGAGATCGACCGCCGCAGCGCCGTGCTGATCGAGCGCGCGATCTGCGCCACGGGCGGGTGAGCGCCGGGCCTGGCAGGCACCGGCGGGACGAGGACGTCCGGACGGATCGGGGCCGGCGGTGAGGACGGTGACCGCGGACCCCGGAGGGCGCGCCCCTCCGGCGGTTTGCAATTGACTTAATATTCGAACACGTATTCGAATGAGGGTGTGAGCTTTCCGCACCTGCACGTCGCCACCGCCTTCAGCGCCCACTTCGGGGTCAGCCGTCCCGCCGCCCTCGTGGCCGCCGCGGCGGCCGACGGCGCGGACGTGCTCGCCTGCACCGACCGGGACGGGCTCTACGGCGCCGTCAAGCACCTGGGCGCGTGCCGCGAGCACGGCATCGACCCGGTCCTGGGGGTCGACCTCGCCCTGCTGGCCCCCGGGCGCGAGCACGTCCAGGGCCGGATCGTGGTCCTCGCGGCCGGGGGCACCGCCGGTGCGGGCTACGCCGCGCTGTGCCGGCTCGTCTCCACCGCCCACGCCGGGAAGGGCCCGCCCGGGGTGACCGCCGCCGAGATCGCGGCCTCCGCGGTCCCGCCCCGGCACGGGGAACCGGCCCTGACCGTCCTGCTCGGACCCGCCTCCGACGTGGGACAGGAGCTCGCGGCCCGGCGCTACCGCACCGGGCGCGCCGCCCTCGCCCGGTGGCGGACCCTGCTGCCCGCACCGGCGCTCGCCGTGGAGGTGGTCTCGCACCTGGCCACCCCCGGCACCGCGTGCAGCACCTCCCACGCGGCGCGGATGCTGCGCGCGGCCCTCGAGGCCGGGGTGACCCCCGTGCTGACCAACGCGGTGCGCTACGCCACCCCCGCCGAGGCCGCCACCGCCGACGTCCTCGACGCCGCCCGCGCCCTCACCCCGCTCGAGACCCTCGGGGCGGACCCCCTCCCCTCCGGCGGCAGGGGAGGGCGGCCCGGGGCGTCCCGGCGGGCGGCCGCGCCGGAGCCTCTGCAGCCCAACGGCCAGGGCTGGCTCAAGCCCGCGCGGCAGATGCACGCGCTCGCGGCGGAGATCGCGCGGGCCGCGGACCTCGGCGCCGCCGGTGCCGCGGACCTGCTGGCGGGCACCCAGCGGGTCGCCGACCGGTGCCGGCTCGACCCGGTGGCCGACTGCGGCTGGGGGCGGCCGGTGGTGCCGGAGGCCTCCGTGCTGGGTCTCGAGCGGCCGGCGCCCGCGGAGCTGCGGGCCCGGTGCGAGGCCGGACTGGGGCGCCGCTACCCGGGCCGCGGCGCCGCGCGGGCCGTGCAGGACCGTCTGCGGCAGGAGCTGCGGGTGATCGAGGACCTCGGCTTCGCCTCCTACTTCCTCACCGTGGCCGAGGTCTCGGCGATGATCGGGGCGATGGGCGTCCGGCACGCCGCCCGCGGCTCCGGCGTGTCCTCGCTCGTGAACTATCTCCTCGACGTCTCCCAGGTGGACCCGCTCGAGCACGAGCTGCTCTTCGAGCGCTTCCTCTCCCACGACCGCTCGACCCTCCCGGACGTCGACATCGACGTCGAGTCGGCCCAGCGCCACCGCGTCTACCGGAGGATCTTCGAGCGCTTCGGCCCCGAACGGGTGAGCCTCATGAGCATGCAGAACACCTACCGGGCCCGCGGCGCCGTGCGGGACGCCGGGCTGGCCCTCGGCCTCGACCCCGAGACCGTGGACGGCGCCGCCAAGCAGCTGTGGCACCTGCCGGCCGCCGCGCTGCGGGAGACCATCGCCCGCCGGCCCGAGCTGCGGGAGTTCGCCGAGCAGGTGGCCCAGGAGAAGCAGCTGGACCTCCTCGTGGACCTCACCGAGCGCCTGGACCGGCTGCCCCGGCACATCTCCATGCACCCGTGCGGGGTGATCCTGGGGGACCGGAGCCTCCTGGACCGCACACCGGTGCAGCCCGGCGGGGCGGGCATGCCCATGAGCCAGTTCGACAAGCACGACATGGACCCGATGGGCATGCTCAAGCTCGACATCCTCGGGGTCCGGATGCAGTCGGCACTGGCCCACGCCGTCGACGAGGTGGCGCGCACCCACCCGGACCGGCCCCCTCCGGACCTCGAGGCGATCCCCGTGGACGACGAGCAGACGTTCGAGCTCATCCGCTCGACCCACACCCTGGGCTGCTTCCAGATCGAGTCCCCGGGCCAGCGCGAGCTCATCGGCAAGATGGCGCCCACGAGCTTCCGCGACCTCATCGTGGACATCTCCCTGTTCCGTCCCGGCCCCATGCACTCGGACATGGTCCGCCCCTACCTGGAGCACCGCCACGGCTGGTCCGCGCCCGTCTCGATCCACCCCGCCCTCGACCCGATCCTCGCGGAGACCCACGGCGTGACCGTCTTCCACGAGCAGGTCCTGCGCATCCTCGACACCTTCACCGGCTGCGGTCTCGCCCGGGCCGACGAGCTGCGCCGCCGGCTGGGCTCGGAGCGCGAGCTCGAGGTGGAGGAGTTCTTCCGGCAGCGGGCCCGCGCGCGGGACTACCCCCTGGACGTCGTGGACCGGGTCTGGGAGATCCTGGCGGCCTTCGGCTCGTTCGGCTTCTGCAAGGCCCACGGCGCGGCGTTCGCGGTGCCCACCTACCAGTCCGCGTGGCTGAAGACCCACCACCCGGAGGCTTTCCTCGCGGGGCTGTGGGAGCACGACCCGGGGATGTACCCCAAGCGCCTGCTCGTGGGGGAGGCGCGGCGGATGGGCATCCCCGTCCTGCCCGTGGACGTCAACCGCTCCGACGAGCACTACCGCGTGGAACGGCTCGACGACGACCCCGCCCGCCTGGGCGTGCGCCTGGCCCTCACCGGGATCCACGGGGTTTCGCAGGCGGAGGTCCGCCGGATCGTGGCCGGGCAGCCCTACGCCTCGCTCGCCGACCTGCGGCAGCGGGCCCGGCCCGCCCGGCGCACCCTCGAGCGCCTCGCGGCCGTCGGGGCCTTCGACGGCCTGCTGCGCCGGTCCGGTGGCGCCGCCTCCCGCGCTGACCTCGTGCACGCCCTGCGGACCCGGGCGGACAGCACCCGTTCCGCACGCCCGGCCGGGCAGGTCGAGGGCCAGCTCGCCCTGCCGCTCGGGGACCTCGAGCTGCGCGACCTGCCCGCGGAGCGCCCGGAGCCCACCCTGGAGGAGAAGGTGCGCACCGAGCTGGACCTGCTCGCGGTGGACGTCTCCGCGCACCTGCTGGAGAGCTGGGCGCCCCTGCTCCGGGAGCTCGGGGTCACGCCCGCGGAGCGGCTGCTGGAGCTTCGCAACCGCTCCGAGGTGCTCGTGGCGGGGGTGCGGGTCTCGACCATGACCCCTCCTCTGCGCAGCGGCCGGCGGGTGGTCTTCGTCAGTCTCGACGACGGGACGGGCACGGTGGACTGCGCCTTCTTCCCGGACGCGCAGGACCGCTCGGGGCAGCACCTGTTCGGCACGCGGATGCTCCTGGTGCGGGGCCGGACGCGGCGCACCGGACCCCGGGGGATCAGTCTCAGCGCGGTGCAGGCCTGGGACCTCGCCGACCCGGGGACACCGGCGGCGGTGCGTGCCGCGGCCCCGCCGGGAGCCGCGCCGGGGACACCGGGAGTCCGGGCAGGATGAGCCCGGATTCCGCGCGGTTCCAGGGGTTTCACTCTTGGTGAAGCCATTGGCCAGTGGGCTTATTGCCAGTATGGTTACTAATAACAGCGGACGAGCTGCACCCCGCCCCCGGGCGGTGGCCGTCCGCGGCGAGCCCCCCGACCAGGGGAGCCCGTTGTCTCGCAGAACAGAGAAGGAGTTCTCATGGCTACGTACGACGTCAACGCCCTGCTCTCGGCCACCGCCTACGGATCGGACGGCGACAAGATCGGCAAGGTCGAGCAGGTCTTCCTGGACGACAACACCGAAGAGGTCACCTTCGTGACCGTCAACACCGGTCTCTTCGGTGCCAAGGAGAGCTTCGTCCCCGTCGACGGCGCTCAGCAGGACGGCGACCGCCTCGTCCTTCCCTACACCAAGGACGTCGTCAAGGACGCCCCCAACGTGGACGCGGACCAGCACCTCTCCCCGGCCGAGGAGGAGGAAATCTACCGCTACTACAAGATGAACTACTCCGGCGCCGGCACCGACGACCGCGATCGTGACCTCACCGATCGTGACCGCACCGCAGGTGTCACCGACCGCGATCGCGACCTCACCGATCGTGACCGCACCGCAGGTGTCGCCGACCGCGACGACCGCTACGCCGCGGACACCGACCGCAACGCCGTTCCCGCCTCGGGCACGGCCGGGACCGCCGGCTACCCCGAGAACGACGGGTACCCCGGGACCGACCGCGACGCCACCGACCGCAACAGCACGGCCGGGATCGCCGATGTCGACCACGACATCCGGGACCGCGACCTCGACGCCGACCGGGACCGTGACCGCACGGCCGGCACCGCCGACCTCGACCGGGACCGCGACCTCGACCGCACCGACCGTGCCGACAACGGTGTGGTCCGGCACGAGGAGCAGCTGCACGTCGGCAAGGAGCAGCGCGAGACCGGCCGCGCCCGTCTGCGCAAGTACGTGGTCACCGACCACGAGACCGTCGACGTGCCCCTCGAGCGGGAAGAGGTCCGTGTCGAGCGCACCCCGCTGAACGACACCGAGACCACCGGTGGGACCATCGGCGAGGAGGACGTCGACGTCACCCTCCACGAGGAGCGCCCCGTCGTCGCCAAGGAGACCGTGGGCGTCGAGAAGGTCGGCCTCGAGAAGGACACCGTCCGCGACACCGAGCGCGTCGACGCCGACGTCCGCAAGGAGCAGGTCGACGTCGAGACCGACGCCGACCGCGGCACCGGCCTGAACGACGACGAGCGCCGCGACCGCATCTGATCGTCGCCGAGCGTCCCGGGGCCCCCGTCACCACTGTGGTGGCGGGGGCCCCGTCGTCGTCCCGCCGCCACGACCCGCACCAGCCGACAGGTACCATCGTTGCAGTGCGCGCCGCCTGCCGGTGCCGCTGCCACGCGCCCCCCGTACCGGTGCGTGCCGTTTCCCGACCCGAGGAGCACCTACCCCATGACCACCGTGCCCGAGCACCAGCCCGAGTCCGCCCCCCTCACGATCACCGTCGACGGCGAGCAGCGCACGGTGGGCACCGGGACGTCCGCCGCGGACCTCTACCGCGAGGACCGCACCGTGGTGGTGGCCCGGGTCAACGGCGTGCTCAAGGACCTCGCCACCGAGCTGGCCGACGGGGACGACGTGCAGCGGGTGCTGGTCTCCGAGCCCGAGGGCCTCGAGGTGCTGCGCCACTCCGCCGCCCACGTCATGGCCCAGGCCGTGCAGCAGCTGCACGAGGACGCGAAGCTCGGCATCGGCCCCTACATCACCGACGGCTTCTACTTCGACTTCGACGTCGAGCACCCCTTCACGCCCGAGGACCTCAAGGCCATCGAGAAGCGGATGCAGCGGATCGTGAACTCCACGCAGTCCTTCCGCCGCCGTGCGGTGAGCGAGGAGGAGGCCCGCGCCGAGATGGCGGACGAGCCGTACAAGCTCGAGCTCATCGGCCTGTCGCAGGGCCCGGGCTCCGGCGGGGACGTGGACGCCGCCGCCGAGGGCGCCTCGGTGGAGGTCGGCGCCGGGGAGCTGACGATCTACGACAACGTGGACCGCAAGAGCGGGGAGACGGTCTGGAAGGACCTGTGCCGGGGTCCGCACCTGCCGGACACCAAGCTGATCGGCAACGGCTACGCCCTCATGCGCTCGGCCGCCGCCTACTGGCGGGGCTCCGAGAAGAACAAGCAGCTGCAGCGCATCTACGGCACGGCGTGGCCCTCCAAGGAGGACCTCACCGCGTACAAGGACCGCCTCGCGGAGGCGGAGCGGCGCGACCACCGCCGGCTCGGCTCGGAGATGGACCTGTTCTCCTTCCCCGACGAGCTCGGCTCCGGGCTGCCGGTGTTCCACCCCAAGGGCGGGATCATCCGCAAGACCATGGAGGACTACTCCCGGGAGCGGCACACGGAGGCCGGCTACGAGTTCGTCTACACCCCGCACATCACCAAGGGGCACCTCTACGAGGTCTCCGGTCACCTCGACTGGTACCGCGAGGGCATGTTCCCCGCGATGCACGTGGACGAGGAGCGGGACCCGCAGACCGGGGAGCTGACCAAGCAGGGCCAGGACTACTACCTCAAGCCCATGAACTGCCCGATGCACAACCTGATCTTCCGCTCCCGGGGCCGCTCCTACCGTGAGCTGCCGCTGCGCCTGTTCGAGTTCGGGCAGGTCTACCGGTACGAGAAGTCCGGCGTGGTCCACGGCCTCACCCGCGTGCGGGGCATGACCCAGGACGACGCCCACATCTACTGCACCCGCGAGCAGATGAAGGCCGAGCTGACCACCACGCTCGGCTTCGTGCTGGACCTGCTCAAGGACTACGGGCTGGACGACTTCTACCTCGAGCTCTCCACCAAGGACCCCGAGAAGTTCGTGGGCTCGGTCGAGCTGTGGGAGGAGGCCACGGCCACCCTCGCCGAGGTCGCCGCCGAGTCGGGGCTGGACCTGGTCCCGGACGCCGGCGGCGCCGCCTTCTACGGCCCGAAGATCTCGGTGCAGGCCAAGGACGCGATCGGACGGACCTGGCAGATGTCCACCATCCAGCTCGACTTCAACCTGCCGGAGCGCTTCGACCTCGAGTACCAGGCCGCCGACGGCACGCGGCAGCGGCCCGTGATGATCCACCGCGCCCTGTTCGGGTCCGTGGAACGGTTCATGGGCGTGCTGGTGGAGCACTACGCCGGGGCGTTCCCGGCGTGGCTGGCCCCCGTGCAGGTCGTGGCCATCCCGGTGGCCGAGGCCTTCAACGACTACCTGCAGGGCGTGGTGGACACCCTGCGGGCCCGCGGCGTGCGCGTGGAGCTGGACGCGGGCTCGGACCGGTTCCCCAAGAAGATCCGCACCGCCTCCAAGGAGAAGGTCCCGTTCGTGCTCATCGCGGGCGGGGAGGACGCCGAGGCGAACGCCGTGTCCTTCCGCTTCCGCGACGGCTCCCAGGACAACGGCGTGCCGGTGGGCGAGGCCGTCGAGCGGATCGTGGCGCACGTCCAGCGGCGGGTCAACACGGAGCCGACGGCCGCCCTGCCCGAGGACCCCCACGTCGCCGCGGAGACGGCAGGGGTGGGGCAGTGACCGGGACGGCGCCGGACGCCGGGCCCCCGCACCACTGGATCCGCCAGGACGAGTTCGAGATCCCCGGGGTCCCCGACAGCTTCCAGCGGCTGTGGACCCCGCACCGGCTCGCCTACGTGCGTGGGGAGGACCCCTCCGTGCGGGAGGACCCGGGGTGCCCGTTCTGCAACGGCCCGCACCGCGCGGACGAGGAGTCGCTGATCGTCCACCGTGGCGAGCACTGCTTCGTGATCCTCAACCTGTTCCCGTACAACCCCGGCCACCTCATGGTCTGCCCGTACCGGCACGTGGCCGATCTGACGGAGCTCGAGCAGGAGGAGCTGCGGGAGCTGACGGACCTGACCCGCACCGCGGTGGCGACGATCCGCAGCGTCGCGTCCCCGCACGCCTTCAACGTGGGCATCAACCTGGGGGCCGCCGCCGGCGGCTCCCTCTCGGGGCACCTGCACCAGCACGTGGTGCCCCGCTGGAACGGGGACGCCAACTTCATGCCGGTCCTCGCCGGGACCAAGGCGATCATGCAGACCCTGGGGGACACCCGCCAGGACATCGCCGACGCCTGGCCCGTGGGCTGAGCCCGCCGGTCTGACGGTTCAGCCCGCTCGTCGGGCCGTGCTCGTCGGGCCGTGTTCCTCCGGACAGCATCTTCCGGGCGCGGACGCCCGCGCCGCTCAGCCGCGGACGTCCCGGGCGGGTGCCCCGCGCTGCTGGTGGACGAACTCCTCCCGCGGCAGCAGGCCCCGCCGCTCCAGCAGCGCCCCGAGGTGCGGCCGGCGTCCCAGGAGGGCCTCGAAGGCTTCCATCGGGGCGGTCTCGTTGCCCCGCGAGAGCACCTCCTCGGCGAATCGCCGCCCGTTCTCCCGGGTCGGCCCGCCGCGGGACGTGAACCACCGGACCGTGTCCGCGTCGAGGATCTCGGACCAGATGTAGGAGTAGTAACCCGCGGAGTAGCCGCCGGCGAAGATGTGCTTGAAGTAGCCGGTCCGGTAGCGCGGGGCGATGCCGTCCACGTCCAGCCCGGCGCGGGCGAGCACCTCCTGTTCCACGGCCCGCGGGTCCGTCAGCTCGTCCGGGTCCTCGATCCCGTGCCAGGCGAGGTCCAGGTAGGTCGAGGCGAGGTACTCCACGGTCCGGTGGCCCTGCCCGTGCGCGGAGGCCTCCCGCAGGCCCGCCAGGGTCTCCTCCGGGATCGGCTCCCCTGTGCGGTGGTGGCGGGCGTAGTGCCGGAGCACCTCCGGGTGCAGCACCCACATCTCGTGCACCTGGGAGGGGTACTCCACGAAGTCCCGCGGGACCTTCGTGCCGGAGAAGGACGGCAGGTGCACGTCGGAGAGCAGCCCGTGCAGGGCGTGGCCGAACTCGTGGAAGACCGTCACCACCTCGTCCGGGGTCAGCAGCTTGGGCCTGCCCGCCGGCGGGCGGGTGAAGTTCGCGTTGTTGACGACGACGGGGCGCTGGCCGGTCAGCCGGTTCTGGTGCACCAGTGTGCTCATCCAAGCGCCGCCCTGCTTGGTGGGCCGCGTGAACCAGTCGCCCAGGAACAGGCCCACCTCCCGGCCGTCCTCGTCGGTGACCTCCCACACCCGCACCTGCGGCAGGTAGCCGTCCAGGTCGGGACGCTCGGTGAAGACCAGTCCGTAGAGCTCCCGCGCGGTGCGGAAGATCCCGTGCTGCAGCACGGACTCCAGCTCGAAGTACTCCCGCAGCGCGGAGGTGTCCACCGCGTAGCGCTCCCGGCGCAGGCGTTCGGACCAGAACGGCCAGTCCCACGCCTCGATCGGGTGCCCGGCCAGCTGCTCGAGCTCCGCACGTTCCTCGAGGGCGTTGCGCACGGCGGGCCCGGTGATCCGCTCCAGCATCTCGTGCACCGCCTCGAGGGACGGTGCCGTGGCCCCCGCGATGACGTGGTCGCCGTGGCTGCGATAGCCGAGCAGGCCGGCCTGCTCCGCCCGCAGCCGGGCGATCCGGGCGGCCACGGGCAGCAGGTCCGTGCGGCTCTGCGAGCCCTCGCCGCCGTGCTCGCCGGTGCCGCGGTTGACGGCGGCCAGATGGATCCGCCGGCGCAGCGCACGGTCCGTGAGCACCGACAGCACCGGCTGCACGGTGAACAGCGAAGGAGTGAGCAGGTACCGGCCCGGCAGGCCGTTCTCCGCGGCCGCGGAGGCAGCGGCCTCGACGTCCGTGGGGGAGAGCCCGTCCAGCTCCGCGGGGTCGTCGACGACCACGGCGGAGGCGTTCACCTCCCGGAGGAGGTCGTTGCCGTAGCGGATGCTCAGCTCCGAGAGCTCGTCGTTGATCTCCCGGAGCCGCTGCTGATCGTCCAGGGTCAGCTCCGCGCCGGAGTTCGCGAACCAGGACACGTACTCGTCCAGTGCCCGCAGCTGCCACGGCTCCAGGTCGGTGCGGTCCACGCGCCGGACCCGTGCGTACAGCTCCTTGTTGAGCGTGAAGTCCGCCTTGTGCTCCGACAGCCGCGGGGCGAGCTCCTGGTAGATCCGCTGGATGCCCTCGGTGTTGTGGGCGGCGGTCAGCGTGAAGAAGACCGACTCGACACGGTCCAGGGGAAGACCCCCGCGCTCGAGGGCCTCGATGGTGTTGGCGAAGGTGGGCGGGTCCGGGTCGGCCAGGATCGTCCGCACGCACTCGAGGTCCTGGGCCATCGCCGCCTCGAAGGCCGGCAGGAAGTGCTCCTCCTTGATCCGCCCGAAGTCGGGCAGCTCGTAGGGGAGCTGGCTGGGGCGCAGGAGTGGGTTGTCCAAGGGCCGGCTTCTGTTCGTGGTGGGCGGACTGGTGCGATCAAGACTAGCCTCCCCCTGTGACGGCGGTGTCAGCCCGTCGTCCGCGTCGACGAGTCGACGCGGACATCGACGACGCCACGGCAGAACCGCCGGGAAGACCGTGCCGTCCCCCCGGGGCCTCAGTGATCCGGGACCTGACGGCGCGCGGCGATGCTCTCCCGCTGGACCGTGCGGTAGACGGTCGACCGGGCGACACCGAACAGCTCCGCCAGCTTCGCCTGGCTGTGCTCCCCTTGGGCATGCAAGGCCATGAGGTGGCGCCGCTGCAGCGGTGAGAGCTCCGGCTGCCGTCCCCGTAACGTGCATGATCTCTTGCCGCGTTGAGGTCGTTGAGCGCCTCCGCCAGATGCCTCACGTTCCTACACGACGGGCTCCCATCCAGAAACCTGCAGTCCCCCCCTAGGAGAAGTTGCCTAAGCCGCACACCCTGGTTGTGTGCAAGGTGCGATAGGCCCTCTGCGACGCACAGGAGCGTGGCTCGCCCAAACAGCGTCCATGTCAATACCGGTACGGAGGGCATCCCGCATTTTGGTAAAGGCGTTGTCGGAGTAGCGAACGGATTTCTGCGAGCCCAAGGCGAACGCATGAGCACACTTCGCGTCCTCATCAATACCCAGATGCCGCCGCAAAGCCAGTGAGCGTGACGTGGTCAGGCCGAGGTGATTTGCGAGTTCTCGTGCGCTGCGGTGGTATTTCTTGTGCAGGTCGACGACTCGGATGGCAGCGGCGTCAACGGTGTCATCATCCACCAGGTGAACTGGCATGCCAGTTCCGCGAACGAAGCGGACTTCGACCGTCAACCCTTCGCCCTGCAGTGCGGCGCCCACGTCAGAAAGCTTCGGAAATACCTGTTCGGGCGCCTTGCCTTCAGCGATGCCCTTGATCACGCGACGTACGTCAGTGGAACTGATCATGCTGTCAGGATCGACGTGGGCCTCCATCGCCAATAGAGCTCTGATCCGTCCTTCTGCCTCAGCTCGAGCTCGGCGTCCGGGGCGCAGGAGACCGGCAATGTTCTCGTACTCGCGTTGGACAAGAGTGCGGAAGTCTTGCGGAGGTTCCGTGCCGATGGGTAGCACGCGTACTGGGAGGTGGTCGGCCAGTCGCTGGTCAAATACCCGATGCAGTAGATCATCGAACAATGTGACCGCCGCCCGGGTGTGCAGGTAGAGCAAGCCTTCATCGACGATGGAGTACCAATGCTGCTCGTCGTCGCGCAAGGCGTCGATGGCTCGCAACGTCCCGGCCTCCTCGGCTGTCAGCTTGATCGCTGGCAGCATGGCGGCTTCGTGCAGACACCGCTCAAATCCGATGGATCGCCCTGACGTGGGGTCCATTACCCTTACGCGATGTTGGACCAGTCCTGCCTTGAGAAGCATTTCGAATGCGTGCTGCAACTGAAGGAGTACGGCAGTGAGACGGCCTGCTTCATGGGGGCTATTGAACGCCGTTACGGCATTGGTCATCGAGTGAATCGCTTTAGTGCTTAGATGGCGAGCCTCATTGCGTAGTTTCACTCTTCAATGTTCCACTGTCCGGGGTCATTTGCTGAAGCGACGCCCCGGCAAGACTTATCGGACTTGGGGACTGCCCCGGGTTTTCTTGACTCTTGTCAACGGAAGTCGGGGCAGTCCCAAACCTTAATCAGATTGTCCCGGGTGCAGTGTGTATGACCTTGAGGTAGCGCCAGCTGCGCCGGGTCTGACGCACATGCAACAGCGAGTTAATCGTGAGGCCAGCGGCGACCACGCCCCAGGTCGGATCACCCGTGAGGAAGGCGGTGAGGACGAAACCCACGACGGCGCCCGCACCCAACGGGATCCACCCGACTAACTCGCACGCAAGAGCACCCGCCGCCGCTCGCTGCGACGAGTCGGTGGGGAGCACGCCGTTCTCCGCAGTGCTGGCGATTGCGTATTGCTGGGACTTGCGCTCGGACTTCTTCCCGAGACGAGGACGGGGCGCCTGGGTGATCCGCAGGATGCCCCACCCCAACAGGAAGCCCCCGCCCAGCACAGCCATGAAGGCCCAGAACGAGGAATCCTCATTCAACGACCACCACCAAGCCAGCAACGGGAAACATGCCCCCAGCACGACGGCCGCCGGCAGAGCTCGGACCAGCACCTGGCCGACCGTGGGCACGGGGATGCTCTGCTCCGACGGGGCCAGGGCTTCACGACCGCGTACGTGCTTGCCCATGGTCGAACGCTAACCGGGGGCCAGCCCGGAGGCTATGACGCTCAAGTGGGGAGCGACAGGGTCACATCCACGGAGAGCCCAGCGCTGTTGGAGGCATCGGTGCGGTAACGGTTACTTCACGATGCCGTTGCCCCGGTTGACCCCGGAGTAGACCTTCTCGAAGCGGTGCAGCATCGTGAGCATCTCACCGCGGGTGACGGTCGCATTGGGCCGGTAGGTCTTATCCGAGTAGCCGGTAGTGAACCCGTTCTTGGCCATCCAGGAGATCTCCTTATAGAAGGCGGTGCCGGGTTTAGCATCCTTGAACTTCGAGGTCTTCGGCGCGGTGTAGGCCGGGGAGCCGGCCAGCCGGTAGAGGAACGCCGCGGTCTGCCCACGGGTGACCTTCTGGGTGGGGCGGAAGGTGCCGTCGGACCACCCGTTGATGACCCCGATCTGGGTCAACAGGCTGATTTCTACGGAGTGCTGTCGGGTGGCCGGCACGTCCCGGTACTTCGGCCGGATCGAGGGCTCCCAGCGGCGCCAATCGATGTTGAAGTTGTTCTCTGAGTTGAACTTGTTGACGGTGGGGATCTTGCCCCAGCGGGCCAGGGAGACCGCCATCTCCTCGCGGGTAACGGTCTGGGTGTGGCGGATCGTGCCGTCCTTGTTCCCGGTGACGATGCCGTTGGCCGCGGCCCACTGGATGGGCTTGTAGAAGACGTGACTGGTGCCAATGTCGGTGAACACCGAGGGCTTGCCGCACCGGGCGGGCAGGGACTTGTACCGGAAGAGCTCATCGGCGTTGTCCCACTCGGAGATCTTCTTCGTCACCGTCGTGGTCTGCTCCGGGCGGGTGTCGTCCCCGTTGGCGGGCCCGCCGTAGGTCACCTGGAACCGGTCGGTGCCTTCGATGAGCACCGGGGTGCCCACGGCCAGGCAGTCGTAGTCGATCCAGTGATAGGTCCCGCCGTGAAAGTACTTGCGGTAGGAGCCGTACTTCATCGGATAGGCCTTGCCCTTGATCCAGGCGGTGAGTTTCGCGTTCTCCGTCGCGCACCCGGAGAAGTAGGTGATCTCTCCCTTGCCCTGCGGGTTCGGGTGCCCGGCCGGCAGCGGGTCCCAGGGCGGGTCGAAGGCCTCGGTGAAGTGCACGCAGTCGGTACCGGGCATCCAGTAGTTGTCCGGATTCACCACCCACTCCGGGTACTTGTAGTAGGCCAGTGGGTCCGTCAGATCCGGCAACCCGTTCGCTGCCGAGGCGGGGGCGGCCATCCCCACGGTCAGCGCCACGAGGGCCCCTACGGCGACGGTGGCGCGGGAGACGGTCCGGTGAAGCCAAATACGCACGGGCAGGTCCTTCCGGTGACCGGTGATGGGCCCAGCGTCACATGTCAGGTGTGCTTTCGGGAATGTCTCCTTTGTGGGGGCAACACCCCACCTGGATTGCCTAGACGGCTACGCCATCACGATGAGGGTTCCTCTTTTGTGCGTCATGGTTCTCGTGCGGAGTGATCAGTAGCGTCTGAGCATGACCAAGGGGGCGGAAAGGAACGGACGCCAGGCCAGTCCACCGAGACCGTTGCGGCGAGTAGCACTGGTGGTTGCTGCTATCAGCGGTGGCCTCGCCGTTGTGGCTGGTCTGATCACTTGGATCGTCGAGCAGTCAGTTGACCCGATGCATCCGATCGGCAACGTGGGGTGGCTGGCCTTTCCGGCGGGGTCCGTCGCCATTGTGGCACTGGCCGTTTTCGTGGGCGATGCGGTGCTCTCGAGCGTGTCCCCACCGCGAAGACCAGAGATGGCGAGATCGGACCCCACCGGCCCGTCTCGGCCGGCGGGGGCGTTGGGTCCGGCGGTCATGGCTTTTGCCCTATGTCTGCTCGTGGGCGCGCTGAGCGTGATCGCGATGACGGTCTACGACCAAGGTTCCGGGCAGGTCGTGGGCTACGGGGTCTTCCTGTTGCTGTGTGCTGGTGCCTTCCTCTGGGACGCCCTGCGGTTGCGGGGTCCTTCTTCAGCTGTGGAACGCGATGTGCCCGACCATGGACAGCTTGCGCGCAGCGCCGGCCCGGTGGGGGAGGGCCAGGTGCTGCGCTTGTTGGGGCTGGGCTTCACTGGGGTTGGTACTGCTCTGGCGGTGGCCATATTTTGGGTCGCGGCGTTTCTCAATCACTTCTTCTGGTCTGGGGTGAACTTCGGCGCCATTTTCTTCGGAGGATTCGCGCTCTTGGTGGCTGCGGGTGGCTTGACTATTCAAGTCGTCAACGGGCTTCTTCGACTTGCAGGGCACCGGTAGTAGACGTGCGTCACGCCGGTACCCATGCTCGCTAACGGCGTCGCAGTAAGGGTTGGGTTGAGCTGCTGAGAGACCTCGAGGCCGTGCCTGCTCGGCTGCGCTCAGATCAGGTGAGCTGGACGCATCACGTCAGGGAGGACATGAGCATTGACCCGCCGAGCGACACCCCGACGATCACCAGGGCGGCCATCACAAGCTTCGCGTCGCTCCACTGGAACTTGTAGCGCCCGACGAGCACCGTCACGACCAGCAGCACCAGGCAGCCCGCGTTCAAGACGACGAGCACTGTATGCATGTCAATCCCCGTTCCTCTGCGGCGCCCCGGATCGGATCACCTGCGTTCGATAGCTTCAGAGAGCAACCGAACCGACCGTGTGTGAAAGTGGCTTCTTCACGTTGTTCCGCTCTACTTAGGCTGCCGGGGGCTTTCCTTTTGGGCGATGAAGTAAAGAAACATGTTCGGCGGTACCAGGCCGACCACCAGCAGGAAGGACAGAATCATGGCCTCGCCTTCGGTTAAGCCGAAGATAGCCGTGAGAAAACCGAAGACGGCTATAACCACTAGCCCAATGATTATGGACACGTTCCGCATCGTGCGGTGCTTCGAGCCGCTCCCAGCTACGCCTTCTGGTGTGTTGGTCCCCATGCGACCCAGCCAATCACGTACCGTTGCAACGGCAAACCCCGTTGGATGTCAGAGCACTGAATGTCCCCCGAACTGGGTGGGTCTAGTGCAAGCGCATCCCAAGCGGGACTGCTGGAGCTCCGATCGACTGCTGGATTTGTGGTGTAGCCATAGCGGTTCCGAATGTGCTCCGGCTTGTTGTCCCGCATCTCTGCTCAGTGGGCCTTGCGCGGGGTTTCGTCTTGACGTCGGATGAGCTGGCGTCTCATCATCATGGCGAAGATCAGGAAGATCACCCCGAAGGGGATCAGGAAGCCCGCGCCGATCAGGTTGCCGGCCACGGCCAGTGCGATGGCGCCGGCGATGGCCAGGAGGCCGATGGTCATCAGACCGGCGATGCCACGCTTCCAGGTCCGGTGTTGGGCTTCGCTGAACGCCACGACGTGGTCTTCCTCGCTGCCTTCGACCACGAAGAGCTGCAGGAGAAAGGTGATCACCAGCAACGACGGAACTGCGGTCATCACCTGCGGCTGCGGAAGGCTGAGGGCCCCCACCATCAGGACGGCGAGGAATGCCACCATCACGGCCGCGAATCCGTACCGCCACTGTCGGCGAGTGAGCACCAGGGTTTTGCCGTGGCTGCGGGGTCCGCGCAGCAGCCACGCCCCGACCGCGATGGCCGCCGCCCCGGAGACGGCCGCGAACCAAGCCACCCAGCGGTCCTCGCCCGTGGTGCCGAGCAGGTAGGGCCAGTTCGTCACGACGGACATCAGGCCCATCCCGATGGCCAAGAGCCCGCACAACAGCTGTACCTGCTTGGTGCGCCAGCCTGTGGTTGCGCCCATGATGTTTCTCCTTCCGCTGTCGTGGTGAAACAGCACTCGATCTCCGGGGTCAGTGTCCGGGGACACGTCCTGCGCATCGTTTGTCCGCTGCATGCGAGGAGACGCCCCTCGACGTAGCCAGGACTGTCTGCGCTTTCGGGCAGCGCTAGCTAGCTAGAGCAGCGCTCGAGTCAGGGAAGCCGCCAACGCCACGGCCATCAGGGCGGTGGCCCAGGGCAGGGCTCGTTGGAAGGCGTCACGGTACATCTCAGGGGTTTCTCCGTGTTCTCGGGATCCGCCCGTCACGGCGAACATCGTGTTCGTGGCATACCGCAGGTACCAATCCCACTTCCGGACCACCAGGAACCAGAGCACCGCGATGGTGAAGAAGCCCACCATCATCCACTGGCCGACCGGCTCCTGATCGACGCCGAAGGGGGCCAGCAAGGCCATCAGGGGGAAGGCGGTGGCGAGCACGATCAACGGCCAGAACGCTGCGAAGTTCACGCTGCGCTGCGGCCGGATTTCCGGGTCGCTCACCAGACGCTGGGCCAGGAAGCGATGGCCGTACATCAATACCGAGCACACGACGATCAGCGCGAAGAAGGAGACCACGATGGTGATCTCACTGGTGTTCTGCATGCTTTCCCCTGTCCGTATGCCCCTGTTGCGCAGGCGCTGCGCCGCTACCTCTGCCTACCAGGCGGAGACAGCCTCCCACTAGACACACATTTGCAACTGCACGCACGGATTGGTGGGGTTGCCGGGGACTGGCGCTCCCTGGCCTGGATCCAGCCCTCATTCCTGCGTCTCGGGGATGGGGTGAAGTTCCCTAGAAGCGGCGGCCGGTGCGGCGGAAATACAGGGCGTCGACGACGACGAAGACCGATCCGAGGAACGTCAATCCGCATCCGAGCAGGAAGATGGCGTCCGGGAGAATGGGCACCCCCGTCGGATATTGGCGGCGGGAGACCTCCATGAGCACGAACATGGCCAGGGCGACACCGGCACTGGCCCCGGTGAGGGTCAGTGCAAACACGCGAAAGGACCCGATCAGATCCCTCAGGAAAGCTGTGGCGGCGCGTTTCCTAGCCCCCGGGTTCCCGGATAAGTGCCGCCCCTGTCCCAGGGCCCAGAGGAACACCACGGCGCCCATCAGCAGGACAGCGCCTGTGACGATGAAGAGTCCTGTCTGGCCGTAGACGTAGACGCCCATCGCGATGACACCCAGCGCGCCGACGACCAGGAGGCCCGCGTAGACGAAGGCAACAGCTCGCATCAGCAGCCTCCTCGAAGTAGGTCCTCCGCTACAGCCCACTGGGCTAGTGCTCAGGTGATGTGCTGGTCACGGGCCGTGTGCTGTTCGATCGCGCCGAGCAGCGTGCGCAGGTCCTTGGCGCCCTGTCCGTAGTCGACCATCGTCGTGCCCAGGCGGGGTTCGCACCGCGCTTCGATCTCGGTGCGGGTCGGTTCGAGCGGGTGGAAGCGGAGCGTGATCCGCTCGCCCCAGCTCTTCATGTTCATCCGGGCCGTCAACTGCGCCTCTACGCCGGACAGCTCCACTAGGGTGAACCGCGGCAACTCCTCGACGGCCTCCCGGAGGCTGCGCATCACCTGCTCCACCGGCACGCCCACCTCGAGCCGGCCCTCGCTGCGGGCACCTTGGGAGGTGATTGCGTAGGCGTCGTCCGGGGCGGAGGTCCTCCGCCCACCGAGCACGCCGATGACCACGCCGAACCCCACAGGAATCACCACCCACAGGGCCAATGCCCACCAGGGCCTCCCTACCCAGATACCGACTACCAGGAGAACCAACGCCGCCGGGAGGAACCACAGCAGTGCCGACCACCGGAAGCGCGAAGGCGGAACGTTGGTCTCCTGCATGGTGCCCTCCACAGTGTTGGCCGTCCCGGCGCTGCAGACCAGGATCGATGTGCAACCCCGCGCGTGGATTCTGTCCGAAGCCCGTGCCGGGTGTCTCCTGCTTATCAACGAGGGCGGTCGACTGCCAGACACACATGTGCGATCACAACCAGTGGCCGGCCAGAGGGATTCTTCGCTAGGGATCCCTTGCTCCGGCCAAGGAGGTTGCAGTAAGGGTTGGATCGTACGCGCTGCTACCGGGGTCTTTGGAGAGCGTCCGTAGTCTCTGTGGCACACAAGAGGGGATCGAGCAGAGTGGAACTGGCGTGTGAGGATACGACTACCCGCGCCATGAGCAGCAGCAGACCAGCAGAACGAAAGAAATGCAGATGTCGTCCAATGGGCTAGCTCGCTTGATGATCGGTGTCTTTGGCGTTCTACTCATTGCGTTTACGGTCTTCGACTCCCCAGACGCTGTTTGGTCGCTCGTCCCCATTGTTTTCATCATCCTGGCTCTGCTGCTCGCCCTGCGGGGGCGAAAACTCACCTGGGGACCGAAGTCGCCGAAGACTCAACGGATCATCTACACGACGGTCTTCGTGGTGGGAGCGATCCTTGCCATGCTCCTCCCCGAAGTCGTCGGAGGAGAAGGTATCTCTGGGTCCATCCTCGCTGTCACGGCGATCGCTGCAGCGGTCATCGGAGCCATCAGCTGGCACACCTATCGGCCCCAGGGACAAGAATCAGAGGACAGCGGCAAAAAGATCCCCTGACGCTCGAACTACCCAGCCTGTCCGAGCGGACACGGGCTCGTGCCGGGGCACAACGCACAGGGTGTCGAGCACCAATCTGTGCAGTGGGGGTTCGACCAGCGATGGCGTCGGTGGCGCCGCGGTTGAGGTTAGCAAGGGAGGTAGTGGCAAGATCGCGGATCCCCCATGGGTCGCGAGGTAGCGCGCTTCCGGGCCAGAGCTCCGACGGCCCCCATCACCACCAGGCACATGCCGACCATGGACGGCATGAGGGCCCGGCCATCACTGATCCACAGGACCAGAGCCACGATGTCGGCCAGCAACGCCGTGGCCATCCCGGTCACCAGCAGCGCCAATCCGGCGCCCTGAGGCACAGAGGTGGTGTCCCGGCGGCGCAGGACCAGGCCCACGACCAGGGTGAGCGCCACGGTGATCAAGCCGGCCCAGAAGATCTCCGCGCCTTGGGGGAACATGTCCACTGTGATTGGTGGCTCGCCTGGCCTCGGCGCGGGATAGTGGCACTGAAGCGTCGGCGGAAAAAACGACCAGTCCCCGCCTCCCATCGTGTCCGGGATGTTGTCCACCCCTGAGGGTGGCGAGATGCAGGGATAGTTCCGGCCCTCATGAATCAGGGCGATGAACAGCAGATAGTTGTAGCCCAGGATCAGCAAGGACCCCGCGGCGATGACCTGATTGAGGACGCCCCACTCCAGCCCAGTGCGCGGCACGGGCGTGTGCTGCTCCATCGGCCCCGGGGAAACGGGTTGCCGGGGCATGCTCATGGGAGCACCGCGATAACCCTGGTGGCATTACTGAGTCGAGAAACTTTCATCACGAGGACACATTGTCTTGGCCTCGAAATGGCGGCTCCTGAAGTCAGTGTTGTGTTGGTCGGATTCTCTCACGCAAATCCACCGTCCGGCCCGGCGACCCGATCTCTCTGATCGTCAGGCAAACGCACCCCCTGCCCTCCGACCGCAACACCGTGTCCAGACGGAACCGGGAAACAGTCCACCAATGCACCGCCTGGCGCGTGGCGGTAGGGGTCCCTATGACTGGTCCGGTTTCCTTCGCTGGACCGGAGTCGTCAACTCACTCGCCAGTCCGGTCGGCCGGTTGCGGTGCTGGCGCCTCCTGGAGCGCCCGGTCTTCCAGTACGCGACCATGCCGGGCCTCCATCTGCCCGGCAATGAAGGCGAAGGTGCCGACGACGGGTCCGAAGACGGTCAGCTCGTCCCCGCCGTTCAGGGCGATCGCTATCCCGACGAACCAGAACCACGCGCCCGCCACCCACAGGAAGGCCCGGCTCAGCTGCCCGTGACGGCGGTAGCCCAGCCGCGGACGCTGGGGCAGCGGCTCGGTCTCCTCACGGAGGTGTTTTCGGTGCTCGTGGCGCAGCACCAGGGCGAAGGCCGTTGCGCCGACGACTCCCACGACCGTGTTGGGCAACCAGTACCCCGCTGGCGCCCCGAGCCACTCCAGGGCAGGGCCGATGTGAACGGCGATCACCAAACCGACGACCACGACCGCGCCGGCCAGGGCCCGCCGCAGCCACCGGTACTGCCGCCAGCTCCGCAGTTTCATCTCACCTCTCCCGACCCATCGTGGGTTCACCGTAGCCACAGCCGTCCCATCGTGTCCGTCCGCACACATGGGGGGAAACCTGACCAGGACCGCGGTCGAGGGGTCAGACTTGAGCTGGGATGTGCGCGCCTGCAGGTCCTTCATTCACACCCGTGCCTATGGAGTTGCCGACCATGATCCTCCCGAAGGTCCGCGATTCCCGGCTTATCACGATCCGCCGCGGTGGCACCTTGACGGACAACGACCACCACCTGCTGGCGCTGTGGGCGGCCTCCTGCGCTGAGCACGTCCTGCCCCTTTTCGAGTCGGCTCACCCGGGCGATCTGCGCCCGCGCGCAGCCATCGACCATGTCCGCGCCTGGGTTCGTGGGGAACTCACAATGATGGAATCCCGTGCGGCTGGAGGCCATGCCATGGCCGCGGCCCGGGACAAACAAGGAGCAGCTCGGCACGCCGCCTACGCCGCCGGGCAGGCCGGTGCGGTGGCGCACGTGGCCGCCCATGAGCTCGGCGCGGCCGCCTACGCGATCAAGGCCGCACGAGCCGCCGCCGTGGACGGTGAGGCCGAGGCCGCCGGCCGAGCGGAATGCCGGTGGCAGCGGGAGCAACTCCCCGAGAGCATTCGCCACCTGGTGCTCGAGGACCAGCGATTGCGCAACGACATCTGCTGGCGGGTCTTCGACTGCTGAGCAAACGGGACTACAGGGCGTGGAGGTAGCGCCGGGTGTATCGCTGCTGCAGGCGCCGGCTGATCGGCGCCAGGGTTCGGGACCACCACGTGCCCGGCCGGGAGAAGGCGGTGATGGTGAACACGACGGCGTCGTCCTCGCGCCATTCGACGCAAAACCTTTCCTCGCCCTGCTCGGGGTGGCCCTGCAGGGTCCCGTAGGCGAAGCCGCACCGGCGCTCTTCCTCCACCACGTAGACCACCTGGCAGCCGAAGGAGATCCGCAGCACGTGCCGGCCCAGGCGCAGACGGACGCGGCTGCCCGGCTCGACGCGGGCTGTGGTGGCCTCGACGGCCAGGCCGGCCGCTCGGTGCATCTGCCAGCTCATCAATCGATCGGCGGCGCGGTGGAACGTCGACTTCCCGTGACCGATGACACGCTGGACCCGCACATGGGTGTATCCGTCGGGCGGGTGCCCAGCCGTGGCGCCGATCTCCGGGTAGCTCAGTGGGCGGTCGAGCAGAGTCATAGTGCTCACTATGCCAAGGGGGTGCTTTACATATGGCGGATTAGGGGCGGGCCGCGTTGCGGCGAAGGCCCACAGCGGGCGGTGTTAGGTGCGGTGGGGTGCGGGGAGAAGGTCGGCAGTGGTGACGATGGTGGCGAACTCTTGGTGCAGGTTCACTGCGGTCATGTAGGCGATGTCCTCCGCGGGCACCACGGTGCCGTCTGGTGCGGATCGGTCGAAGGTGTAGGTCGCATCGAGGGGGAACAGCACCTGGTAGCCCAGGTTGCTCCCGACTCGGGCGGTGGTCTCGCAACAGTGGTTGGTGGTGATTCCGCAGACCACGATGGCTTCCACCACGTTGTCCTGGAGCCAGGTGTGCAGGTCGGGGGTGCCGTGGAAGCTGGAGTTCACGCTTTTGCGCACGAGCAGGTCGGGGGCGCCGGTGAGGATGTCCTGGAAGTCGTTGCCGGGCTGGCCCGGGGACAGCGGGGAACCGGCCGTGGTGGAGTCGTGCCGGATGAACACCACCGGCTGTGAGGTGGACCGCCACTGGGCCAGCAGAGCGGCGATATTGGCCTCGGCGTCCGGGTTGTTCCTGGGCCCCCACCAGGTGGTGTCCGCGAAACCGGTCTGGACGTCGACGATGATCAGCGCGGTCTTGAGCCGGCTGATCAGTTGCTGGGCTGTCTCGCTCACGGGTCCTTCTCCTGATTCTGAAACTGACAGTCTGAGGTTCTCCTACTGTGCAGGGTGGCGCTGCAGATGTCCCTGGTGTGCGGGCGTCGTCACTGGACGGCGGCTTCGGAACCGGGTCGTGCCGGTGGTGGTGTAGGCCATGAGCACGTACAGGGCCACCGCCCAGTCATAGGTCAGACACGAGACGGCGTAGGCTTCCGGGGCGAAGGAGTGCCCGGGGCCCCAGAGGTGCAGGAGGATGTCCCAGAAGGGATGGAGGGCCCAGCCGACGGCGAGCCAATAGGGGGAGCGGCGCAGGCCCAGCACGGCGAAGGTGGCGAGGACCCCGGTCTGGGCGATCTCGAGGGTCACCCACCCCGTTCCGGCGCCGGCGGTGACGGCGAAGCCGACGTAGAACCCGCCGGCGGCCACCAGGACCACGGCCAGCAGGGCCCTACTGGCAATGTCGCGCCAATATCGGGAGAGCAGGAACGCCACGAGCGCCAGGATGGCACCATTGAGGGCTCCACCCAGCAGGTAGTTGATGAGCAGTGATGAGGTGGCCATGGCGGTGGTCCTTCCTATGTGGTGCTGGGATCCCGGCCGGGACGCCCAGCTGGTGCCTGAGGGGCACGGCATCAGGGTAGGAAGGAACCACCGGGGCTCACACCGGCGAAACCACCGGGTTCAGGCAGTGCTGGGTGCGGGGGTGCTGGCGTCGAGGTGTTGGCGCATGAGCTGGGCCCGGCTGGAGATCTGTAGCTTGGCGAAGACGTTGCGCAGATGGAAGTCGATGGTGCGAGGGCTGAGGAACAGCTGGGCGGCGGCCTCGCGGTTGGTCATGCCCTGTTGGATGAGGGTGGCGACTTGGAGTTCTTGAGGGGTGAGGGCCACCGCGGTGGAAGGGTCGCGCCGGCGGGCCGTGCGCCCCGAAGCACGCAACTCCTGGGCGGCGCGTTCTTCCCAGCGGGAAGCACCGAGGTCGGTGAACGTTTCCAGGGCCGCCTGTAGGTGGGGGCGGGCGTCGACCCTGCGGCGCGCGCGCCGCAGGAACTCGCCGTAGGCCAGCTGGGTGCGGGCCTTGTCGATTGCGCGCGATGAGTTTCGGTGGTGTTCCAGGGCCGTTCGGTAGCACTTCTCCGCTTCCGGCCCGTCGGTGAGCAGGGCTTGTCCGTGCAGGGTTACGGCGGCCGCCCAGGCGGTGCCGGTCGCCTCGGCGAATGCTTCAAGGTCCTCGACCCAAGCCTGGGCCAGTTCACGGTGGCCGGTGCGAGCAGCGGCCTCGATGCGGTCGATTGCGGCGTGCCGGCGCGTCACCGGGTTCTGTAGCTGAGCGAGATGGTGGTGGGCGGCCTCGGGTTGTGCGGCAGTGACGGCTCGGGCCCACAGCAGGAGGTCGTGCACCATGCCGCCCAGGGTGCCCAGCGGGTGATGGCCGGCGACGTGTTCGGCTGCCGCCAAGTGCTGCAGGTATGTCTGCTCGCCCTGCAGCCCGTCGAGCAGGGCGAGCAGGGCCAGCGGCATGGCGGTCAATCCGGGTTGTCCGATGCCTTGGGCTAGGTGCAGGGCCTCGAAGGCCCCGGCGCGGGCACCGGACCAGTTGCCGGTCACGTAGTCGATGGTGCTGCGCCGGGTGAGAGCGTAGAGCACCATCACCGGGGCACCGGAATTCCGGGCCCGCGACAGCAACAGGTCGTGATACTGGAAAGCGGCTCGGTCCTCGCCCAGGTGCAGGGCTGCGATGCCCAGGTTGGGCAGCAGGTCCTGGTCGGCGTCCTCCAGGGAGGCCCCGTCGGCGAAGGCGGCCCGCAGGGCAGGTGCGGCCTGGGCAATGTCAACGTCGACGAGGTGATCGAAACCGACCAGCAGGTGCCAGAAGCAGCGTTGCCGGGCCGTGGATGATTCGTCAGGTGCGGTGACCACCGCGGTAGGGCGTGGTTCCCTGGCAGCGCTTGGATCGAAGGAAGCCAGAGCGGCGGCGAACATTCCCATTTCCAGGGCGCGGACCGGATCGGCGGCGGCGACCTGCTGGGCGCCGTGCAGAACCATCCGTCGACCTTGGGACAGGGATCCGGTGTTCCACTCGATCCGTGCCAACAGGAGTGCGGCGTCGGCCCGCACTGTGGCCTCAGGTGTCAGATCCGCTGCGGTGCCGGCCAAGGTCCGGGCACGGGGAATCTGGCCGGCCAACCATGCGCTTTGGGCGGCTTGCTGCAGGAACTGGGCTTCGTGCTCTACCTGGTCCGTCAACTCTGCTGCGCGTTCCCAGGCGGCACTGGCGGCTTCGTGTCCACCGCGGGTGCGGGAGCGGTGGGCCACTTCATCCAGCTGAGCAGCCACATCGAGGTCGGGTCCCTGGGCAGCGGCGGCCAGGTGCCACACCCGCCGCTCGACGGCGTCCTCACCCGTCAAGGCCTCGGCCAGGGCTTGGTGTGCTCGGCGGCGGCGGTAGTCGGTGGCGGCCCCGTAGACGGCGGATCGCACCAGGGGGTGGCGCAACTCCACTTGGCCGTTGACGATCCGCAGCAGATCGGAGGATTCCGCGACGTCGAGGGCGGCTTCCCCGGCCCCCAGCACCCGGGCCGCCCGACGGACGGTGGCCAGATGGCCGGTGTCGTCAGCGGCGGCCACCAGCAACAGGGTCTGCGCCGGTTCCGGGAGGCGCCGGTAGCGGTCCAGGAAAGCTCGTTCCACCCCGGTGGTCAACGGCAAGGTACGGGGCAGCCGGGCTGTACCGGCCAACTGCTCCGGGGTGAGAACTCGGGCAAGTTCTGCGAGGGCCAGGGGGTTGCCGCCGGTGCCGGCCACCAGCTCCCGCACCACCTCGGTCGGCACCCTGACTCCGGACTGTTCCTCCAGCAGCGCGGCAGCGGCCGCATCGTCGACTCCGGACAAGGAGAGCTCGGACAGGTCCCCGCTGTCAAAACGGCGCTCGTCCCCGTCTCGGGCCCCGAACAGCAGCGCGATGCGTTCTGCGTCCACGCGGCGGGCTACGAACAACAATGCGGCTGCGGAGACCTCGTCGAGCCACTGGGCGTCATCGATGATCGCCAGCACCGGGGTGTGCTCGGCGGCCTCTGCCAGCAGGCTCAGCGCGGCGAGGAAGACCAGGAACCGATCCACGCCCTCCGTGACAACCTGCCCGAACGCGGCCCGCAACGCGTGTACCTGGGGAGCGGGTAGTTGCTCGAGATACGGCATGAGGGGGTGCAGCAGGCGGTGCAGAGCGGCGAACGCCAGAGGGGATTCGGACTCGATGCCCTGGGTGCGCAGCACCCGCATCCCGTCCACGTCGGCGGCGACGCATCGCAGCAGGAACGACTTGCCCACTCCTGCTGTACCCCGCACCACCAGGGCGCCACCCTGCGAGGCCCGGGCCTGCTCAAGCAGCTCCGTGATGACAGTGCGTTCCTGCTGTCGTCCCTGGATCACGGCGGCAGTCTACTGACGCCTGGGGCCACGAACCCGGTGATTTCACCGGTCCGAACCACTGTGACCCCCACGCAAGCTCAGTTCACCGGCCGCCGATGGCCGAGTCCTTTCCGCACTGTCTGCAGGAGAAGCCATGACCGACCCCGCCCCGACCAGTCCCGCGACCCAGCATGCGGTCCGCGCCACTTATCAGGTCGCCGGCATGTCCTGCGGGCACTGCCGCGCCGCCGTCATCGAGGAGATCAGTGCTCTGACCGGCGTGGGCGAGGTCGACGTCGATCTGCCCACCGGGCACATGACGGTCCTCAGCGACCGACCCCTGCCCCGCAGCGCCGTCGCCGCCGCCCTCGACGAGGCCGGATGCACCCTCCTGTGACCCCGTCCCGCTGCTCATACCCACACCCACAATCCGAAGGAAACGCCATGAGCACCACCCGCACCGCCACCGCCGTGTCCACCGCCCGATACCGGCGTGCCCGGGCCTTCACCGGCCACTACCTGGAGATGGTGATCGCCATGGTCGTGGGCATGATCGCCCTCGGCCCCGTCTGGTCCTGGGTCTTGGAGCGAATCGGTGCCACCGAGCTGTTTTCCCGCCCGGACCTGGCCGCGATTGTGATGGCCACCGACATGACGATCGCCATGTCGGCCTGGATGCGTTTCCGCGGGCACGGCTGGGCGCCGATCACCGAGATGGCAGCGGCGATGTACCTGCCCTTCATTCTCCTGTTCGTGCCCCTGTGGGCGGGACTCATTTCGGCGGCCACCCTGATGGTCGCCGGGCACCTGCTGATGTTGCTCGCCATGGCCGGGGTCATGCTGCTGCGCGTCCAGGAGTACACCCACGCCCACCACACTCACCATGTCGCGCAGCAGGCCTGAGAAGGCCTGCCCAGCGGAAGGAATGACCATGAGCACCCAGACCCTGACCGAATGCATCCTTGAGGTCGGCGGCATGACGTGTGCCTCCTGCGTGCGGCGGGTGGAAAAGGCCCTGACCAAGCTCGAAGGGGTCAGTACTGCGCACGTGAACCTGGCCGCCGAGACCGCCGCGGTCGCCTTCGACCCCGACACGGTCCGGCTGAAAGACCTCACCACCGCACTGGAGGCGGCCGGCTACACCGGCCGGCCACGAGGGACCGGCCGGACACAGGGGACGAGCCCGACACCGGCACCGCCCACCGCAGTGTCCCCGACCGGCACGGACGACCGCGAGATCAAGCAGGACGCCGAACTGATCACCCTGCGGCGCAAGTGGCAAGTGGCCCTCACGGCCGGCCTGGGTCTGATGGTGCTGATGTACGTGCCGCTGCCCATCGACGCCATGGACAGGGTGATGCCAGGACTGCTGGTGGTGGCCACCGTCGTGCACTTCTGGGCCGGGCGCGGCATCTACGCTGCCGCCTGGGCCGCGGCCCGCCACGGCACCACCACGATGAACACCCTGGTGGCTCTCGGCACCGGGGTCGCCTACGGATACAGCGCCTTCGTCACCTTGTGGCCCGGTGCCGCCGAATCCTGGGGGCTGCCCCTGCATGTTTACTACGAGACGTCCCTGGTCATCCTGGCCCTGGTGCTAATGGGTCGGTGGCTGGAGGGCCGGGCGAAGAAGCGCACCGCCGCCGCGATCCGGGCACTGACCGACCTGGCACCGCCCACCGCCCGCGTCATCCGCGACGGCGTCGAGCTGGACGTGCCGGTGGAGCACGTCGTGGTGGGTGACCTGGTGCGGGTGCGCCCTGGGGAGAAGATCCCGGTCGACGGCACCGTCCTCGAGGGGGCCTCCAGCGTGGAGGAGAGCATGCTCACCGGCGAGAGCGTCCCGGTGGACAAGGCGGTCGGGGACACCGTCATCGGCGCCACCATCAACCGCACCGGAACCCTCGTGGTGACAGTGACGGCCGTGGGTGCGGACACCACCCTGGCCCAGATCGTCCGTCTCGTCGAGGACGCCCAGGGCTCACACGTTCCGATGCAACGGCTCGCCGACGCCGTCTCGGCCTGGTTCGTCCCCGCCGTCCTGCTCATCGCCGCGGTCACTTTCACCGCCTGGGCCCTCTTCGGGCCTGAGGAGACCCGCATGACCCTGGCCATCACCACCGCCATCGCAGTGCTGATCATCGCCTGTCCCTGCGCGCTGGGTCTGGCCACCCCCACCGCTGTCATGGTCGGCACCGGCAAGGCTGCCGAACTGGGGATCCTCATCGGCAACGGGGAAGCCCTCGAGCAGGCCCGCCGGGTCAGTGCGATCGTGCTCGACAAGACCGGCACCATCACCACCGGCCGCCCCGCCCTCACCGGCATCACCACGGCCGGGGAATGGGCACCGGATCAGATCCTGGCCCTGGTCGCGGCCGCGGAATTGGGCAGCGAACACCCCCTGGGGGAGGCCCTCGTCACCGCCGCCTGGGAGGCCAGGCTGGAACTGCCGCCCGTACAGGACTTCGAGGCTCTGCCCGGCCACGGCCTCCGCGCCGTCGTGGACGATCACACGGTGTTGATCGGCAACCCTGCCCTGATGGCCGCCCATGGGGTGGACATCGCGGGCCTGGCCACCGCGGCCACCACCGCGGCCCGGACCGGGGCCACCCCGGTCTTCGCCGCCGTGGACGGGACGGCCGCGGCGCTGCTGGCTGTGGCCGACACCGTGCGCCCCGAAGCCGTCGAAGCCGTCGCCCAGCTGAAGGCCTTGGGGCTTCAGGTATGGATGGTCACCGGCGACAACGCCGACACCGCCAATACAGTGGCCGCGACGGTGGGCATCGACCACGTCCTGGCCGAGGTGCTGCCCGCCCAGAAGGCCGAGCGGATCGCGGCACTGCAGGCCCAGGGACAGATCGTGGCCATGGCCGGTGACGGCATCAACGACGCCCCGGCCCTGGCCCGGGCCGACCTGGGCATCGCGATCGGCACCGGCACCGATGTGGCCATCGCCGCCTCCGACATCACCCTGATCGGCGGTGACCTCTCCGGCATCGTCTCGGCCATCGCCCTGTCACGGCGCACCGTCGCGACGATCAAGCAGGGCCTGTTCTGGGCCTTCGCCTACAACGCCCTGCTCATCCCCGTGGCCGCCGGCGCCCTGTACCCGGCCACGGGCCTGCTGCTGGACCCGATCCTGGCCTCGGCGGCGATGGCCATGAGCTCGGTCAGCGTCATCACCAACGCTCTACGCCTGCGCGGATTCACCCGCCCGATCGGGGTGCAGGAGATCTTGCACCCGCCGCTGCGCACGCGGGTTGGTCACTACGCCTACCTGACCGGCGTCGCCGGGCTGGCCCTGGTCATTGGGGCTGCTCTGACCGCGCTGAGCTACAGCGAGCCCGCCCAGCGGGGCATGAACGGGGTGCTGGCCTGGGCCCAGTCCACCGGCATGCCTATGCGTCCGGCCATGAGCACCATGATGACCACCGAGACCGCCCCGGTCCCCGCCGACGAAGCGGAGGTCGACGTCCGCCTCCACGTCCCCGGCGACGTCCGTCCCGGGCAACCTGCCCGGGTTCTGGTCAGCCTCACCGACGCCGTCACCGGGGCGCCGGTGGCGGGCCTGGGGCGGAGCCACGAGGTCTGGATGCACCTGATCGTCACCCGGACGGATCTGGGGACCTTCGCCCATCTGCACCCCGAGCCCACCGGGGAACCCGGGCAGCTGGCGGTGGATGTGACGTTCCCGAGTGCCGGCACCTACCGGATGGACACCGAGTTCCGCCGTCAAGGGCAGATGACCGACGTCCACGACACCCAGCAGATCGTCATCGACGGCACCGCCCCGGCCCCGGTGGAACTCGCTCCGAGCCCACGGACCCAGACCGTCGACGGTGTGCGCATCACCCTGACCGGCGACGCCCGGGTGGGGGAGACGAGTGAGCTGCGCTTCGCCTTCGCCGACGCCGCCACCGGGCAACCTCTCGAGGACTTGCAGCCCTATCTCGCCGCTGCCGGGCATGTCGTCGTCATGGACGCCGCCGGTCACAGCTTCGCCCACGAGCACGCCGAGGTTGAGGACGAGAACGGCGAGCCCGTCTTCGCCCTGCCCGGTCAGCAGTACGGGCCCCACTTGGAGGTGCACACCCACTTCGAGGAGCCCGGCCTGCACCAACTGTGGGGCCAGTTCCGCCTCGCTGACGGCCGGGTGCTCACCGTGCCCTTCACCGTCGACGCCGACTGACAGCCCTCCGACAGAGCGCCGACCGGGACACCGCACGAAGCCGCTCCGCAGCCGAGTCATGCCGGACGGCTCCTGCTGTGGAGAAACGTGAGTGCTCCCCGCTCGGACACCTGGCCGCCCGTCATCGCATCCCGGCGATTTCACCGGCGCGAGCCGCCGTCCCGGTATCAGAACCTGGATCCCAAGCAACAGCACCAACTGCCTCTCCGAGCCGCTGCCGCACACCGCACCGACACCGCGGCGCCCACCTCGATCCGACGGCACTGACAACGACACACCTCGCACCCGCTGAAAGGACACCCCGATGATCCAGGCACAGCACCTGACCAAACGCTATGGCGCCAAGACCGCCGTGGACGACGTCTCCTTCACCGTCCACCCCGGGCGGGTCACCGGTTTCCTGGGCCCCAATGGAGCCGGCAAGTCCACCACCATGCGCATGATCCTGGGGCTGGACCGACCCAGCAGCGGGTCCGTCAGCGTCAACGGCAAGCCATACGCGCAGCACCGAGCCCCGGTGCACCAGATCGGGGCCCTGCTCGACGCCAAGGCCGTGCACCCCAGCCGCAGCGCCGACGACCACCTGCGCGCCATGGCCGCCACCCACGGGATTCCCAGGACGAGGGTGCAGGAGGTCATCGACCTCACCGGCCTCGGGCCCGTCGCCCACAAGCGGGTCGGAGGCTTCTCCCTCGGCATGGGCCAACGCCTGGGCATCGCCGCAGCCCTGCTGGGGGACCCCCAGACGATCATCCTCGACGAGCCGGTCAATGGTCTGGACCCCGAAGGCGTGCTGTGGGTGCGCAATCTCACCCGGCGGCTGGCCGCCGAGGGCCGCACGGTGTTCCTGTCCTCGCACCTGATGTCCGAGATGGCCCAGACCGCCGACCACCTCATCGTCATCGGTCGCGGCCGACTCATCGCCGACGCCCCGATGCGCGAGATCCTCGACGGCGGCAGCCACGCACGGATCCGGGTGCGCGCCGAGGAACCGGCCAGACTGGCAGACCTGCTCACCAGCGCCGGCGGGCACGTCACGACCGGTTCCACCGACGCCCTCGAGACGACAGGGCTGACCACCCGGCAGATCGCCCGCATCGCCCTGGACCACCAGATGCTCGTCCACGAACTCGTCCCGTCGCAGATCTCCCTGGAGGACGCCTACATGGAACTGACCAAGGACGACGTCGAATACCACTCCCTCGAACTCGCCACCGAAGGACGATGACCACGATGACCACCACCCTCCACCACCGGGAATCCGCAGCGATCGCCTCTGGCCACGTCACCTTCGGCCGGGTCCTGCACGCCGAGTGGATCAAGTTCTGGACCCTGCGCTCCACCGCCTACCTGTTGCTGGCCACGGTGGTCACCATGGTCGGCCTGGGCACCCTCGGAGCCTGGGGCCTGACCTCGGCCATGAACGACGGGCAACCCGTCACGGACGCGATGATCCACGCCCTGCCCAGCGGAGGCCTGACCTTCGGACAGCTGCTCATCGGCGCCCTGGCCGTGCTGTTCGTCTCCGCCGAGTACGGCTCCGGGATGATCCAGGCCACCATGATCACCGTCCCCGCCCGCACCCCGGTACTGACGGCGAAGGCCCTGATCGTCGCGGCCGTATCCTACGGGGTGGGCACCGGCTCCGCGCTGCTCACCTACGCCGCCATCCAACCCCTCCTGCGCCCCGACGACCTGGACTTCGCCCTCACCACGGAAGGCGTGACGGTCAGCATCGCCCGCACCGGTCTCTACCTGGCCCTGGTCGCCCTGATGGCCCTGGCCCTGGGCGCCCTGCTGCGCAACAGCGCCGGCGGGATCGTCACCCTCAGCGCCCTGCTCCTGGTGCTGCCCACCGCCCTGAGCGTGATCTCCGGTGACCTGGCCGCCGAGATCGCCGAGTATCTCCCGTCCAACGCCGGCAACCAGCTCGTGGCCATCGAGATCGCCGACGACGCCCTCACCCAGCTCCAGGGAGGACTGGTCATGGGCGCCTGGGCCCTCGTACCCCTGCTCGCCGCAACCGTGCTCCTGAAGCGACGAGACGTCTGACCAAGCACCGACACCCCTCCCCGATGAGGTGGCCGTGGTGGTCAACACCACGGCCACCACACTCATCCCGGAGCAGGAAGGCTCCACACCACACGGACAGCACCCGTTGAAAGGAACCGCCGTGCCACGACCTGCCACTGCCGCCGATCTGCCTTATCTGGCCGATGTCCTCGCCGACGCCTTCAGCGACTATCCCTGGACCAACTGGACCATCCCGACCCAGGACCGACACGAGCGGATCCGCTCACTGCAACTGCTCTACCTCAAGCACGCGGGATTGCCATACGGCATGGTGTGGACAGTCCCCGATCACACCGCGGTCGCCGCTTTCCTGCCCTCTCCGATCCCGGACCTGCCATCGGCGGTGCTGGAGCAAGTCACGCATGCCCACGGCGACCGTCTGGCGGCCCTGTTGGAAGCGGAGGAATTGGTGGCGACGCGCAGACCGGCCCACAACTGGGTACTGGCCACGGTGGGCGTGGCTCCTACGGCCCAGGGCCACGGACTGGGCAGAACTGTGGTCAGCGCCGGGCTGGAGGCCATCGACGGCCTCGGTGGAACCTGTCTGCTGGAGACCTCCGATCCCCGGAATCTGACGTTCTACCGGCACCTCGGCTTCACCACCGATGCTCTCGTGAGCACTCCGGGCCCTCCGGTGTGGATCATGACCCGCACGAGCTGACCGGTGTCCATCCAGCCCGCCGCTGCATCAAACAAGGGAGGCACGTGCGCGAAGTTTCAATCGGCTGCTCTCAAGCCCTCGGAGGCTGCGCGCCAAGCAAGACCAAAGGGATGGATGAAACCAGCATCGGCCATGATCTACAACGACCCCGTTGCAGTTGGGGGCCAGCTGGGTCCGTGATGTAGGCGGCTGGTGTTTCTGTTCGGGTATGTCGTACTCCTCGACGCTGCGGGAGATGTGGCGTCGACCTCGACTAGCGTGGGCGGTCACGGCAACGCCGGTGCGAGGAGGAACGCGATGTCGACCAAACTGACGGTCGTCACCGGTGGCGGCCGCGGGATCGGGGCCGCAATCAGCCGCCGTCTCGCCGCGGAGGGCCACGACGTGGTCATCACCTACCGGCAGGACCAGGACGCCGCAGAGAAAGTCGCCGATCAGGTGCGCCGCAGCGACCGCCGCGCCCTGACCGCACCGGTCGAGATGACCGACCCGGGTTCGGTCGTCGAACTCTTCGACCGGGTCTCCGCCTTCGGGGCCCTGACCGGGCTGGTCAATAACGCCGGCGCCGCCGCGGCGGTGGGCCCGCTGGAAACTAACAACCTCGAGGCAATCCGCCGGGACCTGGAAGTCAACCTCTTCGGGGCCATCGCCTGCACCCAGCAGGCCATCGGCCCGCTCAAGCGCGCCGGCGGCGGGGCCATCGTGAACATCTCCTCCGTCGCCGCGTCACTGGGCGGACCCGGCACCTACGTGCACTACGCGGCGGCCAAGGCCGGGGTGGAGGCCTTCACCGTGGGCCTGGCCAAGGAACTGGCCGCAGAGAACATCCGGGTCAACGCGGTGGCCCCAGGCACGGTGTGGACGGACTTCCACCGAGACCCGGCCCGACCGGCCAAGGTGGCCGCGACGATCCCGATGGGCCGTGCCGGGCGGCCCGAGGAGATCGCCGGGGCGGTGGCCTGGTTGCTCTCCGACGATGCCTCCTACGCCACCGGAACGACACTGCGAATCACCGGAGGACTCTAACGCGCCCCCGGGCGACGCATCAGCATGGCCAGGACCTGATTGGAGGCACCGCGGACGGAAACCACCCCACGCATCGCCGGCGCACACGAGCCGTATACCCACCGGATTTACGTTTGGCCCGGTTACAGGGTCCGGGCGCTGGCAGGATCTGCCGTACTGCGGTGGAGGTCACTTTGTGAACTTCGTCAGTCATCCGCTGTGCCCGGCCTATGAGTGTGGGGCACCGTGGACGTGGCTGGAAGCTGTGACACCGCGCCGCACGACCCGCAGGGCACCACCATTCCTGATGACCCACGGGGCCCGTGAGCCCACGCGACGATTCTGCCGTGCGGCATGCACCGTGACGGCCTGGTCCACGATCACTGGCACATTGGTAACTGGGTCGTTACCATAAGTGTCGTGGACGTGTTCGCGGCTCTAGGGGATCCGGTACGGCGGGCCCTGCTGCGGCGGCTGGCCCAGGGGCCGGCCCGGGTGGTCGACCTCGCGGCCGATCACGACATCAGCCGTCCGGCGGTCAGCCGACACCTGAAAGTGCTCGGTGACGCGGGGCTGGTCGCCGGGACCACGCAGGGCCGTGAACGCCACTACACGCTGGTGCCCTCCGCCCTGGAGCCGGTCGCCGACCTGGTCGCCGAGTTGAGTGACCGGGCACCGCGGATCCCGCAGCGTGTCCTGGGCGGCCTCGAGCTCGAGGTCCGCCGCACCACCCGCGACCGGGCCGCCGACCGGCAGGGCCGGCAGCTGCGCACCGAGAGGAAGGACGCAGGATGACGACACCACAGGCCACCGGACGGCCCGAGACGCGGCAGGACGGTGAGTGGATCGTGTTCACCCGCCACTTCACCGCCCCCATCGAGGACGTGTGGGCCGCGGTGACGGACTCGGAACGCCTCGGGCGCTGGATCGGCACCTGGACCGGTGACCCGGCCTCCGGCAGTGTCACCTTCCGGATGACCGCCGAGGATGGCATGCCGGAGGAGGTCCACCACATCGAGGCCTGCGAACCCCCGTGGCTGCTGCGCACGCGCGCCCGCAGCGAGGGGCTGGACGGTGAAGACCACGACTGGAGGGTAGAGATCCGGCTCACCGACGACAGGGACGGTACGACGCTGCACTTCGGCCAGGTCCTGCCGCGACCGGAGTGGGCGCACAAGATCGGCCCCGGCTGGGACTACTACCTGGATCGGCTCGTGGCGGCCGAGACGGGCGGGGACGTGTCCGGGATCGACTTCGAACGCGACTATTACCCCGCCCTGGTCCCGGTCTACCAGCAGCGCTTCCCGATCACGCCCCAGCAGCCGTAACCGGCCCACCGCTTTGTTAATGGCCGGGATGGCGGTCATCACGCCAACTCTGGTAATGCCCAGCGATGCAGCGGTCGCCGATGGTGAATTTGCTGAAGAGAGGTAGCACGGGCCGGACCTTCGGTCCTTGTCGGTGCACGGTCGGTCCCGCGGCACCGGGCGCTCTTCACGCTCGCGAAACAACGTCGACACGGTGCGGCATTACGGCGCCGTTAAGTTCGCAGGCGACGCCCGCCGACCGAAGGAAACACCGTGACCGATCAGCTGCCCCCGCCTTCTACCGACCCGGGGTCGCATCCCGGTGTCGGGATTTCTGTTCTCAACTCACCGGCCGCTCCTGCCGGCGCGCACGTTCTCGGAGCCCCCGACCGTGACGTGAGCCAGGCCACCAGGGAATCCCTGGAGGACTACACCCTGCGCTTCGCCCCGCGGTCCTATCGCAAGTGGGGCCCGGGCGTGGTGGCGACCAGCGCCCTGGGTGGCATCGCCTACCTGGCAGACTTCTCCATCGGCGCCAGCATCGGCATGACCCACGGCACGGCCAACGCCCTTCTCGGCATTGCCGTGGCAGCGGTCATCATCTTCACCACCGGCCTGCCGCTGGCCTACTACGCGGCCCGCTACAACATCGACCTGGACCTCATCACACGGGGCTCAGGCTTCGGCTACTACGGGTCCGTGGTCACCAACATCATCTTCGCCACCTTCACCTTTATCTTCTTCGCCCTCGAGGGCTCGATCATGGCCCAGGGCCTCGAGCTGGTGCTGGGCATCCCGCAGGCGATCGGGTACGCGATCTCCACGCTCGTCGTCATCCCCCTGGTGATTTACGGGATGAACACCCTGGCCAAGCTGCAGGTGTGGACCACCCCGCTGTGGCTGCTGCTGATGGTCTTCCCGCTGGCCTTCCTCGTGGTCACCAACCCGGACTCGGTCGAGACCTTCTTCGCCTACCAGGGCGAGAGCGGCGACGGCGGGGTCAGCCTGGCCGCGGTCATGCTCGCCGCCGGGGTGTGCCTGTCCCTGATGGCGCAGATCGCCGAGCAGATCGACTACCTGCGCTTCATGCCGCCCAAGACCGCCGCCAACCGCCGTGCGTGGTGGGCTGCCGTGATCATGGGCGGACCCGGCTGGGTGGTCTTCGGCGCGCTCAAGCAGGCCACCGGCCTGTTCATCACGGTCTGGCTGCTCGCCAAGCTCAACCCGGCCGCCTCCGCCACCGCCACCGAGCCGGTGCATCAGTTCCTCGGCGTGTACGAGGAGATGATGCCGACCTGGCTGGCGCTCACCCTGGCCCTGATCCTCGTGGTGGTCTCGCAGCTGAAGATCAACGTCACCAACGCCTACTCCGGCTCCCTGGCCTGGACCAATAGCTTCACCCGCATCACCAAGCACTACCCGGGTCGGTTCGTCTTCATCCTGGTGAACCTGGCCATCGCCCTGGTGCTGATGGAGGCGAACATGTTCGACATCCTCAACACCATCCTGGGCTTCTACGCCAACTGCGCGATGGCCTGGGTGGTCACGGTCGCCACTGACATCGCCGTCAACAAGTACCTGATCAAGCTCTCGCCCAAGGCCCCCGAGTTCCGCCGTGGCATGCTCTACGCCGTCAACCCGGTCGGCTTCGTTTCGATGCTGCTTTCCGCGGGCGTCTCGATCGCCGTGTTCTTCGGGGCGTTCGGGGCCGCCGTGCAGCCGTATTCGCCGATGTTCGCGATCGGGCTGGCGCTGGTCTGCCCGCCTCTGCTCGCCGTGGCCACCCGCGGGAAGTACTACCTGAGGCGCACCGACGACGGCATCGACCTGCCGATGTTCGACGCCGATGGGAACCCCTCCGACGTCACGTTCCTCTGTCACGTCAGCGGCCTCGAGTTCGAGCGCCCGGACATGATGCTCTCCGCCGAGCCCGGACCGCACGGGGAGAAGCAGTACATCTCCTCACTCGCCTTGGCGACCGACAAGACCGGGCGGTACGTGCTGCCTGCCCAGACGTCCTAGTCGCGATTGTGCGCAGCCTGCGGTGGCGCGGCCCTCTGGTCTGCGCCACCGCAGCGTCCTGTGACCCAACGCACGGTGCGATACATCGACAAGACGCTGACGCCACAGGGGCAGTCCCCTCTGTCTCGATGAGGTCAAAGCTTCGCAACCGCGTGCGTGCTTGCTCGTGATCGAACGCTGACCGGGGGCCCCGGCACCCCTCCTCTCCAGAGGGGGTGCAGAGTGGCCGAGAGTCCGACCGGGTCCGGGGCGGATCTCCGCCAGACTGCGGCCAGGGGTGGGTCAGGCATGTCTCACCGGCGTGTCCAGGAGGCGGGGGACCGTGGCGCCGGTCCGGGCCCTGGATGGGCCCCCCGGGGTGGGGCGGCACCGGAGGTCCGAGGCCGACGGGACGGTTCGTGCCCCAGGTCGATGCCCGAGAAACCACGGCTCCGCAAGGAACATCGCGACGCGCCCCTCTAATGGGGACGCGTGCCGCATTCAGCCTTGTGTGTGCGTTCGCACATGATGGCGTGAGGGGTGAGACGCCGTCCCACTCCGCTTCCCTGTGGTCTCACTGCGGGGTGGTCGTGGACCGGCGCAGGGGGAGGGGAGAACCGACATGATGATGCCCGCGGTGCTCCAGGCACAGGACCTGGTGAAGACCTACGGGACGGGTGAGACCGGCTTCACCGCTCTGGACGGGGTGAACCTGGCCATCGGTGCGGGGGAGTCGGTGGCGGTCGTGGGCAAGTCCGGGTCCGGCAAGTCCACCCTGATGCACCTGCTGGCGCTGCTGGACGCCCCGACGTCCGGGTCCGTGCTCCTGCACGGGGCACCGACGGCGGCGATGACGGCCCGGGAGCTGAACCGGGTTCGCAACTCCTCCTTCGGGTTCGTGTTCCAGCAGTTCTTCCTCACCCCGGGCCAGACGGTGCTGGAGAACGTGGTGCTGCCGCTGAAGATCGCCGGGGTGGGCAAGGCCGACCGCAGACGCCGGGGCCTGGCGGTGCTGGAGCGCCTGGACATGGCGGAGAAGGCCCACAGCCGGGCCATCGACCTGTCCGGAGGGCAGAAGCAGCGGGTGGCGATCGCCCGGGCGCTGGTCAACGACCCGGCGGTGATCTTCGCCGATGAGCCCACCGGCAATCTGGACTCGGTCACTGGGGCGGTGGTCCAGGACATCCTCTTCGATCTGCACCGGGACCGGGGCATCACGCTGGTGGTCGTCACCCACGACGCGGAGCTGGCCGCCCAGTGCGAACGGCAGGTGCACCTGCGCGACGGACGGATTCTCCAGAGCCCGGTGCCGGCGCGGCCGGGGCCCGAGGAGGGCCCGACCGGGGCCGGCGACGGGGTGGCCATCGGAGCAGTGGGCGGGGGTGTGCGGTGAGGTGGCACGATCTCATCGGCTCGGCCGTGGCCAGCACGTTGAGGGGCCGGATCCGCACGGTGCTGACCGTGGTGGCGGTGATCATCGGGGCCTTCGCCCTCACCCTGACCTCGGGGATGGGGGTGGGGGTGAACCGCTACATCGACGAGACCGTCGCCGCCTTCGGCGACACCGATGCCCTCTACGTGCAGAAGTCCCAGCCCCTGCTGGAGCTCTCGGCCGGGTCAGGCCCGCGGGTCTACGACCCGGACTCCACCCAGATCGCCACCGGCTTCGGGGTCTCCTTCGTGGGGCTCTCCGAGGAGGACGTCCTCATCATCGAGGACACCGCCGGGGTGGCCCAGGTGCAACCGGTCTACAACGTGGTCCCCACCTACCTGAATGCTGAGGGGGCGAAGTACCAGCTCACCCTGGGCATCCCGGTCGACGGCGAAGGGCTGCGCATGGTCGCCGGGTCCATCGCCACCGAGGGGGCGGATGAGATCGCGATCCCGGACAGCTGGGTGGCCGATCTCGGTTTTGCCTCACCGGCGGCCGCGGTCGGAGCGACCGTGGAGGTGGTCATGACCGATCTCGCCGGGGCCGAGCGGGCCTTCGCGGCCACCGTCTCGGGGGTGACCCAGGCCAGTCTGGCCGGGGTCGCGATGAACCCCATCCCGTCCACCTCCTTCAACGAACGCCTCTACGCCTACCAGGTCAGCGGCGGGCCCGAGGAGGTGGCGGCCAGCTACATCATGGCCCGGGCCATCATGGAGAACCCCGCACAAGCACCTGCGGTGCAGGAGCGGTTGGAGGAAGCCGGGATGATCGGCTCCACGGTGGAGGACCAGCTGGGCATGTTCCGCACCGTGATCAACGCCGTGGTGTGGATCCTCAACGCCTGCGCGGTCATCGCCCTGCTCGCCGCAGGCCTGGGCATCGTCAACACGCTGCTGATGTCCGTCCAGGAACGCACCCGCGAGATCGGGCTGATGAAAGCCATGGGCATGGGCGGCCCCAGGGTGTTCGGGCTGTTCTCCCTGGAATCGGTGTTCATCGGCCTGCTCGGTGCGGTGCTCGGGGCGGCCGCCGGGGTGGCCACCGGCACCTGGCTGACCCGGGTGCTGGCCGAGGGCTTCCTGGCCGGGTTGCCCGGGCTGTCTCTGTTCGCCTTCCACGCCCCGAAGATCGCGCTGATCGTGGTCGCCGTCCTGGGCATCGCCTTTGTCGCCGGCACGATCCCGGCCGTCCGGGCTGCGGGCAAGGATCCGATCACCGCCCTGCGCCACGAATGACCACACCCACCATCCACTCACGGCACAGCGAAGGAACACCGGCCATGAACACCCCAGCAGGCAACCCCAGCAACCCGGGCCACCCCGGTCACCCCGACGAGCCCGCGCGCGGTGGGCCACCGCCCCGCTACGCCCCGACCGGAGGACACAACCGGGCACGGGACGGTCACGGGCAGAACCACGACCCTGCGCCGGCGCCACCACAGCTCAAACGGCTGCTGGGCCTGACCGTGGCCTCGGGCGCCCTCTACGCGGCCCTCGGGGTGGTCGTCACCGTCATCTACAGCACCATGGACTTCGCCGCGATGTACCAGCGGATGGGCATGCCGGCCGAGGACGCCGGCCAGATCGGCGCCATGGTCGAGCAGATGCGCGGGATCTCGATCGCCTCCGGGGTGATCGGACTGGTGGTGCTGGTGGGCCTCTACGTCATGGAGTACGTGTTCCTGGCCAAGGGCGCGAACTGGGCGCGGATCCTGGGGATCGTGCTCGCGATCCTGAGCGCACTGGGCTTCCTGGGCAACCTCTTCGGGTTCTGGCTCTACGGGCAGTGGGCGATCGTGCTCATCGCCATCGGGATCGCCTTCATCGCGGTCAACATCGCCTGGCTGGTGACCGCCTTCCGAGCCCCGTTGCGCAACTGGTTCACCGCCCAGCGCTACACCAGGTGACACCTGGCCACCCATCGGCGGTCAGCGAGACACCGGCAGGGACAAGGCAGCCCTGGTGACACCGCCGCGACACCGGCCGAGCACGCCCGCCTCCACGCATCACGACGACGACAGGGAAGCACCATGGCAGTCGACACACGACCCACCACCGGCACCCCCGGCCCGTGGTTCCGCACCCTGTGCGGAGCGATCACCCTCGGGCTGAGCCTGGTGTGCGTCTTCTCGTCCCTGCCATACCTGACCACCACGTCCGGCAGCGAGCAGCTGACCATCGGGGGGTTCTTCCTCTGGGGTGCCGGGCTGGCCGTCGGCGGGGCGTGGCTGATCCGCGGCCGGTCCAAGGGCCAGGACCTCGTCCTCGTCCGGGACCGGAAACGCTTGGTGACCGTCGCCGCCATGACGGTGCTGGTCGTGGGCCTGGCGATCTTCTTCGCGACCCTGCCCGCCGGGGAGGACAGCACCTTTGACGCGTCGCTGGGATACCGGACGATGTTCGCCGATCTCTTTGCGTCCCTGCCGCTGCTGCTCTTCGACCGCCAGGAGCACCCGGAGCGCACCTCGCCGCTGCCGCAGGACGGTCCCGGCCGGGACAAGGTGAAGCGGCGGATCCTGTTGCTGATCATCGCCGGGGTGGTGGCCTGGCCGGCCGGGGTGGCGCTGGGGGAGCTGGTGTACCCGTGGTTCGAGGAGCTCCTGCCCCGCCTGGGCACCGGGCTCCTGGCCGCCGCCGCCGTGCTGGGCTACCGGCTGCGGAAGTCCCGGGCACGGGGGACCGACCCCAGTGCGTCACCGGGCGAGTAGGACGTGGGCCAGACCATGACTGCGGAGAGCCCGCGACCCCGGGGAAGGACAGTCGATGTTCGTGTCACCGGCGACCGGTGAGGGCCCCGTCCCGAAGAAGGACCGGAAGTGGCTGTGGGGGCTGGGCGCGTGGCTGTTCTGGTTCATCGTCGCCGACGAGGTGGTCGAAGCCGCCCTGAACTGGCTGGTGGCCACCGGCGGGTACGGGTTCTCCAACGCGATCATCGGGCTGCTCACCCTGGGCGGGTGCTTCATCGGCGTCCAACGGCTGCACGTCAAGCACCGGCGCCTGGAGAACGAGGGCGACCCGGATCCGCTGCCGGCCCCCTACGACTACGAGACGCAGGCTCAGGCTGGAGTGTTCCTGGGCTGGGCCTTCGGCATCATCACCTGGCTGGCCACCGCGGCGTGGCTGGCCTTCGTCGGGGTGGGCGCGGCGATGACGTTCTGGCCGATCCTCGGGACGACGATCCTGTGGGCCGGGCGGATGGAGATGGCCCACGCACGCGTCATGGACGACCGCCGCGGCCACCCGCCGGCACCGGACCACCAGGACTGATTCCTCATCGGCGGGGCGGCTCAGCGCAGGCGCAGCCCGAGCTCTGCCCCGGCCTGGCGGTAGGTGTGGTCGTTGCCGTCGATGGGTCCGGCGCCGAGCAGGGACAGCTCGGCGACTTCGAAGATGGCCCAGCACTCGTGATGGCCGATCTTCGAGACGTCGCGGATGCCGCAGTACATCGCGTAGTTCGACTTCGGGTCCGCAGCCCGGTAGGCCCAGGTGGCGATGAGCCGGGTCAACAGCCGGCGTTCCGAGCGCACTACGGAGACGTCCAGGTCACCGGCCGGATGGTGCTCCAGGGCCCGCTGGTCTGCGGGAACTCGAGGTCCACGAACGGGGTAGGGCTCTGGATCAGGAACTGCGCCAGGGACCGTCGCTCCCGCCAGTCCCGGGGCACATCGCCGGCGAGCATCAGGTGGGGCTGGTGGGCCTGGGCGGCAGCGCGGGTGGCGGTGGTGGGTCGAAAGCCTCGCAGTGTCTCGGCGTCGGCCCCTGTGGGGGTCGAGGCGGCATGGAGCGCTCCGCCTCCCAGGACGTCGAAGCGGTTGCCGGCCCGGTCGTCCTCGGCGATCTCCGAGTCGAGCCGAGAGAAGTGCAAGGACCCGGTGGAGCGCCCGACCCGCCACAGCTCGGTGTCGGGCGCACACCATCACGTCGCTGCGGTCGACCCGCGCGCCGGTGCTCACTCGTCGCGGAACGCCCGGGCGGCGGCCAGGACGGCCTTGAGCCGGTCGGCGGCCATGGCCTCGGCCGGGGAATCGTCGCCCAGCAACGGGTTCGAGCCCATGAACCACGCCCGCACCGTGTGCGGGGAGTCCACCCCCACCAGGTCCGTGTAGACCGTGTACGCCTCCCGTACCCGTCGTTCCATCGCCGGGCGTGGGTCTTTGTTCTACGCCGAGGCCCAGCGGCTCACCGTCTCCGGGCGGACCCCGGCAATCAGCGCGAGCAGCCCGTTGCCCAGGGTGGTGTTCAGTGCGTGCACGACGACCTGCCAGTCCGCGCGCACGGCCGCTTGATGGGACGACTGCCCTCGGAAGGACAGGGCGTCGGGTTACGGCACCAGAGAAATCTCAGACATAGATCAACTTTGGATCAGGACCACATCAGGAAGATAAAATCGTGGCGCAGGGTCCGGATTCCATGTTTGCTTCGAGGGTCATCCCCCCGCGGGCGTGGAGGGGTAGCTGAGCACTGTTGCCGTTACCGACGTGTTGTCGGAGCAGCCCACCATTACGTGAGCCGCGTGGTCGCGCCCCATCGCGGGAAAAGCCGGTGCATGGTTGCTTCGCCGGAGGACATCGCCATCGCTTAGCCGCTGCCTGGAACGACGCCGACGCCGGATCCCTGGCTGAGCTGTTCGCCGAGGACGCCGACTTCGTGAATGTGGTGGTTCTGTGGTGGCGGACCCGGATCCAGGACGACCACGCCTATGGCTTACGCCGCATGTTCCCGCAGACCGTCATGACGCTTGGCGAGGTGGCCTGCCGCGAGCTGGGACGTGACGTTGCCGTGGTCCACACCGCCCGGGTCCTCACCGGACAGATCACCCCCGCGGGGGAGCCGGCCGGTGATCGTTCCGTGGTGCTCAGCTTCACCGTTTCCCGCCGGCCTGAAGGCCGGTGGCTGGCTGTCTGTCGAGATGCGGTCCAAACTGAACACCCCCGGAAAACCGGCCCTTCACAGATGAGCATGGGTAGGCGTCTTCCGCCACGGCCGGTGGCCGCCGGCGGCGAGCAGGGCGC
>NZ_JAVFXA010000074.1:0-697 GCF_040981195.1 Kocuria oxytropis | reverse complement strand
CCATGGAACTGACCGTCATCGTGCCCACGTTCAACGAGGCGCCCAACGTCGCCGAGCTGGTCCGCAGGACCGCCGCCGCGCTGCAGGGCCTCCACGCCGAGATCCTGTTCGTGGACGACTCCCGGGACGAGACCCCCGAGGCGATCCGCACGGCCGCGGCCGGCAGCACCGTCCCGGTCCGGATGATCCACCGCGACGACCCCGTCGGAGGCCTCAGCGGCGCCGTCATCGAAGGACTCCGCGCCAGCACCGCCGAGCACTGCGTCGTCATGGACGGTGACCTCCAGCACCCGCCGGAGCTCATCCCCGAACTGCTGGCGAACCTGCGCGAGGACGACGTCGACACCGTGGTCGCCTCGCGCTACTGCGGCGAGGGCGGCAGCGCCGACGGGCTCTCCGGCGGTGTCCGCCGGTTCGTCTCCACGGCCTCCACCCGCCTGGCCAAGGGCCTGTTCCCCCGGCGGCTGCAGCACTGCAGCGATCCCATGACCGGCTTCTTCGGCTTCCGCCGCGCCGCCGTGCAGCCCGCGCGGCTGCGGCCCACCGGGTTCAAGATCCTGCTGGAGATCCTCGCCCGGCACCGGCTGCGGGTGGTGGAGATCCCCTTCGTCTTCGGCGAGCGCTTCGCCGGGCAGTCCAAGGCCTCGTTCACCGAAGGCACCCGCTTCCTGCGCCAGCTCGCCGCACTGCGCTTCGG
>NZ_JAVFXA010000073.1:0-707 GCF_040981195.1 Kocuria oxytropis | reverse complement strand
GTCGGCGCGCTGTTCGCCGAGCGCGCCGACGAACTCGCCGTCATCGCCACCCAGGAGATGGGCAAGCCGCTCGCCGAGGCCCGGGAGGAGGCGCAGTTCTGCGCCGAGATCTTCGGCTACTTCGCCGAGCAGGGCCCGGCCCTGGCCGCCGACCAGCCCATCACGGCCTCCGGCGGAGGCCGGGCGGTGATCCAGAAACGCCCGGTCGGGGTGCTGCTGGGGATCATGCCGTGGAACTACCCCTACTACCAGGTGGCCCGCTTCGCGGCCCCCAACCTGGTGCTGGGCAACACGATCGTGCTCAAGCACGCCGAGTCCTGCCCGCGGGCCGCGGCGGCCCTCCAGCAGCTGATGGACGACGCCGGGGTGTCGGCCGGGGTGTACACGAACCTCTTCGCCTCCCACGCCCAGATCGAGGACGTCATCGCCGACCCCCGCGTCCAGGGGGTGTCCCTGACCGGCTCCGAGCGGGCCGGGGCGGCGGTCGCCGAGATCGCCGGGCGCCACCTGAAGAAGGTCGTCCTGGAGCTGGGCGGTTCGGACCCCTACGTGGTGCTCGACACCGCCGATGTGCGCGAGGCGGCCCGGGCGGCCTTCGCCACCCGGATGGGCAACACCGGCCAGGCCTGCAACTCCAACAAGCGGATGATCGTCATGGACGACATCTACGACGAGTTCGTCGCCGAGCTGACCCGCCAGGCCGCCGC
>NZ_JAVFXA010000072.1:0-722 GCF_040981195.1 Kocuria oxytropis | reverse complement strand
ACCTTCAAAGCCTCCGTGCGGGCCGGCGGGCGCATCCGCAACGCCCAAGAGGTCGCCGATGACCTGGCCGCCCGGCTGCCCAACCTCACCCTGTCCCTCAACGACACCGGGGCCGGCGTGGCCGCCCCACTCACCGCTCAACAGTTATGCGGGGTCATCCGGGTGGCCTACGACCCGGCCGAGGCAATCCTCTTCGACCGGGCCCACGCTGCCGGCAAGGCCCCGGAGCTGGACTGGAGTGAGGTCGGCCCGCAGGCCGCCGACACCTTCTGGGACTGCTACCACCACAACAACTCCTGGTCGAAGTCCTGGGCGATGTCGGTGCCCCCGCGCTCCACCGTCCAGGCCAACGTGCTCCAGGCACTCATCGCTCCGAACCCGGAACTGGTGCGCAAGCGCGTCACCCTGCTCTACCGCCCCATCGACCCCGCGAGGGCCGCGCAGATGGTGGAGAACGACATCAACACCGCCACCTTCAACGCCTCCTCCCGCAACCGCGCCACCGCCCGGGACACCCGCGAAACCCGCGCCGCCCAGGCCACCGCCGCCGAAGAGGCTGATGGGGCGGGGCTGCTGAACTTCGGGCTCGTCGTCACCGCCACCGTCCGTTCCAAGGGCGAGCTGGATGAGGCCGAAGCCATCATCGAGAACCTCGGGACGTCGGCGAGGATCCGCCTGGAGGAGGCCTACGGCGCCCAGGACTCCACCTTCGCCGCCGGCCT
>NZ_JAVFXA010000008.1:0-174813 GCF_040981195.1 Kocuria oxytropis | reverse complement strand
CAGTTGAAGAACTTCACCCCGGTGGGCACCGCGATCATCATCGTCATGAACGCGAAGAAGGACAGCATCACGGCGCCGGTGACGTACATGTGGTGGGCCCACACGGTCACCGACAGCGCGGCGATCGTGATGGTCGCGAAGACCAGGCCCTTGTAGCCGAACAGCGGCTTGCGGGAGAACACCGGGATGATCTCGGAGACGATGCCGAAGAACGGCAGCGCCAGCACGTACACCTCAGGGTGGCCGAAGAACCAGAACAGGTGCTGCCACAGCACCGCTCCCCCGTTGGCCGGGTCGAAGATGTGCCCGCCCAGGGTGCGGTCCATGCCGAGTGCGAACAGCGCCGCCGCCAGCGGCGGGAACACCATGATCACGAGCAGCGAGGTGATGAGCGTGTTCCAGGTGAACAGGCCCATGCGCCACACGGTCATGCCGGGGGCGCGCATCGCGATGATCGTGGTGATGAAGTTGACGCCGCCCATGATGGTGCCGAAGCCGGACAGGGCCAGGCCGAAGACCCAGAGGTCGCCGCCGGCGCCGGGCGAGAACGAGGAGTTCGACAGCGGGGTGTAGGCGAACCAGCCGAAGGAGGCCGCCCCCTGCGGGGTGAGGAAGCCGGCGGTCGCGATGAGCGAGCCGAAGAGGAAGAACCAGAAGGCCAGGGCGTTCAGGCGCGGGAACGCCACGTCCGGGGCACCGATCTGCAGCGGGACGATGACGTTGGCGAAGCCGACGAACAGCGGGGTGCCGAACATCAGCAGCATCAGCGTGCCGTGCATGGTGAACAGCTGGTTGTACTGCTCCTTGGTCTCCAGGATCTGCATGCCGGGCTCGAAGAGCTCGGCGCGGATCAGCAGCGCCATGACGCCGGCGATGCAGAAGAAGGCGAACGAGGAGATCAGGTACATGTACCCGATGGTCTTGTGGTCGGTGGAGGTGATCCAGCTGACCACGATCCGGCCTTTGGACCGGGGCACCACGCGCGGAGCGACAGTGGCTGCCTCGTCCCGTGAATACTCGAGTGTGGACACCGGTACTCCTTAGTTTTCGAGAGGATTGACGGGCAGGACGTCGTCCGTGCCCGGGTAGGAGTCACGGCTGTACTCCTCGCCCAGGGCCCCGGTCTGGCCTGCGTCGCGCAAGGACTGGATGTGCTCGTCGTACTCGGCCTGGCTGACCACGTTGACGTTGAACAGCATCTCGGAGTGGTACTCGCCGCAGAACTCGGCGCACTTGCCGAAGTAGGAGCCCTCCTGGCCCGTGGTGATGCTGATGTTGTTGGTGCGGCCCGGGAACATGTCCGCCTTCTCGAGGAACGCGGGGACCCAGAAGGAGTGGATGACGTCGCGGGAGGTGACCTGCAGCTCGACCTCGCTGTCGACGGGCAGGTACAGGGTGGGCACCCGCTCCGGGACGCCCACCTCACCGTCGAGGTGGCCCTGGATGCCGGTGTCCCAGACGTCCTCGCTGAGGTAGTTGAAGTCCCAGGCCCACTGCTTGCCGTACACCTGGACGGTGACGTCCGGGTTCTCGTGCTGGGCGGTGATCTCGGCCTGGGTCCGCTCCGTGAAGAAGAAGAGGGACATGATCAGCGCGATCGGCACGATCGTGTAGAAGACCTCGAGGGGGGCGTGGTACGCGACCTGGCGCGGGTAGCCGGTCTCGTACTTGCGGCGGCGGTACGCGATCATGCACCAGAGCATGAGGCCCCAGGTCACCATTCCCACGGCGAGGGCGGCGATCCAGGATCCGATCCACAGGTCCAGGATCATGTCGGCGTTGTCGGTGGTGCCACGCTCGGTGGGCATCCAGCCGAGCTTCGCCTCTTCCGAGCAACCCGTCAGCGCGGTTGCTGCCAGGACTGCTACCGCAGACACCTTTGCCGTGCGGCGCCGGAGGCTGTCGGTTCGTGTGTGCGAACTCACAGACGGCCCTTCCTCTTCTTCTCGTGCTCGTCGTCTGCGCGCCGAAGGCCCCGATTCCGAGAGCCCGGACACAGTCAGGTGGAATGTTTCCCTCCGAGCTTACCCCGTGTCGCTGACATCCGGTGACACAGTGTCAGCTTCCGCGCGGCGCTCCGCGGGCCCTCCGCGACGGGTCTCCGGGGCCGCCCCGGAACGCCCGGAGGCCCGCCGTCCGGACGGACGACGGGCCTCCAGGAGAGGTGCGCGCTGGCTCAGTGGAAGGAGTCGCCGCAGGCGCAGGAGCCTCCCGCATTGGGGTTGTCGATGGAGAACCCCTGCTTGGAGATGGTGTCCTCGAAGTCGATGGTCGAGCCCTCGAGGTAGGGCACGCTCATCTTGTCCACGACGACCTCGACACCGCCGAAGTCGCGCACGGAGTCCCCGTCCAGGATGCGCTCGTCGAAGTACAGCTGGTAGATGAGGCCGGAGCAGCCGCCGGGCTGCACCGCCACGCGCAGCCGGAGGTCCGTGCGCCCCTCCTGCTCGAGCAGGGCGCGCACCTTCTCGGAGGCGACGTCGGTCAGGTCGACGCCGTGGGTGGGGAGGCCGTCCACGGCGGCGCCGTTGTCGGTCGTGACGCTCATGATGCTCACTTTCTGTGGAGGGGTGCCGCACGGGGTCGGGCCGACGGCAGGTCTGTCAGGGGCACAACGGTCGGCGGTTCCGGTTCATTCCCGGGCCGGCCCGGTGTGACGGGCGGTGTCGTCGAGGGCGAGCAGCATCAGGGCCTCGGCGACGACGGCGCGCTCGAACTCCCCCAGGTGCAGGGACTCGTTGGCGCTGTGGGCGCGGGTGTCGGGGTCCTCGACGCCGGTGATCAGGATGGCGGCATCAGGATAGACCTCGGTGAGGTCTCCGGTGAAGGGGATGGACCCGCCGATCCCCGTCTCCACGGCCGGCCGCCCCCACGACTCCCCCAGTGCCCACCGGGCGATCCGGGCGGCCTCGGAGCTCATGTCCGTGCGGAAGGACCGGCCCGTCTCCTCGAGCTCGAAGCGCACGTGCGCCCCGAACGGGGCGTGGGTCTCGACGTGGCGCCGCAGTGCCTCCGCCGCCTCGGCGGGATCCTGCCCGGGGGCGGTGCGCAGGCTCAGCTTCGCCCGGGCGGAGGGGGCGATCGTGTTGGCGGCGACGTCCACGGGTGTGACGTCCATGCCGGTGACGGACAGGGCCGGGCGGGTCCAGAGCCGGGAGGCGATCGAGCCGCGGCCTGCCAGCCGGACACCGTCCTTGACGGCGGCGTCGGCCCGGAACCGCTCCTCCTCGTAGACCAGGTCGGTGCGGTCCTCGGCGAGCAGTCCCTCGACGGCGACGGCGCCGTCGTCGTCGTGCAGGGTGGCGATGAGGCGCGCCAGCAGGGTGGGGGCGTCCAGGACGGGTCCGCCGTACATGCCGGAGTGGACGGCGTGCTCGAGCACCGACAGCTCCACGACGGCGCCGACCATGCCCCGCAGGCTCGTGGTCAGGGCGGGCACGCCGACCTCCCAGTTGGAGGAGTCCGCGATCACGATGACGTCGGCGGCCAGCCGGTCCCGGTGGGCCTCCAGGAAGTCCCGGAAGGAGGGGGAACCGGCTTCCTCCTCCCCCTCCACGAACACGGTCACGCCGAGGCCGAGGCCCTCCTCTCGGTGGGCGGCGGCGGCGCGCAGGGCGCCCACGTGGGCCATGATCCCGGCCTTGTCGTCGGCAGCGCCGCGGCCGTAGAGGCGCCCGTCGCGCTCCTCGGCGGTGAACGGCTCCGAGTCCCACAGCTCTGGCCGTCCGGGTGGCTGGACGTCGTGGTGGGCGTAGAGCAGGACGGTCGGGTGCCCGGGCGCCGGACGGCGGTGCGCCACGACGGCGGGGTGTCCGGGGCCGTCCCCGAGGGGCACGCGCAGGATCTCCACCTCGTCCAGCCCCGCGTCCTCGAGGACGCCCGCCACGGCCTCCGCGCTGCACTCGAGCTGCGCCGGGTCGAAGGAGTCCCACGCGATGCCGGGGATCGCCACCAGGTCGACGAGCTGCTCGAGGATGCGTGGGAGGTCGCCGCGCACGGCCGCGCGGACGCTGTCGACGGGGAGGGGCACGGTCGGGGTCCAGGGCTCGCTCATGGTGCCCACCCTACGTGCGGGGCCCGGCGGGGAGCGCCAGGTCCGTCGGCTATCCTTGACGGGTGTTTGGACGCAAGAAGGACGCAGACCGCGCGGGGTCCACCTCGGTGACCGCCGCTCCCGCCCCCACGGACCCGGAGGCCGCTCCGCGGCAGACGCCGGGCAAGGGCCGGCCCACGCCCAGCCGCCGGCAGCAGGAGGCGGCCCGGCGCCGGCCCCTGGTCCCGGAGGACCGCAAGGCGGCGAAGGCGCAGTCCCGGGACGCGGCGCGCGAGCAGCGGCTCCGGGCGCAGGCGGGCATGGCCGCCGGGGACGAGCGGTTCCTCGGCCCCCGGGACCGCGGCCCGCAGCGCCGCTTCGCCCGGGACTGGGTCGACTCCCGGTTCAACGTCGGCGAGTACCTCATGGTGGTGGCGCTGCTGGCCCTCGTCATCCTCTTCTTCCCCGTCCAGCAGGTGGCCGCCTACGGCGTCTACCTCATCTGGGCGCTGATGGTCCTCGGCATCGTGGACGCCGTGCTGTCCACGGCCCGGATGAAGAAGGCGATGACGGCGAAGTTCGGGACGCTGGAGCCCGGTGTGCGCTGGTACGCGGCCATGCGCTCCTTCACGATGCGCCGGCTCCGGCTGCCCAAGCCCCAGGTCGCCCGCGGGGAGCGCCCCTCCTGAGCCCCGGCGGGCCCGCACCGGGCCGCCCGGGACGACGTCCCGCAGCACTGCCCCCGGACCGTGCGGTCCGGGGGCAGTGCTGTGTCCGCCGGGCCGGTCCCGCCCGCGGCGGTGTCCTGTCGGCGGCGGTGTCCCGTCGGCGGGCCTCAGCCCCAGGCCCGGCCCGCCCGGCGGGCCAGGCCCCGGTTGATGCGGCGCGCCCAGAACGGGCCCTCGTAGAGGAACGCGGTGTAGCCCTGCACGAGCGCGGCGCCGGCGTCGAGGCGCTCCTCGACGTCCTCGGCGGTGGTCACGCCCCCCACGGAGACCAGCGTCAGCCGGTCCCCCACGCGCTCGCGCAGCAGCCGCAGCACCTCCAGGGACCGGCGGCGCAGCGGGGCGCCCGAGAGCCCTCCGGCCCCGTGCGCCTCGATCTCGGCGGGCTCGGAGACCAGGCCCAGCCCGTCGCGGGCGATCGTCGTGTTGGTGGCCACGATCCCGTCCAGGCCGAGGTCGAGCGCGAGGTCGGCGACGGCCAGCACGTCCTCGTCGGAGAGGTCCGGGGCGATCTTCACGAGCAGGGGGACGTGACGGTCCGCGGCCTCGTCGGCCGCCCGGCCCACCGCGCCCAGGAGCGGGCGCAGGCTCTCGATCTCCTGCAGCTGGCGCAGCCCCGGGGTGTTGGGCGAGGACACGTTGACCACCAGGTAGTCCGCCAGGGGGGCCAGGGTCCGGGCGCTCTGCAGGTAGTCGTCCACCGCGTCCTCCAGCGGCACCGTCTTGGTCTTGCCGATGTTGACCCCCAGCACGGGCCGGGTCCGGCCGCGGTGGTCGGCCTCGAGCTCGCGGCGCGCGCGGGCCAGGCGCGGTGCCACGACCGCGGCTCCCTCGTTGTTGAAGCCCATCCGGTTGACCACCGCCCGGTCCCGCACGAGCCGGAACAGGCGCGGCCGTGGGTTGCCCGGCTGCGCCTGGGCGGTCACGGTGCCGATCTCGACGTGGCCGAAGCCGAGGTCGGTGAGGGCACCGACCCCCTCCGCGCCCTTGTCGAAGCCCGCGGCCAGGCCGAAGGGGGACGGGAAGCGCAGGCCCATCGCCTCCACCTCGAGCGCGGGATCGGGACGGGTGTACACCCGCAGGGCCGTGCTGATCCGCACGGTCCGCGCCGCCCGGATGCCCAGGAACCCGATCCGGTGGGCCCGCTCGGCATCCATCCGGGAGAAGACGGCCGCGAAGAACGTAGGGTAGAAGCGCATGGGCCCAGTCTTCCACAGGGCGCTCCTCCGGCCCGGTGGTCGCGGAGGCGCTCCCGGGCCGCCGTCCCGACGACCGCCCTGGCGAGGTGAGGGCATGAGCGCTCCCCCGGACCCGTGGGTCCCGGACGTGCTGGGACCGGGCTTCCGGGCCCGGACCGTGGACCTGGACCCGGACTCCGCGCCGCACTCCACCGCCACGGTGGTGCGCTACCGGCCCGGGGACGCTCCCGCCGCGCCGGGAACCCTGCGGGGGGCGGTGCTGTACCTGCACGGCTGGTCCGACTACTTCTTCAACGCGGAGCTCGCCCGCACGTGCGCGGCCGCGGGCTACGCCTTCTACGCCCTGGACCTGCACGGCTACGGCCGCAACCTCACGGACGCGGTGCTCGCCGAGGAGGACGGGCTGCCCGGGCACACGACCGACCTGGCGGACTACGACGACGACATCGCCGCCGCGCTCGCGGTCATGGCCGAGGACGGGGTGCCCGGCCCGGACGGCAGGCTCGTGCTCATGGGCCACTCCACCGGGGGTCTCACCGCGGCCCTGTGGGCCTCCCGCCACCCCGATGACCTGGACGCCCTGGCGCTCAACGCCCCGTGGATCGGCAGCCACGGCGCCGACGCCGTGGGCGCGGCCCTGCGCCCCCTGGTGGCCCGGCTCGCCGAGCAGCGGCCGGACCGGCCCGTGCGGGCACGGCTGCGCAGCCACTACTACCGGGTGATCAGCGAGCACGCGGAGGGCGAGTGGCCGATCGACCCCCGCTGGCGGCCCGAGACCAGCTTCGACATCACCCCGGGCTGGCTCAACGCTGTCCTTCAGGCTCAGGGTGAAGTTGCCAAGGGGCTGAACCTTCACGTTCCCGTGCTGGTTCAGACTTCTGCCCGTTCGTGCATCCGGCCGTGGTGGAGCGAGCGGATGCGCTCGGCGGACACCGTCCTGGACGTCCGGCAGATCCGCCGGCACGCGCCCGACCTGGGCTCCGACGTGACGGTGCGCTCCTACGAGGGCGCCGTGCACGACGTCCACCTGTCCCGGCAGTCCGTGCGCCGGGCCGCGCAGCGCGATCTCGCGTCCTGGCTGCGCGGCCTGCGGCGGCGCCGGCCTCAGGCGGAGGCGCCGGGTCCCGCCACGCGGTCGACGGCCCCGCCGTAGCGCCGGTCCCGCCGCGCGTAGACCTCGACGGCCTCCCACAGGGTGCGGCGGTCGACGTCCGGCCAGAGGACGTCCTGGAAGACGAGCTCCGCGTAGGCGGACTGCCACAGCAGGAAGTTCGAGATCCGCTGCTCCCCGGAGGAGCGCAGGAAGAGGTCGACGTCCGGCAGGTCCGGTTCGTCCAGGTAGCGCTGGACGGTCCTCTCGTCGATGCTGCGCGGGTTCAGGGTGCCGGCCTTCGCGTCGGCGGCCATGGCCGCCGCGGCATCGGCGATCTCGGCCCGCCCGCCGTAGTTCACGCACATGGTGAGGGTGACGACGTCGTTGTCGCGCGTCGCCCGCTCGGCCTCCTCCAGGCGGTGGATGACCGAGCGCCACAGGCGCGGCTTGCGCCCGGCCCACCGGATCCGGATGCCCCACTCCTGGAAGGTGGGCAGCTGACGCTCCATGACGTCGGCGGTGTAGTTCATGAGGAACGTCACCTCGTCCAGGGAACGCTTCCAGTTCTCGGTCGAGAAGGCGTAGGCGCTGACGTACGGGATGCCCATCTCGATGGCCCCGGCCATCACCTCGATCAGCGCCGCCTCCCCCGCCTTGTGGCCCTCGTTGCGCGGGAGACCGCGCTGGTTCGCCCAGCGGCCGTTGCCGTCCATCACCACGGCCACGTGCCGGGGCACGAACTGCGGGGGGATCGGCGGGGCGGTGGCCCCGCTCGGATGGGCGGGCGGGGCGGCAAAGCCGGGCATGGTCAGCTCCGTTCCACGAGGTTCAGGGACCGGACGGCCCTCTCCAGGTGCCACTGTACGTAGGTGGCGACGATGCCCGCGGCGGACCGGGCCGTGCGCGGCTCGGCGGCGTCGATGAGCTCCCACGCGCCGGTGAGCAGGGCGGAGAGGTGGGCGACGGTGTCCGGGTCGGGGGCGGCGGCCCCCGGCGGGCGGCACGCGGGGCAGACGGCGCCGCCGAGCGGGGCGGAGAACGCCTCGTGCGGGCCGGGGGCGCCGCACCGGGCGCAGTCGGTGAAGCTCGGGGCCCACCCGGCGGTGGACACCGCGCGCAGCAGATAGGAGTCGAGGACGGCCCCCGGCTCGTGCAGACCCCGTGCCAGCGCCGACAGCGCGCCGACGAGCAGCCGGTACTGCTGGGCGGCCGACTCGTCGTCGTTCTCCGTGAACTTCTCCGCGGCCTCGGTCATCGCCGCGGCCGCGGTGTACTTGGCGTAGTCGGCCGCGATGACCGAGCCGTAGCCGCGCTTGCCCAGCGCCTGCGAGACGATGTCCAGGTGCCGGCCGGTCACGAGCTGGAGTTCGGCCACGTTGAACGGCTCGAGCCGGGAGCCGAAGCGGGAGGTGGTGCGCCGCACGCCCTTGGCCACGGCCCGGACCTGGCCGTGGTCCCGGGTGAGGAGCACCACGATCCGGTCGGCCTCGCCGAGTTTGTAGGTGCGGAGCACGACCGCGTCGTCCCGGTAACTGCGTGATGCGAACGTCGTCCTGGCCACGGCCCCATTCTCCCACGCCGGGCGGACGGCACCGGCCGCGGGGTGGGGGCGGACGGGCCCGGACGACGACGGCGGCGGGCCTCCCCCGTCCGGGGGTGGCCCGCCGTCGCGCCGGATCGGGGCCCGGGCAGACCAGCACCCGGTCAGCGCTGCGCCCGGTCGGCCCTGCTCCCGGTCAGCCCTGGGCGTCCCGCACGGCCCGGTTGACCGCGGAGACGACGGCCTTCAGGGACGCACGCGTGGTGTTGGCGTCGATGCCGACGCCCCACAGGACCCGGTCCCCGACCGCGGCCTCGACGTAGCTGGCGGCCTGGGCGTCGCCGCCGGCCGACAGGGCGTGCTCGCTGTAGTCGAGCACGCGCACGTCCACGCCCTCGGCGGCGAAGATCGCCAGCAGCGCCTCGATGGGACCGTTGCCCTGCGCCGTCCGGTGGTGCTGGACGCCGTCCACGTCGAGGCCGATCTCGAGGGTGGTCTCCCCGTCCTCCTCGGACGTCGTGGTGATGTTCGTGATCCGGTAGCGTCCCCAGCGCGCGGGGCCCCCGTCCTGAGCGGTGGGCAGGTACTCGTCCGCGAACACCTTCCACAGCTCCGCGCCGGAGACCTCCCCGCCGGAGGTGTCGGTGTGCTCCTGCACCACCCGCGAGAACTCGATCTGCGCCCGCCGCGGCAGGTCCAGCCCGTGCTCGTTGGCGAGCAGGTAGGCCACGCCGCCCTTGCCCGACTGCGAGTTCACGCGGATCACGGCCTCGTAGGTCCGGCCCAGGTCCTTGGGGTCGATCGGCAGGTAGGGCACGGCCCACACCATCTCGTCCACGCCGCGCCCCTGCTCCTGGGCGTCCCGGGCCATCCGGTCGAAGCCCTTCTTGATGGCGTCCTGGTGGGAGCCGGAGAAGGCCGTGAACACGAGGTCCCCGCCGTAGGGGGCGCGCTCGGGCACGGGCAGCTGGTTGCAGTACTCCACGGTCCGGCGGATCTCGTCGATGTCGGAGAAGTCGATCTGCGGGTCCACCCCCTGCGTCAGCAGGTTCAGGCCCAGGGTCACCAGGTCCACGTTGCCGGTGCGCTCGCCGTTGCCGAAGAGGCAGCCCTCGATCCGGTCGGCACCGGCCAGGTAGCCCAGTTCGGCCGCGGCGACACCGGTGCCGCGGTCGTTGTGCGGGTGCAGGGACACCACCGTGGCGTCCCGGTCGTAGAGGTTGCGGCACATCCACTCGATGGAGTCCGCGTAGACGTTGGGGGTGGCCATCTCGACGGTGGCGGGCAGGTTGAGGATCATCTCCCGGTCCCCGCCGATCTCGAAGGTCTCGGCCACGGCGTTGGAGATGCGCGCCGCGAACTCGAGCTCCGTGCCGGTGTAGGACTCCGGGGAGTACTCGTAGGTCACGGCGGTGTTCCGCAGCTGCTCCTCGTACTTGCGGCACAGCCGGGCGCCGGTGAGGGCGATGTCCACGATGCCGTCCATGTCCTGGTCGAAGACGACGCGCCGCTGCAGCGTGGAGGTCGCGTTGTAGAGGTGCACGATCGCCCGGTCCGCGCCGTCGATGGCCTCGTAGGTGCGCTCGATGAGGTGCTCGCGGGACTGCGTCAGGACCTGGATCGTGACGTCGTCCGGGATCCGGTCCTCCTCGACGAGCCGGCGCACGAAGTCGAAGTCGGTCTGCGAGGCCGAGGGGAACCCCACCTCGATCTCCTTGTAGCCCATCCGCACGAGCAGCTCGAACATCTTCAGCTTGCGGTCGGAGTTCATGGGGTCGATCAGCGCCTGGTTCCCGTCCCGCAGGTCCACCGCGCACCAGCGCGGCGCCTCGGTGATGACCCGGTCCGGCCAGGTCCGGTCGGGCAGCTCGACGGGGAACTGCTGCTGGTACGGGACGTACTTGTGGATCGGCATGCCGGAGGGCTGCTGACGGTTGCGCATGGGATGGGCCTGTTCTGCTCGGGACGTCTGCGGGTGGCCGGGCATCAGGAACTCCGCAACGGGAGGCCGGCCACTCGTCGACGGATCAGGCCCCGTTGCGGCACGTAAGGAGGAGGAGCGTCCCGGTCCGCATGGACCCAACCTACCACGGGGCCCTCGGCGCCCCGGGGGCCGGGCTCACCAGTCGCCGGCGGCCTCCTGGCAGGTGTACTGCTCGGCGGTCTGCCCGTTGAACTCCCCGGGCAGCACGGGTCCCAGCTCGAGCCGGTCCCCCTCCTGGAAGTCCTGGCCCACCGAGACGAACACCCCGGCGACGTCCGTGCTGGGCACGATCTGCGAGGACGGCACCCCCAGCAGCTCGGCGACCTCGACGGCGGCCCCGTACCAGCCCGTCCCGAAGAAGACCTGGGTGCCGGGCAGCTCGGTGGCCTGCGGGCCGGACTCGACGGCGGTGTAGCCCTCGGCCTCGAGCACCGCGGCGACCTCCTCGTCCCGGCCGTCGACGCCGGAGACGTTGGCGACCGTCAGCGGCACGGTGGTCGGGTCGACCGTGGGGGCCGGGGTCGCGGCCCCGGGCGTCGGCGTCGTGGTGGAGGTCGGGTCTTCGGCCGGTTCCGCGGACGGGGACGTCAGCGGCCGGTCCTCGCGCAGCGCCTCGAACAGGTGCTCGGCCGGTTCCTCCTCCAGCTGGAGCCGGTTGGGGTCCGCCGTGTACGGCTCCGTGGGCACGGTGACGAAGACCATGGCACCGAGGTCGATCCCCCGCACGGCCGTGGCGAGGCCGACGACGGTCGGGACGGACCCGAGCCCCTCGTCCACGTGCAGGTTGCGCGTGGCCACGTCGGCGATCTCGTAGAGCCGGGGCAGGTCCCGCAGCGTGCCCTCGTCCTTGACCTTGCGGGCCAGGGAGGCCAGGAAGGACTGCTGGGAGCGGATCCGGCTCGTGTCCCCGCCGTCGCCGAAGGCGGCGCGGCTGCGCAGGAACGCGAGGGCCTGCTCACCCTCCACGGAGGACACGCCGGCGGGCAGCTCGAGACCGGACTTGGGGTCGTCGACGGCCTCGTTGACGCACACCTCGACCCCGCCCACGGTGGAGGAGAGCTCCTTGACCGCGTTGAAGTCGGCGAGCATGAAGTGGTCGATCTTCAACCCGGTCATCTCGTTGACGGTCGCGACCGTGCACCCGGGGCCGCCGTTGGCGATCGCGGAGTTGAGCATCGCGTCCTCCTCGGCCGGGTGGACCTCGCCCGTCTCCGGGTCCGTGCACCGGGGAATGTCGGCCACCAGGTCGCGCGGCAGGGACACGACGGTGACACCGCTGCGGTCCTCGTTCACGTGCACCAGCATCATGACGTCGGTCAGGCCGGCACCCGAGCTGTCCTCGTCGTCGCCGTACCGCTCGTTGCCCTCGCCGTCACGGGTGTCCGTGCCCATGACGAGGATGTCCAGCGGACCGGACTCGGGGCCGGTGCCGTCGCCCAGGTCGAGCGGGGAGGTGTCCAGGTTGGACTGCAGGCGCCAGGTCGCGGCCACGCCGGCGCCCAGGGCGGCGATCAGCACGGCGACCAGCGCGACGGCGGCCCAGCGCTTCCGGGACCAGCGCCGCGGGCGCGGGCGTGCGGGGGCGTCGGGGGGCGTTGAGGACACGGTGCTCTTCTCCTGGGTGGCCCCGCGCACGAGACCCGGGATCGGGGGGACGGCGCCCGTCCGGGGCGCCGGATGTCATGGTAGCCGTCCGCCGGGCGCGGGGCGGGCGACGCGGCGGGGTGCGGGCGTGAGCGGCCCGCACCGGCGGCTCAGAAGCCCAGGCGGGACAGCTGCTTGGGGTCGCGCTGCCACTCCTTGGCGATCTTCACGTGCAGGTCGAGGTAGACCCTCGTGCCGAGCAGGGCCTCGATGGCGGTGCGGGAACGGGTCCCGATCTCGCGCAGCCGCGCCCCGCCCTTGCCGATGATGATGGCCTTCTGCGAGGACCGCTCGACGTAGACGTTCACGCGCACGTCGAGCAGGGGGCGGTCCGCGGGGCGGCCCTCGCGGGGCACCATCTCCTCGACCACGACCGCCAGGGAGTGCGGCAGCTCGTCCCGGACCCCCTCGAGGGCGGCCTCCCGGACGAGCTCGGCCACCATGGTCATCTCCGGCTCGTCGGTGAGCTCGCCGTCGGGGTACAGGGCCGGGGACTCCGGCATCCGGCCGACGAGCAGCTCGGCGAGGGCCTCGACCTGGAAGCCGTCCACGGCCGAGACGGGGATGACGTCGGCCCAGCCCGGTTCCCAGGCGTCGGGCCGGGGCGCGTGCGCGCCCCCGGCGCGGTGGCGGGGCTTGCGGGCGGCGCGCTCGGCCCGTTCCGCGCGGACCCGCTGCTCGGCCTCCATGACGGTGCGGCCCAGCTCGGTGACGGCCAGCAGCTGCTCGGCGAGCTCGGCGCGGGAGACGGTGTCCGTCTTCGTCACGATCGCCACGACCGGCTTGTTGCCGGACGCGGCGAGCTGCTGGGCGATGAACCGGTCCCCGGGGCCGATCTTCTCGTCGGCGGGCACGCAGAAGCCGATGACGTCGACCTCGGCGAGGGTGTCGGCCACGAGGTCGTTGAGCCGCTCGCCGAGCAGCGTCCGCGGCCGGTGCAGGCCCGGGGTGTCCACCAGCACGAGCTGGCCCTCGGGCCGGTGCACGATGCCCCGGATGGTGTGCCGCGTGGTCTGCGGCCGGCTCGACGTGATCGCGACCTTCTGCCCGACGAGGGCGTTGGTGAGCGTGGACTTCCCGGCGTTCGGACGGCCGACCAGCACGGCAAACCCGGCGCGGAACGGGGGGTGCTCCCCCGCGGCGGGCTCGGCGGCGGGAACGGCTCCGGCGGGAAGGTCTCCGGTGGATGCGGGCCCGGTGGGCGCGTCTCCGGCGGGAACGTCTCCGGTGGGTGCGGGCTCAGACATGGTGGTGGGTCTCCTCCTCGGAATCCTGGCGTGCGGGCTCCACGGCCGTGGAGCCGGGTGGGACCCAGTCGGGGTCCCGGTGGACCTCGAGCTGGCCCACCCGGTTGCGCCGGCCCTCCAGGGTGACGGCTTCGAGGACGATGCCCTCGACGGTGGCGCGGGAGCCCACGATGGGCACCCGGCCGATGGACTTGGCGAGCAGCCCGCCGGCCGTGTCGACCTCGTCGTCCTCGAGGTCGACGCCGAACAGGTCGCCCAGGTCCTCGACGCCGAGCGCGGCCGAGACCCGGTAGCGGCCGTCGCCGAGCGGGGCCACCTCGGGCTTCTCGCGGTCGTACTCGTCGACGATCTCCCCGAGCAGCTCCTCGATGAGGTCCTCCAGGGTCACGAGACCGGCGGTGCCCCCGTACTCGTCGACCACGATGGCCACGTGGATCGACTCGAGCTGCATCTCGCGCAGCAGCTCGTTGACCTTCTTCGACTCGGGCACGTAGCGGACCTCCCGGGCGAGCTCGGAGAGCCCCCCGAGGCGCAGCCCGGTGCCGAGGCGGTACACGCGTTCCGCGAGGTCCTTCTGGTACAGGATGCCGAGGACGTCGTCGGCGCTCTCCCCGATCACCGGGATGCGGGAGTAGCCGGAGCGGAAGAACAGGTTCAGCGCGTCGTCCACGGTGTCGTCGTCGTCGATCGAGACCATGTCGGTGCGGGGCACCATGACGGCCCGGACGTTGGTGTCGTCCAGGTCGAAGACCGAGTGCAGCAGCTCGGCCTCGTTGTCCTCGATGAGGGCCTGGCCCGTGGAGCGGTCCACGAACTCGAGCAGCTCCTCCTCGGTGAGGTGGCCGGGGGCGGTGTGCTCCGCGTCCCGGGCGACGGACGAGCCGAGGCGCACGAGCAGCCCGGGGACGGGCCCGAGAAGGATGCGCAGGACGCGGACGAGCCCGGCGGTGGCCCGCACGGTGCCGGTGGGGTGGCTGCGCCCGACCTGCCGGGGCGAGACCCCGGTGAGGACGAAGCCGACGGCGGCCATCACCACGGTGGCCAGCAGGCCCGCCAGCCAGACGTCGTCGAGGCCGTCGAACATCGCGAGGGCGACCGCCACGGCGGAGGCCGTCTCGAACCACACGCTCCAGAAGCGCAGGGCCTGCAGGTGCGCGGTGGGCGTGGCCAGGATCCTGGCGGCCGACGAGTCGGGGGCGTCCCGGGCGATGGCCTCGGCGTCCGCGCGGGGCAGGTAGGTGAGACCGGTCTCGGCGGCCGTGAGGACGAAGGCCGTGCCCAGGAACACGACCGCCGCCACGACCAGGACGGCAGTGGTCAGCACGGGCGCTACTCCATGGTCTCGACCGGCGCCGGCCGGCCGAGGAAGTCGGTGAGCAGGTCCCGCTGCAGGGCGAACATGGTCCGCCGCTCCTCGGGCTCCGCGTGGTCGTGCCCCAGCAGGTGCAGGATGCCGTGGGTGGTGAGCAGGCACAGCTCGTCGGCCACGGAGTGCCCGGCGGCCTCGGCCTGCCGGCGGGCCACCGGGGGGCAGAGCACGATGTCGCCCAGGGTCCCCTCGGCCGGCTCCTCCGCGGTGCCCGGGCGCAGCTCGTCCATGGGGAAGGACAGGACGTCCGTGGGGCCGGGCAGGTCCATCCACTCGAGGTGCAGGCGCGCCATCTCGTCCTCGTCGACGACGGCGATCGACAGCTCCGCGTCGGGGTGCACGTGCAGCCGCTCCAGGACGTGGCCCGCGAGCCGTCCCAGCAGCTCGACGTCGACCGCGTCCCAGGCCGGGCGCTCCCCGGCGGGCACGTCCCGCGGGTCGACCTGGACGTCGAACTCGACGGCCATCAGGCCTGCTCCCCGTCCCCGGCAGGAGCGGCCGGGGCGGCGTCGCGGGCGGCCCGGGCGTCGTCCTTGCGCCGGCGCCGCTCGTTGCGGTGCCGGTTGGTCGTGTCGAAGGCGTCGTAGGCGCTGACGATCCGGCTCACCAGCTCGTGGCGCACGACGTCCTCCGCCGTCATCTCCGTGAACGCGACGTCCTCGACACCGCTCAGCACGTGCTGGACCTGGCGCAGGCCCGAGGCCGCGCTCCCCGGCAGGTCCACCTGGGTGACGTCCCCGGTGACGACCATCCGGGAGCCGAAGCCGAGCCGGGTGAGGAACATCTTCATCTGCTCGGGGGTGGTGTTCTGCGCCTCGTCGAGGATGATGAACGCGTCGTTGAGGGTCCGCCCGCGCATGTAGGCGAGCGGGGCCACCTCGATGGTGCCCGCCTCCATGAGGCGCGGGATCGACTCCGGGTCCATCATGTCGTGCAGGGCGTCGTAGAGCGGGCGCAGGTACGGGTCGATCTTCTCGCTGAGCGTCCCGGGCAGGAAGCCCAGCCGCTCCCCCGCCTCCACGGCCGGGCGGGTGAGGATGATCCTCGACACCTCCTTGGCCTGCAGCGCCTGGACGGCCTTGGCCATGGCGAGGTAGGTCTTGCCCGTCCCGGCCGGGCCGATGCCGAAGACCACGGTGTGCTCGTCGATGGCGTCGACGTAGGCCTTCTGGTGCAGCGTCTTCGGCCGGATCGTGCGTCCGCGGCTCGAGAGGATGTTCTGGGTCAGCGCGCCGCTGGGCCGGGCGGTGAGGTCCCGGCCGATGAGCTCGAGCAGCTGGGCGATGACCTGGGGGGTGATCGAGGTCTCGCGGCCCGCCAGCACCTTCAGCTCCTCGAAGAGGGTGGCGACGATCCGCACGGGCCCGCTCGGCCCCTCGATCCCCAGCTCGAGACCGCGGGGGCTGGTCGCGAGCCCCGGGAACGCGGCCTCCACCCGGCGCAGGGTGTCGTCCCCGGATCCGAGGCAGCGGACCATGGTCTCGCGGTCGGGGAAGGTGATGACGGTGCGGGCCGTCAGGGGGTGCGTGGTGCCGGGCAGCGTCTCAGTCATGGGTCCGGCCGCGCGGGCCGTGCTCTCGCTCTCGATCGGGTGGGTGTGGTAGAGGCGGTGGACGGGTGCCGTCCTGACTCCAGGGTACCGCGCGGTTCCGGCACCCGTGGGCACGGGGGCGCACATTCCGATTTGGTATCGGTCCCGGCCGCCGGGGGTCCTCGGCTGGGGGCGCCACCGGCCGCTGTGCTGGAATGGTCCGGTCCTCCGGCAGGGGGACAGGTGCGGCCTCCCCCGGTGCCGGCACCGCCCCAGCAGAACCCGGAAAGCCGAGGTGCGCGTCCCCCCATGTCCACTGCCCGTTCCCAGCACGCGCCCGCCCGCGGCCGGCTCCCCGTGCTCGCGCTCTGTGCCGTGGGCACCCTCGTCCTCGGCGCGTGCGCCACGGCTCCGCAGCCCTCCCCGGACGGCGCGGTCCCCGCCTCGAGCGCGGCGCCGGCCTCCTCCGCGGCGACGAGCACCGCCGACGGGGACGTGGCCACCACCAAGCTGCCGGTCTATTGGGCGGGGCCCGCGGGTGACGAGGAGCGGCTGTTCCGGGAGTTCCGGGACGCGTCCGAGGCGGACGCCGCCGTGGATCCCATCGCGGCCGCGGCCGAGCTGATGACCGCGGCGACCCCCGCGGACCCTGACTACCGGACGCTGTGGGCCCCCGTGGACCGCGTCGGCGCCTCGACGTCCCCGGACGGGACCATCACCGTGGACCTGCCGTCCGAGGCCTTCCGCCCGGGCCTCGACGAGCGGGAGGCCCGGCTGGCGCTCCAGCAGCTCGCGCACACGGTGACCGACGCCGCGCACACGGCGGGCCTGCTCCCCGAGGGCTCGGAGGCCGAGGTCGTGGTGCTCGTGGACGGGCGTCCCGACGAGGAGGTCTTCGGCTCCGTGCGGCTGGACGTCCCCCTGCGCCCCGACGAGCAGGCGCAGGCCCCGGTGATGATCGAGGAGCCGCAGCAGGGTGCGCGGACCGAGCAGACGGTGACGCTGTCCGCCCGCGTGCTGGACGGCGTCCGGGACTGCGGGTGGACCGTGCGCGGGCCGGACGGGCAGGAGGTCTCGGCGGGTGCGGCGGAGATCGCCCCCCGCGGCGGCGGCAGCGCCGGCTTCCGGACCGCGCTGGAGCTGGAGCCCGGCGAGCACGGGGTGACGGCCTCCTGCCGGGACGCCGGGGGCGGGACGGTGCACGACGACAAGGACGTGGAGGTCGTGGCCGGCTAGGCCTCCGGTGCCCGGCCCACCGGGATCCGGCCCACCGGGATCCGGCTCACCGGGCTCCGGAGGGCCAGCGGCCGAGTCCGGCGCTGAGCACCGCCAGGGCGGCGGGCCCGGCGGTCGAGCTGCGCAGCACCTCCGGGCCGAGCCGGACCGCCAGGGCCCCCGCGCCGGTCAGGAGCTCGAGCTCGGCGGGGGCGATGCCGCCCTCGGGGCCCACCACGAGCACGATCCGCTCCGCACCGTGCCACGGGGTCCCGGCGGCCCCGGACAGCCCGGCCAGCCCGTCGACCGCCTCCTCGTGCAGGACCAGGCCCCGGGTACCCGGTTCCGCGAGCAGCCGGGCGAGCTCGCGGGTGGTGCACAGGGGCAGCACCTCGGGCCAGGCCGCCCGGCGGGACTGCTTCGCGGCGGCCGCGACCGTGTGCACCCACTTCTCGTGGCTCTTGGCCGCGCGCTCCTTCTTCCACCGCACGATCGAGCGGTCGGCCTGCCAGGGCACCACGGCGTCGACGCCCAGCTCGGTGGCGGTCTCCACGGCCAGCAGGTCCCGGTCGCCCTTCGCGAGGGCCTGGGCCAGCACGAGCCGGGGCGTGCGCCCGGGGTCGGTGGTCACCGTCTCCACGTCGACCTCCATGCTCTCGCGCTCGCCGGTGCGCAGCCGCCCGGTGGCCCGCGCTCCCGCGCCGTCGACGAGCTCGAGCCGCTCGCCGGGGGCGAGGCGGCGCACGGTGACGGCGTGCCGGGCCTCGGGACCCGTGACCGTCAGCACGGCCCCGGGGCCGAGGCCGGTGAGCCGCCCCGGGTCGACCTTGAAGACGGGCAGGCTCACAGGTCGGAGAACCTGTCCTTGAGCCGGGAGAAGAAGCCGCCGGAGCCGGCCGGGGTGTTCAGGGTGGTGCCGGTGGACTGGTCCTCGCCGCGCAGCCGGGACAGCTGCTCGAGCAGCTCGCGCTGCTCGTCGTCGAGCGCCGTGGGCGTCTCGACCTCCAGGTGCACGAACAGCTCCCCGCGCCCTCCGCCGCGCAGCCGGGTGGCTCCGAGCTCGTGCAGGGTCACGGTGTGACCGGTCTGCGTGCCGGGGGCCACGGGCACCTCGCGCTCGCCGTCGAAGGTCTCGAGGGTCACGGTGGTGCCGAGGGCCGCGGAGGTCATGGGCACGCGGACGCGGGCGTGCAGGTCGTCGCCCTGGCGCTCGAAGGTGGGGTCGGGATCGACCTTGAGCTCCACGTACAGGTCGCCGTTCGGTCCGCCCGCCGTGCCGGCCTCGCCCTGGCCCGAGAGCCGGATCCGGTTGCCGGTCGAGACGCCCGCGGGGATCTTGACCGTCAGCGGCCGGCGGTCCCGCACCCGGCCCTCGCCGTAGCACTCGTGGCAGGGGTGCTTGATGACGGTCCCGAAGCCCTGGCAGGTGGCGCAGGGCGCCGCGGTGACCACGGTGCCGAGGATCGACTGGACCTGGCGCTGGACCTGGCCGGAGCCGTGGCAGACGTCGCAGGTCTCGGGCTGGGTCCCGGCCTGGCAGCAGCTGCCGTTGCAGGTGGGGCAGACCACGGCGGTGTCCACGGTGATCTTCTTCTCGGTGCCGAAGACCGCGTCCTTGAGCGAGACGCGGACGTTGATCAGGGCGTCCTGGCCCTGCCGGGTCCGGGACGCGGGCCCGCGCCGCCCGGAGCCGGCGCCGCCGGCGCCCTGGAAGAAGGTGTCGAAGATGTCCGCGAAGCCGAAGCCCGAGCCGGGGAAGCCGCCGCCGAAGCCGGTGTCCGTGCCGTTCTCGTTGCCGGTGGCGTCGTAGACGCGCCGCTTCTCGGGGTCGGAGAGGACGTCGTTGGCGTGGGAGAGGCGCTTGAAGTCCTCGGCGGCCTCGGGGCCGGGGTTGACGTCGGGGTGCAGCCGGCGGGCCTTCTTCCGGTAGGCCTTCTTGATCTCTTCCTGGCTGGCGTCCCGGGACACGCCCAGGGTCTCGTAGTGATCGCTCACCGTGGTCCGTTCTGTCGAGAGGTCTGTGGTGGGTTTTCGGTGGCGGGCCCCGGGGACCGGGGCCCGCGGGGGCTCAGCCCCCGAGGATACGGGAGAGGTAGCGGGCGACCGCACGCACGGCGGCCATCGTGGACGGGTAGTCCATGCGCATCGGTCCCACGACCCCCACCTTGGACTGGGGCCCGTAGCCGGTGGCGACGACGGCGGCCTCGGACAGGGGGCCCTCGGCGTTCTCCGTGCCGATCCGCACGGCGACCCCGCGGGCGTCCTGCTCCATCTCCGAGAGCAGCCGCAGCATGACCACCTGCTCCTCGAGCGCCTCGAGGACCGGGCCGATGCTCAGGTGGAAGTCCCCCGTGGCACGGGCCAGGTTGGCGGTGCCGGCCATGACCATCCGGTGCTCGGCCCCGCCCGCGGCGAGGGCGCCGACGGCCTCCCCCACGGCCGCGGCGGCGGGCTGCAGCGGCGGGGCGGTGCCCGCCACCATCAGCGCGAGGGCGTCCGGCACCGCGGTCAGGGAGCGCCCGACCACGGCGGCCAGCACGCGGGCGCGCAGCTCGAGCAGCTGGGACTCCTCGAGCGGGGCGCGCAGCACGACCACGCGCTGGGCCACCCGCCCGTTGGTCGGGATGAGCACCACGAGCACCCGGCCGACGCCGAGGTCCACGACCTCGACGTGGCGCACGGTGACCCCGGACGCGTGCGGGTACTGCACGACCGCGACCTGCTGGGTGAGCTGCGCGAGCAGCCGCACGGTGCGCTCCATGACGTCGTCGATGTCCGCGGCGTCGTCCAGCAGCCGCTGGATGGCCCGCCGCTCGGGACCCGAGAGCGGCTTGACGGCCGCGATCTGGTCGACGAAAGTGCGGTAGCCCTTGTCCGTGGGGATCCGGCCCGAACTGGTGTGGGGGGCCGTGATCAGCCCCTCCTCCTCGAGGGCGGCCATGTCGTTGCGCACCGTGGCCGAGGAGACGCCCAGCCGGTGCCGGTCCACGAGCGCCTTCGAGCCCACGGGCTCGCGGAAGTGCACGTAGTCCTCCACGATGGCCTGCAGGATCTGCAGTCGTCTCGGATGGTTCACGTCGCTCCTCCCCCGGTCCGTTCTCGTCGCCCGCCCCCTGGCACTCGGGCGGGCACAGTGCTAACGCCGTCCAGTGTAGCCCCCGTGTCCGACGACCGGGCCGCGACCACCGGTTTGGTACGCTTCCGGCTGATCCGCGCCGGACGCGCGGCACCGCGACCCGGGAGGACGACCATGAGCGAGCACGGCTGGGGTCCGCGCAGCCTCGACGACGACGCCCTCGCCCGCCGCCGCCCGGCCTCCCCGGAGGTGCCGGTCGCCCCGGGGATGGTCCTGGAGGACGTCACGACCGGTTGGGTCGGCGCCGTCGTGTCCCTGGAGACCATCGGCGGGATGCGCGTGCTCGGCCTCGAGGACCGGAGGGGCCGGGTCAAGGCGTTCCCCCTGGGGCCGGGCTTCCTGCTCGAGGGCGAGTCCGTGGTCGTGGTCGAACCCCGCCGGGCCCCCGCGGCGCGCAAGCCCTCCCGCACCCGGTCCGGGTCCGTGGCCGTCGAGGGGCTGCGCGCGAGCACCGCGAAGGCCTCCCGGGTGTGGGTCGAGGGCTACCACGACGCGGAGCTGGTCGCGAAGGTCTGGGGCCACGACCTGGCGGTCGAGGGCATCGTGGTGGAGCCCCTGCACGGCATCGACGACCTGCCCGCCGCCGTGCGCGAGTTCGGGCCCGGTCCCGGGCGGCGGCTCGGGATCCTCGTGGACCACCTCGTGGCCGGCTCCAAGGAGTCCCGGATCGCCGCCGAGACCATGCGCCTGCCCGGCGCCGCGGGCAACGTGCTGGTCCTGGGCCACCCCTACGTCGACATCTGGCAGGCGGTCAAGCCGCGCACGCTCGGGGTCGACGCCTGGCCCGTGGTCCCCCGCGGCACCGACTGGAAGACCGGCACCGCCGCCGCCCTCGGCTGGCCGCACCGCACCCCCGGGGACCTGGGGCGGGCCTGGCAGCACATCCTCTCCCGCGTGGACAGCTACGCCGACCTGGAGCCGTCCCTGCTGGGCCGGGTCGAGGAGCTCATCGACTTCCTCACGGCCCCCGGGGCCTGATCCGGCGCACCAGCGCGCCCCGCCGTCCGCCCTGCCGCCGCGGTCCGTCACAAAGGCACACGCGCGCGGCCGCCACCTGTCGCCGCCGGGACCGGCCGGTAGGATGGTCCTGTCCCACCCACCTGCCGCGGCCCCACCGCGGTCCCACCTCCGAAGGACTTCCGTGCCCGTGCAGACCGACCCCCGATCGAGCCGCGAGAACACCGGGGCCCCGTTCGAGGGCCTTGCCCCCGTGGCCCAGCCGCTGACCGTCACCGAGGACCACCAGTGGGCGACCCTCGCGCACTTCGGCGGTGTCATCGGCTTCGTCCCGTCGTTCCTGGTCCACCGCGTCTTCCGCGGGCGGGGTCCGTTCACGGAGCAGGAGTCGATGGAGGCCATGAACTTCACCCTGCTGCCGAGTCTCGTGGTGGTGGCCGGGATCCTGCTCGCCCCGGTGCCGTTCATCGGCTGGTTCTTCGCGCTCGCCGCCGCCGCCGCGTGGCTGCTGCTGGCCGTGGGGTCCCTCATCGGCGGCGTCCGCGTGAACCGCGGCGAACCGCACCGCTACCGCTTCAACACCCGGCTCTACGACCGGCTCGCCGAGAAGCTGCGCGAGCGCTCGCGGGAGCGCGCACGGCGCGGCTGACGCCACCCGGTCCCCCGCCTGCTCCGCTCGTGGGTCGTGCCGGGGGACAGTCAGGGGAGCAGCCGCCGCACCACGGCGTCCCCGAGCAGCCGGCCCCGCAGGGTCAGGACCACCGATCCGGCCAGGGCCGCCGCCGGCTCCACCAGACCGTCCGCGATCAGGCCCGCCACTGCGGCCCGCCCGTCCTCGGCCAGGGCGGCCGTGGGCAGCCCGTCCCGGATCCTGGCCTCCAGCATCACCCGCTCGAGGTGCCGGGTGTCCGCGTCGAGGACCTCGCGCCCGGCCGCCGGCGAGTGCCCCGCACGCACCCGGTTCGTGTAGGGCACGGGGTGCTTGAGGTTCCACCAGCGGGTCCCGCCCACGTGCGAGTGCGCTCCGGGGCCGATGCCCCACCAGTCCTGGTTGTGCCAGTACGCGAGGTTGTGCCGGCTGCGGTGGGCCAAGGGGTCGGCGCCGTCCGCGGGCCGGGCCCAGTTGCTCACCTCGTACCACTCGTAGCCGGCCTCCGCGAGGAGCCGGTCGGCGAGCTCGTACTTGTCGGCCTGGTCGTCCTCGTCGACCGGCGGGACCTCGCCGCGCCGCATCCGCGCCGCGAGCCTCGTGCCGTCCTCGATGATCAGGGCGTAGGCGGAGACGTGGTCCGGCTCGTAGCCGACGGCCGTGCGCACCGAGTGCTCCCAGTCGGCCAGGGACTCCCCCGGGGTGCCGTGGATGAGGTCCACGCTGACACCCAGGCCCGCCTCCCGTGCCCACCGGACGGCGCGCGGCACGTTCTCGGGGTCGTGCGTGCGGTCCAGGACGGAGAGCACGTGCGGAACGGCCGACTGCATGCCGAAGGAGACCCGGGTCACCCCGGCCTCCCGCAGCACCGCCAGGGACCGGGGCGTCACGGAGTCCGGGTTGGCCTCCGTGGTCACCTCCGCGCCCGCGGCGAGACCGAAGCTCTCGCGGGCCTGCGCCAGGACCGCCGCGAGGTCCTCGGCGGGCAGCAGCGTGGGCGTGCCGCCGCCGAAGAACACGCTGTGCAGCGGGCGGGGGGCCGCTCCGGAGTCCTCCAGCACGCGGCGCGCCCACCGGACCTCCGCGGCGGCGTCCCCGGCGTAGGCGTCCTGGGACACCCCGGGGCCGAGCTCCACGGCCGTGTAGGTGTTGAAGTCGCAGTAGCCGCACCGGACCGCGCAGAACGGCACGTGCACGTAGAGGCTGAGCGTGCGGTCGGCGGAGCCCTCCACGGCGGAGGGCGGCAGCAGTCCGTCGAGCGGGCCGGGCAGGCCCTCCGGCTGTGCGGGGGCCACTACTTCTTCTTGTCCTTCGCCCCGGCCTCGTCGGAGGACAGCGCCGCGACGAACGCCTCCTGCGGGACCTCCACGCGGCCCACCATCTTCATCCGCTTCTTGCCCTCCTTCTGCTTCTCGAGCAGCTTGCGCTTGCGCGAGATGTCCCCGCCGTAGCACTTGGAGAGCACGTCCTTGCGGATGGCCCGGATGTTCTCACGGGCGATCACCCGGGAGCCGATGGCCGCCTGGATGGGGACCTCGAACTGCTGGCGCGGGATGAGCTCCCGCAGCTTGCCGGTCATCATCACCCCGTAGGCGTACGCCTTGTCCCGGTGGGTGATCGCGCTGAAGGCGTCCACCGGCTCGCCCTGCAGGAGGATGTCCACCTTGACGAGGTCGGCGGCCTCCTCGCCCTCGGCCTTCCAGTCCAGGGACGCGTAGCCCTTGGTGCGCGACTTGAGCTGGTCGAAGAAGTCGAAGACGATCTCGGCGAGGGGAAGCCGGTAGCGCAGCTCCACGCGGTCCTCGGAGAGGTAGTCCATGCCCTTGAGCTGGCCGCGCTTGGACTGGCAGAGCTCCATGATCGCGCCGATGAACTCGGAGGGCGCCAGGACGGTGGCGGCGACCATCGGCTCGCGGATCTCGGCGATCTTCCCCTCGGGGAACTCGGACGGGTTCGTGACCACGCGCTCGGAGCGGTCCTCGAGGGTGACGTTGTAGCTCACCGAGGGCGCGGTGGAGATCAGGTCGAGGTCGAACTCCCGCTCCAGCCGGTCCCGGGTGATCTCCAGGTGGAGCAGGCCCAGGAACCCGCAGCGGAACCCGAAGCCCAGGGCCGCGGAGTTCTCGGGCTCGTAGACCAGGGCGGCGTCGTTGAGCTGGAGCTTGTCCAGGGCGTCGCGCAGCACCGGGTAGTCGGAGCCGTCGATGGGGAACAGCCCCGAGAAGACCATCGGCTTGGGGTCCTCGTAGCCGCCCAGGTTCTCGGCCGCCGGCCGCTGGTGGTTGGTCACGGTGTCGCCCACCCGGGACTGGCGCACGTCCTTGACCCCGGTGATGAGGTAGCCCACCTCGCCCACGCCCAGGCCCTGCGTGGGCTTCGGCTCGGGCGAGATCACCCCGATCTCCAGCAGCTCGTGCTGGGCGCCGGTGGACATCATCCGGATCCGCTCACGCGGGGTCAGCTTGCCGTCGACCACGCGGATGTAGGTCACCACGCCGCGGTAGGTGTCGTAGACGGAGTCGAAGATCATGGCCCGCGACGGCGCGTCGGCGCGGCCCTCCGGGGCGGGGACCTCCTGCACGATCCGGTCCAGCAGGGCCTCCACGCCCTCGCCCGTCTTGCCCGAGACCCGCAGCACGTCGTCCGGGTCCACGCCGATGAGGTGGCCCAGCTCCTGGGCGTACTTCTCCGGCTGGGCGGCGGGCAGGTCGATCTTGTTCAGCACCGGGATGATCGTGAGGTCGTTCTCCATGGCCAGGTAGAGGTTGGCCAGGGTCTGCGCCTCGATGCCCTGCGCGGCGTCCACGAGGAGCAGCGCGCCCTCGCACGCGGCCAGGGAGCGGGAGACCTCGTAGGTGAAGTCGACGTGGCCCGGGGTGTCGATCATGTTCAGGGCGTAGTCCGTGCCGGCCACGTTCCACGGCATCCGCACGGCCTGCGACTTGATGGTGATCCCGCGCTCGCGCTCGATGTCCATCCGGTCCAGGTACTGGGCCTTCATCTCCCGGGGCGTCACCACGCCGGTGGCCTGCAGCATCCGGTCCGCGAGCGTGGACTTCCCGTGGTCGATGTGGGCGATGATGCAGAAGTTCCGGAGGATCGACGGGTCGGTCGAAGCGGGAACCGGGGGGTTGACGGCCAGCGGTGACACGGGCGGTCCTTTCTCCGGAGATCGTCGCTTCCGGCAGGTCCTGGGGCTACCGGCGGGTGGACCGCGCCGGGGATTCGACTGTCCAGTTTCCCACGTTTGGCGGTGGGGGGCCATTTCGCCGGGCGCGCCCTCCCGCGCGGTTCGACAACGCCGCGCGCACCGCTCCGGTCAGGCCACTGGCTAGAGTGGGCGCATGCGACCGAACCTCCGTGACCTGGCCCGGATCGCCTCCCGCGCCGTGGATCTCTACCGGCGCTCCGCGCAGGCGCGCCCGGAGCGCCGCCGGCCGCACGGACGCGCCGCCTCCCCCTCCGCCCGGCCCACCGCGCCGTCCTGTGCCGGCGGCGGCCGTCCCGAGTGGCTCTCCCGGCCGTACCCCGGCGACTGGAGCGGACCCGTCCGCCCCGTCTACCGCCCGCTGTCCGACGGCCAGGCCGACCCCGGCGAGGTCGTGTGGACCTGGGTGCCCTTCGAGGAGGACCACAGCCGCGGCAAGGACCGGCCGGTGCTCGTGGTGGACCGGGCCGGGGACCACCTGCTGTGCCTCATGCTCACGTCCCGGGACCGCACCGACGACACGGAGAGGGACCCCGCCTACGTGGACGTCGGGACCGGCCCGTGGGACCCCCGGGGACGCCCCTCGGAGGTCAAGCTCGACCGCGTGATCCAGGTCCTGCCCGCGGACGTCCGGCGGGAGGGCGCGGTCCTGCCCGAGCACCTCTTCGACCGCGTCGCCGGCCGGCTCCACCGGCTGCGCGGCTGAGCGCGCCGTCGCGCGGGCCGGCCGTGTCGCCCCGTCCGGCGGCGGGGCGCGGTCTGCTAGACTGTTCTGCTGTGTGTCCGCGCTGGTCGTCGGGCACTGCAGGGCGGTCGCCACACGGGCGTCCCCACTCCCACTCAGTCACATGACCGTCCTGTTTGCCCTCACTGACCGAATTCCGCACCCATCGCCAAGGAGTTATACGTGGCCAACATCAAGTCCCAGAAGAAGCGCAACCTCACCAACGAGAAGGCGCGTCTGCGCAACAACGCCTACAAGTCCGAGCTGAAGACGCTGGTCCGCCGCGTCGACGAGGCCGTCGGCGCCGCCGACAAGGAGACCGCCCAGGACGCCCTGCGCGTCGTCTCCCGCAAGCTCGACAAGGCCGTCAGCAAGGGTGTCCTGCACAAGAACAACGCGGCCAACAAGAAGTCCGGCCTGGCCAAGCTGGTCGCCAAGATCTGATCCCGGTCCCCTCGCGGACCGCGCCCGCCGCACCGGCGGGCCGCAGCACGGAGGCCCCGTCCCGCTCCGGGACGGGGCCTCCGTCGTGCCCGGGGGCCGGGCACGACGCCGGCCCGAGGGGCGGTCCCGGCGCTCAGCGCCGCCCGGACAGGGCGATGGTCGTGATCGCCCGTTCCACGGCGTAGGCGGGGTCCCTGCCCTCGCCCTTGACCTGCGCGTCGGCCTCGGCCAGCGCCCGCAGCGCCCGCACGAGGTCCTCCTCGGAGAACCGCCGGGACTCCTCCTGCGCCCGCTCCACCTGCCACGGGGCCGCCCCGATGCGCTGGGCGAGCTGTCCCGCGCCGCCCCGGGTCCCGTGCACCTGGGCGATCGTGCGCAGCTTGGCGGCCAGCGCACCGACCATCGGGACGGGGTCCACCCCGGTGTCGAGGGCCTGGCGCCACAGCTTGAGGGCGCTCTCGGCGCGTCCGGCCAGCGCGGCGTCGGCGACCTTGAAGGCCGTGGCCTCCACCCGCCCCCCGTAGTACTTCTCGACGTCGTCGAAGCTGATGCTCTCCGGCCCGTCGGAGAGCAGCTGGGCGCACGCGGCAGCCAGCTCCGCCGTGCTGCTGCCCACGGCCGCCGCGAGCGCGCGGGCGGCGTCCGGGTCGATGCGCCGGCGGTGGGTGCGGAACTCGGTGACGATGAAGTCGGTCTTGTCCCGGTCGTTCTTGAGGGGCTTGCACTCGACGACGACGGCGCCGGCGGCCTTGAGGGCGTCGAGGAGCTTCTTGCCGCGGTTGCCGCCGCTGTGCTCCCACAGCACGACGACGTCGGGGTCGGGAGCGCTGACGTAGGCGAGACCGTCGGCGAGGCAGTCGTCGTTCATGGCCGCGAGGTTGCTGACGTGGATGAGCTTCGCGTCGTCGAAGAGCGAGGGGCTGGCGAGCGCAGCGAGCTGTCCGGGGGTGTAGGCGGCGGCGTCCACGGTGGAGAGCTCCACGGGTCCGCGCTGGTCCTTGAGGGCGCTGCGGACGCGGTCGCGGGCGCGGGCGGCGAGGTAGTCCTCGGGGCCGGTGAGCAGCACGAGCGGGGCGGGCTCGACGTCGCGCCAGGTGGGTCCGGTGGTGGGTGCGGGGCGTCGGGGTGGGGTCATGGCCGCGTCCTCCTGTCGTGGCGGCCGGGTGGGGCCGCGGGCGGGGTGGGTTCCAGCTTCCCACGTCCCGGCGACATGTGCCGCCGCGGGAGCAGGCCGCGGGAGCCGGAGGAGCGGGGCGCCCGTGCCGGCGCCCCGCGGAGCCCTGGCCATCAGGGGGCTTCGGGGACCGCCCGGAGCCGGCCGCCCTCGCGCAGGAGGTAGGCGCTGCCGTGCTCGTCGGTGCGCACGAGCGGGACGCCGCGGCTCCGCAGGTGGGCGAGGATCCGCGGGTGGGGATGGCCGTAGTCGTTGTCCCTCCCGACGGACACGACGGCGAGCCGGGGGCTGGCGGCGTCGATGACGGCGGTGCCCCCGTTGCGGGCGCCGTGGTGGGAGACCTTGAGGACGTCGACGTCCAGGAGGAGGCCGGCGGTGCGCACGAGGGCGCGTGCGCCCTCCTCCTCCAGGTCCCCGGCGAGCAGCCAGGAGGTGCTGCGGCCGTCCGGGCCGGTGAGCTCGGCGCGCAGCACGAGGGAGGCGTTGTTCTCGTCGGAGGAGGACGGGTCGTGCCGGCGCCCCGGTGGTGTCGGGTCCGGGGCGAGGACGGTGAGCCGCAGCCCGCCCAGGGCGCGGGTCTCGCCGGGGGCGGGACGGCGGGCCGGGGTGCCGGGCAGGTTCCGGGTCAGCTGCTCCGGGGGGCCCGGGGCGGCCGTGGCGTACCAGACCTCCTCGGTCCCGCCGTGCCGGGCGAGGGCCGGGAGGCCGCCGGTGTGGTCGGCGTGGGCGTGGCTGAGGACCACGAGGTCCAGGTGCTCGACTCCGCTGCGGCGCAGGCACCGTGCCAGGGCCCGCGGGTCGGGGCCGGTGTCCACGAGGACGGCCCGCCCCGGTCCGGTGCGCAGGAGCACCGCGTCGCCCTGCCCCACGTCGCACAGCACGGCCTCCCACGGCGGGGGCGGCCGGCGGGCGTCCACGGCGGCGCGCACGGCCAGCAGCAGGACCAGCAGCAGCACGGCCGCGGCGGCCGCCGTGCGCCGGCGGGCCCGGAACCGCCGGTGCTCCTCGGCGGGCGGGTCCGGGGCGGGTTCCGTGCGCAGGGTCCCGGCGGTGGGGCCGGGCCGGCGTCGGCGCACGTCGAGGGCGTGCACGGCGAGCAGGGCCCCGGCGCTGGCCAGGACCATCAGGAGCACACCGGGCGGGCCCGCGGGCCAGGGGGCCAGCGCCCCGGGGGCCTCCGACAGCGTCCGGGCCGTGCCGGCGACGAGCCGGGCACCCACCGCTCCCGCGCCCAGGGGCAGCGCGGCCGCCGCGTCCCCCGCCCCGCCGGGCAGGTTCAGCAGCAGCAGGCCGGCGAGGCCGCACACGGTCACGACCGGCACCAGCGGGGCGGCCAGCACGTTGGCCGGCAGGGAGTACACCGGCACGGCGGGCTGGAGGAGCAGCAGCACGGGCGCGCACCACAGCTGGGCCGTCGCCGGGATCGCGACCGCCACGGCGAGCACGTCCGGGACCCTGGCGCCCAGGCACCGGGCAAGGGGGCGTCCGCTGACCACGATCCCGGCGGTCGCGAGCACCGAGAGGACGAAGCCGTACTCCGCGGCCAGCGCCGGGCGGACGACGACGAGCACGAGCACGGCCCCGGAGAGGGTGGCCAGGGACACGGCCGTGCGGCCCGTGAGGAGGCTGAGGGCGGCGAGTCCTCCCATCACGGCGGCGCGGAGCACGGAGGGGTCGGGGCCCACGAGGAGCACGAACGCGGCCAGGGCACCGAGACCGGCGGCGAGGCAGGTGCGCCGTCCGGCTCCGAGGGACAGGGCGGCGTGCCCGGCGAGGGCGGTGACCAGGGCGCAGTTGGCGCCGGAGACGGCGGTCAGGTGGCTCAGCCCGGTGTCCCGCATCGCCTGCTCGAGCTCCGGGCCGATCCCGGAGCGCTCGCCGAACGTCATCCCGGGCAGCAGGCCCGTGGCGTCGGGTCCGAGGCCGGCGGTGGCGTGCACGAAGCGCTCCCGGATCCGCTCCCGCCGGCCGTCCTCCGCCGGCGGCAGGCCCGTGGGCTCGGCGGCCGCGCGCAGCACCGGCGGGCCGGGGGCGGGCGGGCCGGCCGTGAGCACCGCGGCGATCCGTTGCCCGGGGACCAGGGCGGCCCAGGCCGGCCCGTCCGCGAACACGGTGGCCGTGACGTCCGCGGAGCCGCTGCGGCCCCGGTGGGTGACCCGGTCGAGGTCCAGCTCGACGACCACGCCGGTGCGGTCCTCCCCCGTGTGTCCTTCCCCCGTGTGTCCTTCCCCCGTGTGTCCTTCCCCCGTGCGGCCCGTTCCGGCGGGTGCGGACCATCGCCGGGGCGGCTCGGCCACCTGGGCGGTCACGGACAGCGTCCCGCCTCGGGCGAGGGCGTCCCCGAACGGGCCCCGGGCGGTGTCCTGCCGGGCCGCCGCGCTGCTCAGGAGCACGGCCGCGACGGCGAGGGTGCTGAGGGCGACCGCCGACCACGGCACGGTCCGCCCTGCCCCGGAGGCGCCGTTCCGCTCGATCTGAGAGGCGCCGTTCCGCTCGGGGGCAGGACAGCCGGACCGGCGGACGCGGGCGGCAGCGCGGATCGTGGCGGGTGCCAGGATCGGGACCAGGACGTGGGCGAGGACGAGCCCCGCCAGGTAGAGGATCCCGCCGACCGCGGCTCGGTCCGGGGGCAGGTGCACGGTCAGCAGCCCGGTGAGCCACGCGCCGAGGGCGGCGGGCACGAGGCGCAGGTCCCAGGTGCGTCCTGGGGTGCGGGTGTCGCGGTGCTCCTGGTGCTCCAGGGCGCCGGCCCACCAGACGGCGGGGTGCCTCACACCGTGACCAGGGGCACGAGAGCGTCCATCAGGGCGGGGCCGATGCCCGGCACGGCGTCGAGGTCGGTGACGGCGGTGAACCCGCCGTGCTGCTGCCGGAACTCGACGATCCGCCCGGCCAGCACCGGGCCGACCCGTGGGAGGGACTCGAGCTCGGCCGCGGTGGCCGTGTTGAGGTCCAGCGGTCCCGGCGGCCCGCCCGGCGGCCCGCCCGGGGGCGTGCCAGGGGCGGCGGGACCCGTGGGCGGTGCGGCGGGGTTCCCGGCCGCGGCCGGGAACCCGGGCACGGCGGGGGCGGCAGCCGCGTCCGTGCCGGGCACGAGGACCTGCTGGCCGTCGGTCACGGGGGCGGCCAGGTTGACGGCGTCCGTCGCGGCGCCGTCCGTGAGGCCGCCGGCGGCCTCGACCGCGTCGACGACCCGTGCGCCGCCGGCCACGGACACGACGCCGGGGCGGGCGACCTCCCCGGTCACGTGCACGTACAGCGTCGGTCCCGGGGAGGGCCACGGTGGGCTGGACGGTTCCGACGGGCCGGTCGGCCCCGGCACCGTGGGCTCGGCTCCGGACGCGGTGTCGGCGCCGGCGGAGCCGCCGTGCGCAGTGCCGTCCGGGGGCCCGGCGTCGAGCTCGGCCTCGGCGAGCACGGCCGCGTCCGGACCTCCGGCGCCGTCCCGGCCCGGTCCCAGCACCGTCCAGGCCAGTCCGGTGACCGCGGCGAGGGCGAGCAGGAGCAGGGACCGCGGCACCCTGGTCCGGGCGGCGACCTGCCGGCGGTGGGCCGGTGCCGCCCCCGGTCCCTCGGGCCCGCCGGAGGGAGCACGGACGGAGGCAGCGGAGGCATCCGGGGTGGGTGCGGCCGTGCCGGCGCCGGTCTCGGCCAGCAGCGCGGCCAGCCGCTCGGGGATCCGGCCGCCGGGCGGGGCCGCGCTCCCGGTGCCGGGCGCCGCGACGGTCGCCGGCCCCGCGGACGACGGCGCCTCGGGCGACGTTCCGACGGACGACGTTTCCTCGGACGACGGCGCCGACGAGCCGGATGCGGCGGAACCGGGGGTGCCGGACAGGGGCCCGGCCGAGGCGGACGCCGGGGCCGTCAGAGGCCCTGCGGAGGACGCTGCGGCCGAGGGCGGAGAGGATGCCCTCCGCCGGCGAGCGGGCGGCACGGTGGCGGTCATGCCCCCAGCTCACCGCGCCCGGGCGGGACCGGTCCCCTCCCGTGGTGCTGTTGGGGACGCACGGGCTCCGGGTGGGTGCCTGGGGAGCCCGGACGCCGGCCGGGACCCCACTCTCGGGCGAGTCGTTCCCGGGCAGGCCGTCCCGGGGCAGGTCGTCACGGGCCACGTCGTTCTCGCAACATGTCGTTCCCCGACGGGTCGTCCCGGGGCACGTCGTTGCCGGGCCACGTCGTTGCCGGGCCACGTCGTTGCCGGGCCACGGGCCGGCCGCGGCGCGCGGCATCCGCACCGACGGGCCCCGCCCGGAGCCTGGTGAGGCCCGTCGCGGTGCTCCCACCCGGGGCGTCCCGGGCGGGGAGCCGCGGCTCAGGCCACGATGTTGACGAGCTTGGGCGCGCGCACGATCACCTTGCGGATCTCGGCGTCGCCCAACTGGCGGCGGATCGTCTCCGAGCCCAGGGCCAGCTCGCGCAGGGCGTCCTCGTCGATGTCGGCGGGCACCTCGAGCCGGTCGCGGACCTTGCCCTTGATCTGCACCACGGCGGTGACAGTGTCCTCCACGAGCAGCTCCGGGTCGACCTCGGGCCACCCGGCGACGACGACCGAGCCCTCGTGGCCCAGCGCGTGCCACATGTCCTCGGCCGTGTACGGGGCGACCAGCGACAGCAGGACCGCCACGGCCTCCACCGCCTCGCGCACCGCCGGGTCGGCGGGGCCGCAGCCGGAGTCGATGGCCTTGCGGACCACGTTGACCAGCTCCATGGTCTTGGCGATCACCACGTTGAACTTCGCGGCGTCGAGCAGCTGGCCGGCGTCGGAGACCGCCCGGTGGGTCGCCCGGCGCACGGACAGGTCCCCCGCGGCCGGGTCGGAGCCCGGGGCGCTGGCCACGTCCTGGGCCAGCCGCCACGCCCGGGCCAGGAACTTCTGGGAGCCCTGCGGGGAGACGTCGGCCCAGTCGACGTCGTCCTCGGGCGGGGAGGCGAAGACCATGGTCAGGCGCACGGCGTCCACGCCGAACCGGTCCAGCTGCTCGCCCAGGTCCACGCCGTTGCCCAGGGACTTGGACATCGCCCGGCCGCCGTTGAGCACCTGGCCCTGGTTCAGCAGCGCCTTGAACGGCTCGGTGAAGTCCACCAGGCCGAGGTCGAAGAGCACCTTGGTGAAGAACCGGGAGTAGAGCAGGTGCAGGATGGCGTGCTCCACGCCACCCACGTACTGGTCCACGGGCAGCCAGCGGCGCGTCTGCTCGAGGTCGAAGGCGGCGTTCTCGTCGTTCGGGGAGACGAAGCGCAGGTAGTACCAGGAGGAGTCCACGAAGGTGTCCATGGTGTCGGTGTCGCGCCGGGCGGGGCCGCCGCAGGCGGGGCACGCCACGTTGACCCACTCCTCGGCGGCCGCGAGCGGGGACCGGCCCTTGGGCGCCAGCTGCTCGCCGCGCAGGTCGTCGGGCAGCCGCACGGGCAGCTGCTCCTCCGGCACCGGCACCTCACCGCACGCCGGGCAGTGCACGATCGGGATGGGCGCCCCCCAGAAGCGCTGGCGGGACAGCAGCCAGTCGCGCAGCCGGAAGTTGACCTGGCGGTTGCCCGTCCCGGCGGCCTCGACCAGCCCGATGGCCCGCTCGATGGCCTCGGCCTTCTCCAGCCCCGACAGCTCGCCGGAGTTGATCAGGGTGCCCTCGCCGGTGGTGGCGGTCCCGGTCTCGGCGGGGTCCTCCTCCCCGGTGTCCAGCACCGCGCGCACGGGCAGCCCGAAGGTCCGGGCGAAGTCGAGGTCGCGCTGGTCGTGGGCGGGCACGGCCATGATCGCGCCGGTGCCGTAGTCGGCCAGGACGTAGTCGGCCGCCCACACGGGCAGCTTCTCGCCGTTGAGCGGGTTCACGGCGTGGCGGCCCAGGAACACCCCCGTCTTCTGCCGGTCGGTGGCCTGCCGCTCGATGTCGGACAGCGCCTTGACCTGCTCGCGGTAGGCGGCCAGCTCCTCGGCGTGCTCGGGGGCGACGATCTCCCCGGCCAGCTCCGCGTCCGCGGCGACCACGAAGAACGTGGCGCCGTAGAGGGTGTCGGGGCGGGTCGTGAACACGGTCACCTCGCGGTCGGTCCCGCCCTCCCCGGCGCCCTCGATGGCGAAGCGCACGTGGGCGCCCTCGGAGCGCCCGATCCAGTTGCGCTGCATGGCGAGCACGCGCTCGGGCCAGTGCCCCTCGAGCGCGGCCATGTCGTCGAGCAGCCGGTCGGCGTAGTCGGTGATCCGGAAGTACCACTGGTTCAGGGCCTTCTTGGTCACCGGGGTGTGGCAGCGCTCGCACGCCCCGTTGACGACCTGCTCGTTGGCGAGCACGGTCTGGTCCTTGGGGCACCAGTTGACCGGGGAGTTCCTCCGGTACGCGAGACCCTTGGCGTGGAACTGCAGGAACAGCCACTGCGTCCACCGGTAGTACTCAGGATCGGAGGTGTGGATCTCCCGGGACCAGTCCGCGCTGATCGCGTAGCGCTGGAACGAGGCCTTCTGCGTCTCGATGTTCGCGTAGGTCCACTCCGCCGGGTGGGCGTCGCGCTTGATCGCCGCATTCTCCGCGGGCAGCCCGAACGAGTCCCAGCCGATCGGGTGCAGGACGTCGTAGCCGCGCTGGCGCCAGTACCGGGCGACCACGTCACCCATCGCGAAGGCCTCCGCGTGCCCCATGTGCAGGTCGCCCGAGGGGTAGGGGAACATGTCCAGGACGTAGCGGCGCTCCCGCGAGCCGTCGTCGACGGGCGCGTAGACCTGCTGCTCCGCCCAGAACGACGGCCACGCCGCCTCGATGGCGCGGAAGTCGTACCCGGTGCTCTCGGTCGTGTGCTGCTGTTCGGTCACGGTCCTCGCCTTCGCGGTCGTGGACCGCCGCCGTCCCTCGGAACGGGCGGCGCGCGGTCGCGTGGGCGGCACCCGGGCATCACGGAGGCCCGGCAGCGCGCCGACGGTGGTGGAATCCGTCCCATCCTAGCCCAGGGCTGCCCGGCCTCCCGGCCCCCAGCCGCTAGCATCGACAGCGGGCCGGGACGCACCGGGCGTCCGCCGGGCCCGCCAGGGAGGAACCATGACGGCACCGGCCGGGGCGCGGCAGGAGGCACCGGACGGCGGCGGGAGCCCCGCGGCGGGTCCGCACGAGCAGCCGGCGGCCGGCACCGTGCAGAACCCCTGGGCCGAGCGGCGCAGCCTGGTCCTGGACGGGCACAAGGTGCGCTACTGGTTCTACGACGTCGACCGGACCCCCAAGCCGCTGCTCGTGCTGGTCCACGGCTTCCGCGGCGACCACCACGGCCTGCAGCTGATCGCCGACCGGCTGCGCGGCCGCTACCACGTCGTCGTCCCCGACCTGCCCGGCTTCGGCCGCTCCGAGCCCTTCCCCGACCGGCCCCACGACATCGCCGGGTACGCGGACTTCCTGCGCGGCTTCGTGGAGGCCCTCACCGACGGCGCGGTGCACGACGGCGCCCCGCACGGCGTGGCCGTTCTGGGCCACTCCTTCGGCTCGGTGGTCGCCGCGCACTTCGCCGCCGCCCATCCGGTGATGGTCGAGCGGCTGGTGCTCGTCAACCCGATCTGCGAGCCGCCGCTGGAGGGCGGCCGGGCGCTGCTGAGTCGGCTCACGGCCGGCTACTACCGGCTGGGCCGGGCCCTCCCCCGGCGGCTGGGGAACCGGCTGCTCTCCAGCTGGCTCGTCACGGACGCCATGAGCGGGGTGATGACCAGGTCGCAGGACCCCCGCGTCCGCGGCTACGTCCGCCACCAGCACCGGGCGTACTTCTCGGCCTTCGCGGACCGGGACGTGCTGCTGGAGGCCTACGAGGCCTCGGTCTCGCACACGGTCGCGGAGGTCGCCATGCAGCTGAGCATGCCGACGCTGCTGGTCGTCGGTGCCCAGGACGAGCTGGGCTCGGTGGCCGCCCAGCGCACGATGGCGTCCTGGATCCCGCGGCACCGCCTCGAGGTCCTCGACGGGGTCGGCCACCTCATCCACTACGAGGCCCCCGGACCCACCGCCGAGCTGGTCCACGACTTCCTGTCCTCCCCCGCACCGGAGCCGGTCCCCACCCCGGACGGGGAGCCGTCCGCGCTGCACGCCCAGGTGCCCCCCGGAGACGTCGCCGCCCCCGACACCGCGACGTTCACGGGTCTGCAGCGGATCGTGGGCCGGGGGCGCCGGCAGCCCGGGGGCCACCGTGAGCGCCGGGAGTCCCGGCGGTGAGGCTGCTCCTGGACGCCCGCTACACCCGCCTGGGCCGCCACGACGGGATCAGCCGCTACGGGGCGAGCCTGGCCGAGGCGGTCGCCGGACTCGCCGCCGACACCCCGGACCTGGACGTGGCCCTGCTCGTCAGCGATCCCCGGCAGCTGGCCATGCTCCCGGAGCTCCCGCACGTCACCGGCCCGTCCCCGGTCTCGGCCGCCGAGGCCGCCACCGCGCTGGTGCTCAACCGGTACGCGCCGGACGTGGTGTTCTCGCCCATGCAGACCATGGGCTCCGCGGGCCGCCGGCACGGGCTGATCCTCACCCTGCACGACCTCATCTACTACGACCACCCCGAGCCGCCCGCGGACCTGCCCGCCGCTGTGCGTGCGGGCTGGCGGCTCTACCACCGGGCCTGGTGGCCCCAGCGGCTGCTGCTGGACCGCGCCGATGCTGTGGTCACCGTCTCGCAGACCACCCGTGAGCTCATCGCCGCCCACCGGCTCACCCGCCGTCCCGTGCACGTGGTGCCCAACGCCCCCCGGCCGGGCTCCGTGCTCCCCGCCGGGGCGGCCCTGGAGCGCCTGCCGCGTCGCGGGCGGAAGCTGGTGTACATGGGCTCCTTCCTCCCCTACAAGAACGTCGAGACCCTGCTGCGCGCGGCCGGGCGGCTCCCTGACCACGAGCTGCACCTGCTCTCCCGGATCTCCCCCGCCCGCCGCGCCCAGCTGGAGGCCCTCGTCCCGGACGGGGCGCGGGTCGTCTTCCACGACGGGGTGGACGAGGCCGAATACTCCGCCCTGCTCGCCGAGGCGGCCGCCCTGGTGCACGCCTCCCGGGCCGAGGGCTACGGGCTGCCGGTCGTGGAGGCCCTCGCGGCGGGCACCCCCGTGGTGTGCAGCGACCTGCCGATCTTCCGGGAGGTCGCCGGGGACGCCGCCGCCTACGCGGCCCCCGACGACGACGCCGGGTTCGCGGCGGCCGTCCGGGATCTCCAGGACCCGGTGCGCACCGGCGCCCGGGTGCTGGCCGGGCTCGACCGGGCCGGGTCCCACTCCTGGGAGGACTCGGCGCGGCAGCTGCTCACGCTCGCCCGGGACGTCCACGAGCGCCGCACCGGCCGTTGAACCGGCCTGCCGCCACGGGCTCGGTGATCGAGTTCGGTCGACAGTGCGGACGAGATTTCCACCGGATGCGAGAACTCTCGTCGGTGGACGGCCGCTGACCGGGCCATATGTCATGCGGAGACAACGGAGTTCGCCTCCCCCTGCCCATGGCCCCATCGGTGTCAGCATGGTCGGTCCTGGACGAGCGATGCCACCGAGAACCCCTGGACGCCGATCAGGCCACCTCGACCGCAGTGCCGAGCTCGTGAGAAGGGCTTGTCAAAGAGGCCGGCTGAGGGTCAGCTGCTGTCGGTGGTGGTCGTAGTGCTGAGTGCCGTAGTGGTAGATCTCGGCCAGGCTCATCCAGTCGCGGAAGTACGGGTCCCAGGAGACCGGCATGTGCATCCCGCGGGCCAGTGCGGCCGCGGACTCGGCCTCGAGCTGGGCCTGCAGGACGTCGAGAGTGCGGTCGAACCACCGGAGCAGCCGCCGGCCGTGGATCACCCGGGCCGCCCCGCGGTCGCTCTGGAAGTTGATGAGGTGGAAGGCGCGGGTGCCCGCCTCCAGCACCCGGGCGACGGTGCGACCGACCGGTTCGGGGAGCCGGCCCATCAGGCGCACCAGCGGGATCAGACGCCTGACGATGAGGTAGCCGAAGAACATGTGGAACAGCAGCTGCCCGTTGGTCCACCGGGTGCCGGACGAGGGCCGGCGCAGATCCGCTGGAGTCGCTGCCGCGACGAGGGCGTGGAAGTCCGCCCGCACCCGGTCGAGCTCGTCGTGCACGTCCTGGCGGGTGGATGAAGCATCACTGCTCACCGTGGTCATCCCCTCGTGCGGTGTGCTGGATGAGACAGAGCCCGATCTGGAGGAATCCGGCGCCAGGACATCAGCGCAGGTCGAGGAAGGAGCGGAGCTCGTCGAAGGCCTCGGGCACCACGGAGTAGTGCGCCCACTTGCCGCGCTGCTCGCGGGTGACCAGGCCGGCGTCGACGAGCCTCTTCATGTGGTGGCTGACCGTGGGCTGGCTGATATCCACCACCGCGGTCAGGTCGCACACACAGACCGCCCCGCAGCCCTGGGCGGCCACGTGGGAGAGCAGCCGCAGACGAGTGGGGTCGGACAGGGCCTTGAGCCGGCCCGCGATCCGCTGGGCATCCTCGGCGCTCATGGGCCCGCCCGACAGGGAGCAGCACTCCGTGCCCGCCGTGCGCGGGGCGCACTGATCGACAGCGGCGGCCTGGAGGTCCGGTGCGAGAGTCATTCCACCATCCTACATTGACCAATGTCGATATGACCCCTAGTGTTTCCGATAGATCACCGTCAATACGAAGGGTTTCCCCTGACCATGAGCACCACCACCACCGTCCCCGCCGCCCACCACGGGGTGATGAAGGACCTGTCCTTCCTCGACCGCTGGCTGCCCGCCTGGATCGTCGCCGCCATGGTCGCCGGTCTGCTCCTGGGCCGTTTCGTCCCGGGCCTGGACACCGCCCTGGAGGCCGTGCGGATCGGGGAGGTCTCCCTGCCGATCGCGATCGGGCTGCTGGTGATGATGTACCCGGTGCTGGCCAAGGTCCGCTACGACGAGACCCACCGGGTGGCCGGTGACCGGCGGCTGATGGGGGCCTCCCTGGTGCTGAACTGGGTCGTGGGCCCGGCCCTGATGTTCGCCCTGGCCTGGATCTTCCTGCCCGACCTCCCGGAGTACCGCACCGGGCTGATCATCGTCGGGCTCGCCCGGTGCATCGCCATGGTGCTGATCTGGAACGACCTGGCCTGCGGGGACCGCGAGGCCGCCGCCGTGCTGGTGGCGATCAACTCCGTGTTCCAGGTGATCGCCTTCGGCGCCCTGGGCTGGTTCTACCTCCAGGTCCTGCCCGCCTGGCTCGGGCTGCCCACCACCAGCGCGGAGTTCTCGGTGTGGTCCATCGTCGTCTCGGTGCTCGTGTTCCTCGGGATCCCGCTGGTGGCCGGGTTCCTCACCCGCACCCTGGGCGAGAAGGCCAAGGGCCGGCAGTGGTACGAGGCCACGTTCCTGCCGAAGCTGGGCCCGTGGGCCCTGTACGGGCTGCTCTTCACGATCGTGGTGCTCTTCGCCCTGCAGGGCGAGGCGATCACCTCCAACCCGTGGGACGTGGTGCGGATCGCGTGGCCGCTGCTGGTGTACTTCTTCCTGATGTTCGGCATCGGCCTGCTGGCCTCCCGCGCGCTGGGCCTGAACTACGCGAAGTCCACCACCGTGGCCTTCACCGCCGCGGGCAACAACTTCGAGCTGGCCATCGCGGTGGCCATCGGCACCTTCGGGGTCACCTCCGGCCAAGCCCTGGCCGGGGTGGTCGGCCCGCTCATCGAGGTCCCGGTCCTGGTGGGCCTGGTCTACGTGTCCCTGTGGGCGGGCCGGAAGCTCTTCCCCGGCGACGCCACCGTCCCCACCCGCTGACCCCACCGCATCCCGCGAAGCCTCTGACCCCGCGACTCTCCAGGAGTATCCATTGAGCGACACCCAGCCCTCCGTCCTGTTCGTGTGCGCCAAGAACGGCGGCAAGTCCCAGATGGCCGCGGCCCTCATGGGCAAGCACGCCGCCGGTGCGGTGGAGGTCCACTCCGCCGGCACGAAGCCCGGCAGCACGATCAACGCCCTGTCCGCCGAGGTGGTCGCCGAGGTCGGCGCGGACATGTCGACCGGTTTCCCCAAGCCGATCGACCCGGACCTGCTGCGCCGGGTCGACCGGGTGGTCGTGCTGGGCGACGAGGCGAAGGTCGAGACCGTCGACGGCATGGCCGGCACCATCGAGACCTGGCACACCGACGAACCGTCCGAGCGAGGCATCGAGGGGGCCGAGCGGATGCGCCTGGTCCGCGACGACATCGACGCCCGCGTCCGGAAGCTGCTCACCGAGCTCACCGCCGGCCATCCCGCCTGACCCATCCCCCTTGTCCTCTTCCCCCTTCCGACCGAACGGATGATCCCCATGACTGCTGAGACCACCGCGACGACCCCGGCCGGGACCACGACCAGGCCCAGCGTCCTGTTCGTGTGCGTGCACAACGCCGGGCGGTCGCAGATGGCCGCCGCCTACCTCACCCACCTCTCGGGCGGGCGCATCGAGGTGCGCTCGGCCGGCTCCGCTCCGGCCGATGCGGTGAACCCGGCCGCCGTGGAGGCCATGGCCGAGGAGGGCATCGACATGAGTGCGCAGACCCCGAAGGTCCTCACCGACGAGGCCGTGCAGGACTCCGACGTGGTGATCACCATGGGCTGCGGGGACGCCTGCCCGTTCTACCCGGGCAAACGCTACGAGGACTGGGCTCTGGAGGACCCGGCCGGCAAGGGCGTGAAGTCCGTGCGGCCCATCCGGGACGAGATCAAGGCACGGATCCAGGCGCTGATCTCCGAGCTGCTGCCCGCCGACGACACCACCGCCGAGCAAGGGCGGGGACGGTCATGACCACGAACACCACCACCGGCCCCGCGACCGTTGCTGCGACGGACACGCTGATCATCGGTGGTTCCGGTCCCCAGCCGGTGACCATCGGGGCCGCCCCATGGGTTCCCCGTGCGTCCGCCTGCTGCTGAGTGCCCCGTCCGGCCTGTGAAGGAGCCGTCATGACCCAGCCCACCGAGACCATGGACACCCATGTCCTGGCCCGCACCGCCGCCCACCTGGCTGAACGCTACGAGGGGATCTTCTCCCCGGAGACGGTCGAGCGCTACGTCTTCGAGTCCTACGCGACGCTGTCGCGCACCGCACGGATCCGCACCTACCTGGCGGCCACCGCCGGGCACTTCGCCGATGACCGGCTCCGGGCCCTGGCCCAGTCCCAGGGCAAGATCGACAAACCGGTGGCGCAGGTGCTGTTCGTGTGCGTGCACAACATCGGCCGCTCCCAGATCGCCGCGGCTCTGCTGTCCCACCACGCCGGGGAGCAGGTGGAGGTCCGCTCCGCCGGGTCCCTGCCCGGGACCGAAGTGCATCCGCTCGTGGTCGAAGCCCTCGAGGAGCGCGGGATCGACCTGGCGCACGCCTACCCCAAGCCGCTGACCGACGACGTAGTGCGCGCGGCGGACTACGTGATCACGATGGGCTGCGGGGACGCCTGCCCGGTGTACCCGGGCAAGCGCTACTGGGACTGGGGCATCGCCGATCCCTCCGAGGAGACTCTGGAAGGGGTGCGGACCATCGTCGACGCGATCGACACCCGGGTCCAGGCCCTGTGGGACCAGATCCGCAACTGAGCACTCTGCGCTGTTGTTCGGCGCCGCCCCGACGTACGGGGCGGCGCCGAGCCGTGGGGCAACCGAGGAACGGGAGGCTTAGCGTCATGGAGCACCAGGTGGACGTGGCGATCATCGGCGCCGGCCAAGCGGGGCTGGCCGTGGGGTGGTACCTGCGCCGCCGCACAGACCTGTCCTTCGTCATCCTCGACGATCAGGACGCCCCAGGCGGGGCCTGGCGGCACACCTGGCCGTCCCTGCGACTGTTCTCCCCCGCCACTTTCTCCTCCCTGCCCGGACGGCTCATGCCCAGCACCGGGGCACAGAACCCGGACGGGGCCCATGTCATCGACTACCTCACCGACTACGAGACCCGCTACGACCTGCCTGTCCGCCGGCCGGTGCACGTCAACGCCGTGCACCGTCACGGTGAGGGCTTCCGCCTGGAGACCACCGCAGACACCTGGTCCGCCCGTGCGGTGGTCAGTGCGACCGGCACCTGGTCCCAGCCCTTCTGGCCCACCGTCCCCGGCCGACGAACGTTCCGCGGCACCCAGGTGCATTGCGCCCACTACGCCGGCCCGGCTCCCTACGACGGAAAGCGAGTGGTCGTGGTGGGCGGGGCGAACTCCGGAGCCCAGATCGCCGCCGAGATCGCCGAGGTCGCGAACCTGACCTGGTGCCTCAAGGGCGAGCCGCACTGGTTGCCCGATGAGGTCGACGGCCGGGAGCTCTTCCGCGTGGCCACCGAGCGATCCCGGGCCCTGGCCGCCGGACTGCCGGACCCCGGTGGTGTCGCCGCACTGGGCAACATCGTCGTGGTGCCCCCGGTCAAGCGCGCCCGGGACGCCGGGCTGCTCCACTCGGAACCGATGTTCCACCGCTTCACCCCCACCGGCATTGCCTGGGCCGACGGGCGGGAACAGGACGTGGACGCGGTGATCTGGTGCACCGGCTTCCGCCCGGCTCTGCGACACCTGCGCCCGCTGCACGTGCGCGACGACAACCGGTCGATCTGCATCGACGGGACGGCCTCCACCACGGTGGACGGGCTCTACCTCGTGGGCTACGGAGACTGGACCGGGCCCGGCTCGGCCACCCTCATCGGGGTCGGCCCCACCGCCAAGGCCACCGCCGCCGCCCTCCAACGCCGGCTGGTCACCCCGGCGCCCGTCCCGGCCTGCTGACCCGGGCATACCGTGAAGCGACGGGGGTGGAATCAGGCTGCTCCGCGGAGGGCCTGCTAGGGCACCGGCCAGGTGTGCACCGGCTGGTTGTCGTCCATGTGCCCGACATAGGCCTGGAGCATCCGGCGCAGGGCGGTGGGCCGGTCCGCGCCGTGGCGCTCGAAGTGCTCGACCGCCCGGGTCTGCCACACCGCGCCGTTGACGCCGGAGACGCACCGGGCCTCGATGATCCCCAGGTAGCGCTCCCGCACCTCGGGGGACACCCCCCACTCCTCGAGGCCCTGGTGGGCCAGCGGCAGGAGGTGGCGCAGCACGAGCTCGTCGGCACTGACCTCGCCGAAGCCCGGCCAGTAGAAGCGGGCGTCGAGGCCGTCCCGGGCGGCGCGGGAGAAGTTTTCGGCGCACGCGGGGAAGCTCATCCGGGTCCACACCGGCCGCTCCTGCCGGGCCAGCACCCGCGCGGCCCCGTAGTAGAAGGCCGCGTTGGCCATCACGTCGGCGATCGTGGGGCCCGCGGGCAGCACCCGGTTCTCGACCCGCAGGTGCGGGCGGCCGTCCACCACGTCGTAGATCGGCCGGTTCCAGCGGTAGACCGTCCCGTTGTGCAGCCGCAGCTCCGAGAGGTCCGGGGCCGTCCCGGCGCGCAGCTTCGCCGCCGGGTCCTCCTCCGAGCACTCGGCCAGCAGCGCCGGGAACCAGCGGACGTTCTCCTCGAACAGGTCGAAGATCGAGGTGATCCAGCGCTCGCCGAAGAACACCCGCGGGCGCACCCCCTGGTTCTTCAGCTCCACCGGACGGGTGTCCGTGGCCTGGGCGAACAGGGCGATCCGGGTCTCGGCGTGCAGCCGCCGGCCGTAGAAGTAGGGACTGTTGGCGCCGAGGGCGATCTGCGGGGCGGCCAGCGCCTGGGCCGCGTTCCAGTGCGCGGCGAACTCGGCGGGGGCGACCTGCAGGTGCAGCTGGACGGAGGTGCACGCCGACTCGGGGGCGATCGAGTCGCACCAGGTGTCGATCCGCTCGCCGCCGGGGCCGTCGATCTCGAGGCGGATGTCCTCCCCGCGGGCCACGAAGATCGAGTCGTTGAGCGCCGTGTAGCGGTTGTTGTCGCTGATCCACTCCTGCTCGTAGTGCTCGGGCCGCAGGGTGGGCAGGATGCCGATCGTCACGATCCGGGAGCCGACGCCGCGGGCCGCCGCGTCGGCGGCGTTGAGGGAGGCCCTCAGGTCCTCCTCCAGGTCCAGGGCCGCCCGGCCGGGCAGCGGGCGCGGGGGCACGTTGAGCTCGATGTTGTACCGCGCGAGCTCCGTCTGGAACCCCGGATCCGCGATCGCGGCGAGCACCTCCTCGTTGTGGAAGTGCGGGTCGAAGCGCCCGTCCACGAGGTTGAGCTCGATCTCCAGCCCCGTCATGGGCCGGTCGAACTCGAACGAGGCGCGCGCGAGCATCTGCTCGAACACGTCGAGGTCCTCCCGGACCTTCTCCCGGTAGCGCTGGCGCTGCTCGCGCGTGTAGCTGCGGGAACTGACCTCTTCGCCCACGACGGCCTCCGAATCCCGGCCGCGGTGCGGCCCCTGGAGACCAACCAACCACACCGCGGCGCGTGCGCCAACACCCCGCGCGGTCGCGGCCGGGCAGGCCCGGCCGCGTGGGAGGTCGGAGCAGGCCACGGTGGGCGGCCGGAGCAGGCCGCGGTGGGAGGTCAGAGCAGGTCGGTGACGTCGCAGCGCACCTGCACCGGGGGGTGCTTGCGCAGCGCGGAGGCCTTCGAGCGCCCGGCCCGCAGCCGGCGGGTGACCTCGCCGGCCACGCCGTAGCCGAAGAACAGCAGCGCACGGTGCGGGGCGGGTTCCCCCTCGGGGCCAGGCTCGTGCTCCTCCAGGGGCGTGGGGCCGACGACCCGCACGGCCGGAGGCAGCTCGAGGTCGGCCAGGAACGCCGCGACCGCCGCGGCGGGGCCGGTCACGGACGCCGAGCGCACCGCCGGGGGCAGGCCCAGGGACTGGCGCTCCACGAGCTCGCGCTCGGCGTACCCGGCCGGGTCCCACCGCACGAGCGCCCCCACGGCGGCCTCGTGCTCGGCCGTGACCACCAAGAGCCCGCCGTCCCGTCCCCGGCGCACGAGCGCGGCCGCGTTGAACCACCGGCGCAGCGTCTGCTCCGCGGCGCGCAGGGCGGGACGCATGAGCATCTGGTTGCCGTCCAGCAGCAGCGCCGCCGCGTAGCCGCCCTCCGCGACCGGTTCGGCGCCCGGCGTGGCCACGACCAGGGCCGGGTTCCCGGGGACGTCCGCGCGCACCGCGTCGCCCGAGGACGCCACCACGGGCACCTGCGGGAACGCCCGCCCCAGCTCCTCGGCGGTGCGCAGCGCCCCGACGGTGACCAGCCGCATCCGCGGGGACCCGCACGCGGAGCAGGCCCACGAGTGCGCCGAGCGGCCGCACCACCCGCACCGGGGCACCCCGCGCCGGGACACCACCCCCAGCGGGCCGTCGCACGCGGTGCAGCGGGCGGGCTCCCGGCAGCGCTCGCACGCCAGGTGCGGGGCGTAGCCGGCGCGGGCGACCTGGACCAGGACGGGTCCCCGCTCGAGGGCCTCGCGGGCCGCGCGGTAGGCCGTCTCGGGCAGCCGGGCCCGGGAGGCCAGCGGGTCCCGGGCCGCGTGGAAGGAGTCGGCGGTGGAGACGATCCGGGGCGTGTGGAGCCGCAGCACGTCCCGGGCCGGGGCGATCCGGCGGGCCCAGCCGGAGCCGACGAGGCGCTGGGCCTCGGGGCTGACGGCGTGCCCGGCGAACAGGGCCGCGCAGCCGCTGCGCCCGGCGCGCAGCAGCAGCACGTCCCGGACGTGCTGGTAGGGGGCGCGCTGCTCCACGAGGTTCTCGTCGCCGTCGTCGAAGCAGGCCACCAGGCCGAGGTCGTCCACGGGGGCGTAGGCGGCGGACCGGGTGCCCAGGACCACCCGGACCTGGCCGGTGGCCGCGGCCAGGAACGCCCGGTAGCGGGGCGTGGGCCCGTCCTCGGCGTGCAGGCGCACGAGGTGCTCCCGGCCGATCTCGTCCACGACCGAGCGCTCCAGCCGCGCCAGCGCCTTCTGGTCCGGGACGACGGCGACCGCTCCGCGCCCGGCCCGCCAGGCCGCGCCGACCGCGGCGGCCAGCACGTCCGTCCAGTCGTGGGCCGGGTGGGCGGGGAGCACCTCGACGACGGCGCGCGGGGAGGCCCCCGCCGCCAGCTCCGCCAGGAACTGCGGACCGCCGGCGTAGTCCGCCAGCGCGGCGTCGTGGGAGGGCCCCGGGGCCTGCGGGGACAGCCCGGTGGAGTGGGCCGGGGCCTCCGCGAGCCGCTGCTCGACCTCCTTCTCGACGCGGGCGACCCGCGGCGGGACGGCCACCCGCACGACGTCCGCCACGGTGCCGGCCGACCGGGCCGCGACGTCCTCGGCCAGCAGCGCGATCTGCGGGGCGAGGACGGGCAGCGGGGACAGGACCCGGCGCAGGGGCTGGATCCGGGCCATGACCTCGGAGCCGGCGGTGCGCTCCAGCACGTAGCCCGTCAGCTCCTGGCCCCCGAAGCCGACCTTCACGCGCGCCCCCGGCACCGCCGCCCCGGCCAGCTCGGCCGGCACGAGGTAGTCGAAGGGGCGGTCCAGGTGCGGGACGTGGGTGTCCAGCAGCACCCGCGCCACGGGGTTCTGCGCGGCCGGCAGGACCGCGCCCACGCCCTTGGCGTCCTCGCGGGGCGGCCGGGGCGGGAAGCCCGAGAGGAGCGAGAGCTGCCGCGGGCCCTCCGCGGCGGCCCCGTCCTCCTCCGGGTCCACGGTCAGAGCCCGGCGGCCGACCGCAGGTCCGCGACGCGGTCGGTGCGCTCCCAGGTGAACTCGGGCTCGGAGCGGCCGAAGTGCCCGTGCGCGGCGGTCCGCGCGTAGATGGGGCGCTTGAGGTCGAGCTCCTCGATGATGGCCAGGGGCCGCAGGTCGAAGACCTCGCGGATGGCGCGCTCGATCCGCTCGGGGTCGACCGTCTCGGTGCCGAAGGTCTCGACGTAGAGCCCCACCGGGGCGGCGCGCCCGATCGCGTAGGCGACCTGGACCTCGACGCGCCGGGCCAGACCGGCCGCCACCACGTTCTTGGCCACCCAGCGCATCGCGTAGGCCGCGGAGCGGTCGACCTTGGAGGGGTCCTTCCCGGAGAAGGCACCCCCGCCGTGGCGGGCCATCCCGCCGTAGGTGTCCACGATGATCTTGCGCCCCGTCAGGCCGGCGTCGCCCACGGGACCGCCGCGCACGAAGTTGCCGGCCGGGTTGATGATGACGTCGGTGCCGGACAGGTCCAGCCCGGTTTCCTCGAGCACCGGGGTGATCACGCTCTGGCGCAGGTCGGAGGCGAGCTGGTCCAGGTCGTAGCCCTCGACGTGCTGGGAGGAGACCACCACGGTGTCCACGGCCACCGGCCGGTGGCCGTCGTAGCCGAGGGTGACCTGGGTCTTGCCGTCGGGGCGCAGACCGGGCAGCACGGCGGTCTTCCGTACGCGCGTGAGCTGCTCGGAGAGGCGGTGGGCGATGAAGATCGGCGCCGGCATGAGCACCTCGGTCTCGTCGGACGCGTAGCCGAACATGATGCCCTGGTCCCCGGCGCCCTGGGCGTCGCGGGCGTCGCGGGCGGTGCCCGCGCGGACCTCCAGGGACTGGAAGACGCCCTCGTAGATCTCCGGCGACTGCTCCCCCACGCTGATCGACACCCCGCAGAACTCGCCGTCGAAGCCGTGCACGGAGGAGTTGTAGCCGATGTCGAGCAGCGTCTTGCGCACCACGTTGGGGATCTCCACGTAGCCCCGGGTCTTCACCTCGCCGGCCACGTGGACCAGGCCCGTGGTCACCATGGTCTCGACCGCCACGGAGGACTCGGGGTCCTGGCGCAGGAGGTCGTCCAGGATGGAGTCGCTGATCTGGTCGCAGATCTTGTCGGGGTGTCCCTCCGTGACGGACTCGGAGGTGAACAGTCTCAGGTGCTGGGTCGTCTCGCTCACGGGAGACCACACTACCGGGCGCCCCCGACGGCCCGGCGCCGCCCGGCGCGCTCCGGCCCCGCCGGGGTGCGGGTCAGGCGCGGACGCCGGCCAGTTCCTGCGCGATCCGCGCCACGAGCCCGCGGGCCACGTCCGTCTTCGACCCCTCCAGCACCTGCTCGGGACCGCCGGAAGCGCTGAGCACGGTCAGGACGGTGCTGTCCTGGCCGAACACCAGGTTCTCCCCCACGTGGTTGACGGCCAGCAGGTCGCACCCCTTGCGCACGAGCTTCTGCCGCCCGAACGTCAGCGGGTCCGTCTCGGCGTCGCCGGTCTCGGCCGCGAAGCCCACCAGGAGCTGGCGGCGCCGGGCGGTGTTGCGCAGGTCCACCAGCTCGCGCAGGACGTCGGGGTTGCGCACCAGCTCGAGGACGGGGCCGGCCCCGTCCTCGGTCTTCTTCATCTTCGCGTCGGCGACCCGGGCCGGGCGGTAGTCGGCCACCGCGGCGGCCATGACCACGACGTCCGCCCGTGCCGCCGCGCGCACGCAGGCGCGGCGCAGCTGCTCGGCGGTGCCCACGTGCACCACCTCGACGCCGGCGGGCACCGGCGTCTCCAGGTGGGCGGCCACGAGGGTGACCTCGGCCCCGGCGTCCCGGGCCGCGGCGGCGACCGCCACGCCCTGCTTGCCGGAGGACCGGTTGCCCAGGAACCGGACCGGGTCCAGGGGCTCGCGGGTCCCGCCGGCGCTCACGAGCACCCGCGCGCCGGCCAGCGGACCGGCCGGGGCGTCCCCCCGGCCGGTCAGCGCCAGCGCGGCGTCCCGGACGACCTCGGGCTCGGGGAGGCGGCCGGGCCCGGAGTCGGGGCCCGTGAGCCGGCCGTCGGCGGGCTCCAGGACGGTGTGGCCGTGGGCGCGCAGGGTCGCGACGTTGGCCTGCACGGCCGGGTTGAGCCACATCTCGGTGTGCATCGCCGGGGCGAAGAGGACGGGCGCGCGGGTGGCCAGCAGCGTGGTGGTCAGCAGGTCGTCGGCGTGCCCGTGCGCGGCGCGCGCCAGCAGGTCGGCGGTCGCCGGGGCGACGACGACGAGGTCCGCGGACTGGCCCTGGTGGACGTGGTTGACCTCGTCCACCCGGTCGAACACGTCCGTGCTGACGCGCTGACCCGAGAGGGCCTCCCAGGTGGGGGCGCCCACGAAGCGCAGGGCGGCCTCGGTGGGCACGGGCACCACCGTGTGGCCGCTCTCGGTGAACAGGCGCAGCAGCAGCGCCGCCTTGTACGCGGCGATGCCCCCGCCGATGCCGAGGACGATCCTCATGCCGCCGCGCCCCGCCGCCGGGATGCCGGCCGGATCACTGGTCCTGCAGGTCCCCGGGCTCGCGCCCCGGCTCCGCCGGGGCGGCGTCGGCGGCGTCACCGGCACCGTCGGAGGCGCTGTCGGCGGCGATGGCCGCGCCGCTGCCGGGCAGGTCGCCCAGCGGCTCGGCCGGGGTCTCGGCCTCGGCCCCGGAGGAGAAGTCGACGGAGGTCCCGCCGGAGAAGGCGGCGTCCGCGGAGAAGTCCACGGCGCTCTCCTCGGTGCCCCGGGCGAAGAAGTCCGCACCGAAGACGTCGGCGGCGAGGTCGGCCTCGGTGGTGAGCTGGCCGTTCTCGGCGAAGCCGGCGTGCTCCACCGGGCGGCCCTCGATGAGGCCCTCGTCGATCTCGCGGAACGCGATGGACAGCGGCTTCTCGTTGAGCTGGGTGTCCACGAGGGGACCGACGTACTCGAACAGGCCCTCGTGCAGCTGCGAGTAGTAGGCATTGATCTGCCGGGCGCGCCGGGCGCCGAAGATCACGAGCCCGTACTTGGAGTCGGACTTCTTCAGCAGGGCGTCGATCGGCGGGTTGATGATGCCTTCGGTGTGGGTAGACAAGCGATTGCTCCAGACGGGGTGGACGGGTATCAGGATGCCTGCTCGGGGTCGACCCCCATGAGCTGCACGAGTTCGGCGGCGGCACGCTCGACCCGGTCGTTGACGACGGTGTGGTCGAACTCCGGCTCGGCCGCGAGTTCCAGTTTAGCGGTTTCGAGCCGGACCCGCTGTTCGTCCGCGGTCTCGGTGCCCCGGCCGACGAGCCGGGCGACCATCTCGTCCCAGCTGGGCGGGGCCAGGAACACGAAATTGGCCTCCGGCATGGTGGTGCGCACCTGGCGGGCGCCCTGCAGGTCGATCTCCAGCAGGACGCTGCGCCCGCGCGCGAGGGCCTGCTCCACGGTGGAGCGCAGCGTGCCGTAGCGGTGCCGGTTGTGCACCACGGCCCACTCGAGCAGCTGGCCGTTGCGGGCCATCGCGTCGAACTCCTCGTCGGAGACGAAGAAGTAGTGCGTGCCGTCGACCTCGCCGGGTCGGGGGGCCCGGGTCGTCGCGGACACCGACAGCCACACCTGGGGGTAGTGGTCCCGGACGTAGGTCGAGACCGTGCCCTTGCCCACGGCCGTGGGGCCGGCGAGCACGGTCAGGGACGGGCGCGCGGCGCGGGGCGCGTCGGGGCTCACGGGCATCCTCCTGGGACTGGGGTGTTTCCCCCAATCTAGCGGATCGCGCCCGGGCCCCCGCGCCCCGCCCGGCTCAGCGGTCGAGGTGCTCGATGAGCGCCTTGCGCTGGTGCACCCCGAGCCCGCGCAGGCGGCGGGTGCGCGCGATGCCGATCTCGTCCATGATGGCCGCGGAGCGGACCTTGCCGATGCCGGGGGTGGCCTCGAGCAGGTCCGAGACCTTGAGCCGGCTCACGGCCTCGTCCCGGTCGGCGCGGTCCAGGATCTCGGCGACCGTCATGCGGCGTTCGCGCAGCCCCTTCTTCACGTCGGCGCGCGCCGTCCGCGCCTGGGTCGCCTTCTCCCGCGCGGCGGCTCGCTCGTCGTCGGTCAACGGACGCAGTGCCATGTGGTTCCTCCTCGTCGCCACGGACTGCAGCCCCCGTCCCGCCGAGGGACGGACAGCCCGTTTGCTAAAGAAACTACATGAATATCGATGCTCCGCAAGGCGACACGACCGTGGCGTGACCAGGGGTGTCGTCGTGCGGGACCGGAGCGGGGTCCCCGCCGGGAGGGAGCGCGGACGCGGCCGGGGCTCAGCCCAGCGCGTCCGCCAGCTCCCCGGCGGAGCGGCGCACGGCCTCCCGCAGCGCCGCCACGTCCGGTCCGCGGCGCAGGATCGCCCGGCTCGAGGCCGCGAGCACCTGACCGGCCGCGGCGCCGAACACGGCCGGCAGCTCCTCGGCGCGGGCGCCCTGCGCGCCGTAGCCGGGGGCGAGCAGGGGCCCGCGCACGGCGGTCAGGTCGATCCCCAGCTCGGCCGGGGCGCTGCCGACCGTGGCGCCGACCACGAGCCCGCAGGAGCCCAGGCCGCCGCGGGCGGACCCGCCCGGGGTCCCGGGAACCCGGGCGTTCTCGGTCGCGGCCGCGGCGCACACGGCCCCGGCCACCGACTCCCGGCCTCCCACGTGCTGGACGGAGCGGCCCTCGGGATTGGAGGTGAGCGCCAGCACGAACGTGCCCCGGCCCGTGCGCGCGGCCAGGTCCAGGGCCGGGCGCAGCGACTCGAAGCCGAGGTAGGGGCTCAGGGTGACGGCGTCCGCCGCGAGCGGCGACCCCTCCCCCAGCCACGCGGCCGCGTAGGCCTCCATCGTGGAGCCGATGTCGCCGCGCTTGGCGTCGGCCACGGTCAGCAGGCCCGCCGACCGCGCCTGTTCGAGCAGCTCCTCGAGCACGGCGAAGCCGGCGGCGCCGTACGGCTCGTACAGCGCGACCTGGGGCTTGAGGGCGGCGGCACGGCCGGCGGCCGCCTCCAGGACCGTCAGCGTGAACCGGCGCAGGCCCTCGGCGGAGCGGGGCAGGCCCCAGGCGTCCAGCAGGCCCGGGTGCGGGTCGACGCCCACGCACAGGGGCCCGTGCTCGTCCATCGCCGCGCCCAGCCGCGCGCCGAAGGGCGCACGGTCGGGCGCGGGCTGCTCCGGGGCGGCGGGCACCGGGCCCGCCGCCCCGGCAGCCGCCGGGCCGGGGACCACGGGCTCGGGCACGGCGGACTCGGGGACGGCAGACTCGGAGACGACGGGATCAGGCACGGCGGACTCGGGCACGGCAGGCTCGGGGTCAGCGGGCTCAGGCACGGCGGACTCGGGCACGACGGGCTCAGGCACGCACGGCCTCGGGCTCGCCGGCACCCAGGAGGACCTCGAGGCGCTGCTCGTGCTCCTGCAGGCTCGTCACGTCCCACGTGTAGGAGCGCAGCGCCGTGACGGCCTGGAGGGCGGCCCCCAGCACGGAGACCGTGGTCATCAGGGGCACGCCCACGCTGGTGGCGGCGGCGCGGATCTCGTACCCGTCGCCGCGGGCGGCGCCGCCGGCCGGGGTGTTGAAGATCAGGTCGATCTCCCCGTCCGCGATGAGGTCCACGATGGTCCGCTCGCCCGGCGCGGACTCCCGGATCTTGCGGACCACGGTCGACTCGATGCCGTTGCGGCGCAGCACCTCGGCGGTCCCGGCCGTGGCGAGGATCTCGAAGCCGAGGTCGCGGAACATCCGCACGTAGACGATCGAGGAGCGCTTGTCCTTGTTGGCCACGGAGACGAACATCCGCCCGGACGTGGGCAGGGAGACGTTCGCGGCGGCCTGCGCCTTGGCGAAGGCCGTGTCGAAGTACTTGTCCAGGCCCATGACCTCACCGGTGGAGCGCATCTCCGGGCCGAGCAGGGAGTCGACCACGGCGCCCTCGGCGGTGCGGAACCGCGCGAACGGCAGCACGGCCTCCTTCACGGCCACGGGCGCCGAGGGGGGCAGGGTGGACCCGTCGGCCCGCTGGGGCAGGTGCCCCTGGGCGCGCAGCTGGGCGATGGTCGTGCCGGTGCCGATGAGGGCGGCGGCCTTGGCCAGCTGCACGCCGGTGGCCTTGGACACGAACGGCACGGTGCGGGAGGCCCGCGGGTTCGCCTCGATGACGTAGAGGATGTCGGAGGCCACGGCGAACTGGATGTTGATGAGCCCGCACACGCCCACGCCGCGGGCGATCGCCAGGGTCGCCTCGCGCACGCGCTCCACCACGTCCGGCCCGAGGGTGATGGAGGGCAGGGTGCACGCGGAGTCCCCGGAGTGGATGCCGGCCTCCTCGAGGTGCTCCATGACCCCGCCCACGTAGAGCTCCCGGCCGTCGTACAGGGCGTCCACGTCGATCTCGACGGCGTCCTCGAGGAACTTGTCGATCAGCGCGGGCCGCGAGGCCGAGACCTCGGTGGCGTTCTGCAGGTAGCGGGCCAGGGCCGGCTCGTCGTAGACGATCTCCATGCCGCGGCCGCCGAGCACGTACGAGGGGCGCACGAGCACCGGGTAGCCGATGTCGTCGGCGATCCGCTTGGCGTCCTCGAACGTGGACGCGGTGCCGTTCTTCGGCTGCCGCAGCCCGGCCTCGCCCAGCACGCGCGCGAACTCCCCGCGGTCCTCGGCGAGGTCGATGGCCTCCGGGGTGGTGCCGAGGATCGGCACCCCCGCCGCCTTGAGCTGGGCGGCGAGCTTGAGCGGGGTCTGCCCGCCAAGCTGCACGAACACGCCGAGCAGCCCCCCGGTGCGCCGCTCGGTCTCCACGACCTCCAGCACGTCCTCGAAGGTCAGCGGTTCGAAGTACAGCCGCGTGGAGATGTCGTAGTCGGTGGAGACGGTCTCCGGGTTGCAGTTGACCATGACGGTCTCGTACCCGGCCTCGCGCAGCACCATGGACGCGTGCACGCAGGAGTAGTCGAACTCGATGCCCTGCCCGATCCGGTTCGGCCCGGAGCCCAGGATCATGATCGAGGGGCGCTCGTGGCGGCCCACCTCGTTCTCCTCGTCGTAGGAGGAGTAGTGGTACGGGGTGAACGCCTCGAACTCGGCCGCGCACGTGTCGACGGTCTTGAACACGGGACGGATCCCCAGCGCGTGGCGCACGCCGCGCACCACGTCCTCGTCCAGGTGGGCGAGCTCGCCGATCTGGGCGTCGGAGAAGCCGTGCCGCTTGGCCAGGCGCAGGGTGCGGACCGTGAGGTCGCCGTCCTGGCGCACCGCGTCCGCGACCTCGTTGAGCAGCACCAGCTGGTCGAGGAACCAGGGGTCGATGCCCGTGGCCTCGTAGAGCCGCTCCACGTCCGCCCCGGCCAGGAGGGCCTGCTGGACCTGGTGGATGCGCTCCGTGGTCGGGGTGCGCGCGTCGTCGACGAGCCGGGCCAGGGCGTCGTCGTCGAGCTCGGGTCGCACGAAGGAGAAGCACGAGTTCTTCTGCTCGAGGGAGCGCATGGCCTTCTGCAGGGCCTCCGTGAAGTTGCGCCCGATCGCCATGGCCTCGCCCACCGACTTCATGGTGGTGGTGAGCGTGGGGTCCGCGGCCGGGAACTTCTCGAACGCGAAGCGCGGGACCTTCACGACGACGTAGTCCAGGGTCGGCTCGAAGGACGCCGGGGTCTTGCGGGTGATGTCGTTGGGGATCTCGTCGAGCGTGTAGCCCAGCGACAGCTTCGTGGCGATCTTGGCGATCGGGAAGCCCGTGGCCTTCGAGGCCAGGGCCGAGGAGCGCGAGACGCGCGGGTTCATCTCGATGACGACGACGCGGCCGGTGTCCGGCTCGATCGCGAACTGGATGTTGCACCCGCCGGTGTCGACGCCGACCTCCCGGATCACGGCGATCGCGATGTCGCGGAGGTTCTGGTACTCGCGGTCGGTCAGGGTCATGGCCGGGGCCACGGTGATCGAGTCCCCGGTGTGCACCCCGACCGGGTCGAAGTTCTCGATGGAGCACACGACCACGACGTTGTCGTGCTTGTCGCGCATCATCTCCAGCTCGTACTCCTTCCAGCCGAGGATGGACTCCTCGAGGAGCACCTCGGAGGTGGGGCTGTACTGGATGCCGGCCCCGGCGATGCGGTGCAGGTCCTCCTCGTCGTAGGCCATCCCCGAGCCCAGCCCGCCCATCGTGAAGGACGGGCGGACCACCATCGGGTAGCCGAGCTCGTCCGCGGCCGCCAGCGCCTCCGCCATGGAGTGCACGATGACGGAGCGGGCGGACTCGGCGCCGCAGCGCTCCACCACGCCCTTGAACTTCTCGCGGTCCTCGCCGAGGTTGATGGCCTCCACGTTGGCACCGATCAGCTCCACGCCGTACTTGTCCAGCACGCCGTTGGCGTCGAGGGCGATCGCGGTGTTGAGCGCGGTCTGCCCGCCGAGGGTCGGCAGCACGGCGTCGGGCCGCTCCTTGGCGATGATCTTCTCCACCACCTCGGGGGTGATGGGCTCCACGTAGGTCGCGTCGGCGAACTCGGGGTCGGTCATGATGGTCGCCGGGTTGGAGTTCACGAGGATGACCCGCAGGCCCTCCTCCTTGAGCACCCGCAGGGCCTGCGTGCCCGAGTAGTCGAACTCCGCCGCCTGCCCGATGACGATCGGCCCGGAGCCGATGACCAGAACGCTCGTGAGATCTGTCCTGCGCGGCATGTCAGTTCTGCCCTTCTTCCTGTGCGTCCTGCGCGCCCTGGGCGCCGCCGGGGACGGCGTTGTCGATGGTCGGGTCGGCGGGGCCGTCCCGGTAGCTGTCCATGAGCTCCACGAACCGCCCGAAGAGGTACGCGGCGTCGTGCGGTCCGGCCGCGGCCTCGGGGTGGTATTGCACCGAGAAGGCGGGCAGGTCGAGGCAGTTGAGCCCCTCCACCACGTCGTCGTTGAGGCACACGTGGCTGACCTCGACGCGCCCGAACTCGGCCCGGGGCGCCTCCACGGGACCGTCCAGGGGCGCGTCCACGGCGAAGCCGTGGTTGTGGGCGGTGATCTCCACCCGGCGGGTCCGCCGGTCCAGGACCGGCTGGTTGATCCCGCGGTGGCCGAAGACGAGCTTGTAGGTGCCGAAGCCCAGCGCCCGGCCCAGGAGCTGGTTGCCGAAGCAGATGCCGAAGAACGGGATCCGGGCACGCAGCACCTCGCGCAGCGTCTCGATCTGGGTCCCGGCGGTCGAGGGGTCGCCCGGGCCGTTGGAGAAGAACACCCCGGAGGGCCGCAGGGCGGCGATCTGCTCGTACGTGGTGCCGGCCGGGACCACGTGCACCCGCACGCCCCGCTCGGCGAAGCGGTGCGGGGTCATGGACTTGATGCCCAGGTCCACGGCCACCAGCTCGTGGCGCACCTCGCCCGTCCAGCCGTGCTCGGCGGGCTCCACGACGTAGGCCTCGGGGGCGGTGACGGTCTCGGCGAGGGCGCGTCCCTCCATCCGCTCGCCGGCGCCGACCTCGGCCACGAGCTCGGCCTCGGGGCGCAGGGCGGAGTCGCCGGAGAAGATCCCGCCGCGCATCGCGCCGCGGTCCCGCAGGTGGCGGGTGATGGCCCGGGTGTCGACGTCCTGGATGCCGACGACGCCCTGTGCGGCCAGCTGCTCGTCGAGGGAGCCCTCGGAGCGCCAGTTGGAGGGGCGGCGGGCGGCGTCGCGCACGACGTAGCCGGACACCCAGATCCGGCGGGACTCGGCGTCGGCGGCGTTGACGCCGGTGTTGCCGATGTGCGGTGCGGTCTGCACCACGAGCTGGCCGGCGTAGGAGGGGTCGGTGATGGTCTCCTGGTAACCGGTCATGCCGGTGGAGAACACGGCTTCGCCCAGGGCGGTGCCGAGCGCGCCGTAGGCGCGGCCGCGGAAGACGCGGCCGTCCTCCAGCACGAGCACGGCGGGGTCGGTGGTGATCGAGCTCAAGGTCGTCCTCACGTTCGGGTCTGCGGGTCGGGAAGGCGGTGCGGCGGCCCGGGGCCGCCGGCGGGTCAGGAGTGCGGCGCCGGGACGATCGCCTCCACGGCGGCCAGGAGGCGCTGCTTGTCCTCGGCTCGCTGGGTGCGGAAGCCGGTGTCCACCACGGTGGAGCCCAGCGACCAGGTGAGCACGGCGAGCCCGTCCTTCTCCACGAACTTGCCGACCATGCCGGAGCTGGTGCCCACGGCCACGACGTCCGCGGCGGGCACGAACAGGGCCGGGGCGCCCTGCCGGTCGAAGAGCACGCCCTCGTCGAGGACCAGGGCGGTCGCCCGGGCGCGGACGCCCAGTCCGTGGGCGGCGATCCGCTCGAGCGGGGCGCCGGTCTCCGTGGTGCTCACGTACATGCCCGGCACGGCGAGCCGGGGCTCGCGGTCCTCGATCCCCGCCGGTGGCGCGGCCGGCGCGGCGATCCCCGACTGGCGTCGCACGCGCGTGCGCCAGCCCCGGCGCAGCAGGGCGAACAGCGCGGCGAGCACGAGGACCGTGACGAGCACGGTGGTGAGCTGGTCCATGGGACGGGGCCTCCGGGGCGGTCGGACGGGGTCAGACGGCGGGCGCGGGGGCGTTCAGCGCCCCGTCCAGGACCGTGGGGTGGCCGCGGAAGAAGGTGGCCCGGACGGCCCCGGGCAGCTCCATGCCGCGGTAGGGGCTGTTGCGGCCCTTGGACGCGTGCCGGGCGGGGTCCACCACGGTGGTCGCGGCGGGGTCCCAGAGGGTGATGTTCGCCGGCTCCCCCTCCGCCAGCGGCCGGCCCTGGGTGCTCAGGCGGCCGATCCGGGCGGGGGTCTCCGAGGTGATCCGGGCGACGTCGCGCCAGGTCAGCAGGCCGGTGTCGACGAGGCTCAGCTGGACCACGGACAGGGCGGTCTCGAGCCCGGTCATCCCGTTGGCCGCGCAGGACCACTCGCACTCCTTGTCCTCGGCGGGGTGCGGGGCGTGGTCGGTGCCGATCACGTCGATGGTGCCGTCGGCCACGGCCTCGCGCAGGGCGTGCACGTCCTCGTCCGTGCGCAGCGGCGGGTTGACCTTGAACACCGGGTCGAAGCTGCGGACCCGCTCGTCGGTGAGCAGCAGGTGGTGCGGGGTGGCCTCGGCGGTGACGTCGATGCCGCGCTGCTTGGCCCAGCGGACGATGTCCACGGAGCCCCGGGTTGAGAGGTGGCAGATGTGCACGCGGGAGCCGACGTGCTCGGCGAGCAGCACGTCGCGGGCGATGACGGCCTCCTCCGCGACGGCCGGCCAGCCCGTGAGCCCGAGCTCGGCGGACACGGAGCCCTCGTTCATCTGGGCGCCCTCGGTCAGCCGCGGCTCCTGGGCGTGCTGGGCCACGACGCCGTCGAAGCCCTTGACGTACTCGAGGGCACGGCGCATGAGCACCGGGTCGTGCACGCACATGCCGTCGTCGGAGAACACCCGCACCCCGGCCCGGGACTCGGCCATGGCCATGATCTCGGACAGCCGCTCGCCGCGCAGCCCCACGGTCACGGCTCCCACGGGGCGGACGTCCACCCAGCCGGCGGAGCGGCCCAGCTCGTGCACCTGCTCCACGACACCGGCCGTGTCGGCGACCGGATCGGAGTTCGCCATCGCGAAGACGGCGGTGTAGCCGCCGAGCGCGGCCGCCCGGGTGCCCGTCTCGACGGTCTCGGCGTCCTCCCGGCCCGGTTCGCGCAGGTGGGTGTGGATGTCCACGAGGCCGGGCAGGGCCACGAGACCCGCGGCGTCCACGACGCGGGCGTCGCCCGCGTCCGCGGCGAGGTCCGGGCCGATGCGCCGGACGACGCCGTCCGCCACGAGGATGTCGGCGGCCTGCTCGCCGAGCAGCCGGGCGCCCTGGATGAGGTACGAGGTCACGAGAGGTCAGCGCTCCTGGGGTGCGGGGGTGGAGGTGGGATCGAGGTCGTCGCCGGACAGCAGCAGGTAGAGCACCGACATCCGCACGGAGACGCCGTTGCGCACCTGGTCCAGGACCGTGGAGCGCGGGGAGTCCGCGGCGGCCGAGGAGATCTCCAGGCCGCGGTTCATGGGGCCCGGGTGCATGATCGCCGTGGTGGCCCCGGCGGCGTCGAGGGCCGCGACCCGCTCGGGCGTCAGCCCCCACTCCCGGGCGTACTCCTGGGCGGTCGGGAAGAACGCCGCGTGCATCCGCTCGCGCTGCACGCGCAGCATCATCACGGCGTCCGGAGCGGGGTCCAGCGCCTCGTCGAGGGAGAAGACCACCCGGCACGGCCAGTCCGCGATGCCGACGGGCAGCAGCGTGGGCGGGGCCACGAACGTGACGCGGGCGCCGAGGGTGGTGAACAGCCACAGGTCGGACCGGGCCACCCGCGAGTGCAGGACGTCGCCGACGATCACCACGTGCAGGCCCTCGAGGTCGAGCCCGCGGGTGCTGTCGCGGCCCTCCGTGCGCGCACGGTGCTGGCGCAGCGTCATCGCGTCGAGCAGGGCCTGGGTGGGGTGCTCGTGGGTGCCGTCGCCGGCGTTGACCACGGGGGCGTCGATCCAGCCGGACTCGGCGAGCTGCTGGGGGGAGCCGGAGGCGGAGTGCCGGATCACCACGGCGTCGGCGCTCATCGCCGCGAGGGTCTGGGCGGTGTCCTTGAGGGACTCCCCCTTGGAGACCGAGGAGCCCTTGGCGGAGAAGTTGATGACGTCCGCGGACAGGCGCTTGGCGGCCGTCTCGAAGGAGATCCGGGTGCGGGTCGAGTCCTCGAAGAAGAGGTTGACCACGGTGCGGCCCCGCAGGGCGGGGAGCTTCTTGACGGAGCGCTCGCCCACGGCGGCCATCTGGTCCGCGGTGTCCAGCACCGTCAGGGCGGCGTCGTAGGAGAGGTCCTTCGTGGACAGCAGGTGCCTCATGCGCCGGCCCCCGGGGCGGCGGTCTCGATGACCACGCAGTCGGCGTTCTCGGCCGGGCGGGACTCCGGGTCGGTCTCGGCCAGGCGGACCCGGACCTTCTCCTGGGAGGAGGTGGGCAGGTTCTTGCCGACGTGGTCGGCCCGGATGGGCAGCTCCCGGTGGCCGCGGTCCACGAGGACGGCGAGCCGGACCACGCGGGGGCGGCCGACGTCCACGAGGGCGTCGAGGGCGGCGCGCACGGTGCGCCCGGAGTACAGCACGTCGTCGACGAGGACCACGGTGCGCCCGTCGATGCCCTGCACCGGGATGCGGGTGGGCTGCGGGGCGCGGGCGGGGTTCTTGCGCAGGTCGTCGCGGAACATGGTGACGTCGAGCTGGCCGAGGCTGGCGGCGGCGTCGAAGCCGGGGTCGGTGGCGGCGATCTTGGCCGCGATCCGCTGGGCCAGCGGATAGCCGCGGCGCGGGATGCCGAGCAGGACGAGGTCCGAGCTGCCCCTGTTGGCCTCGAGGATCTCGTGGGCGATGCGCGTCAGGGCGCGGTCGATGTCGGCTGCCGAGAGGATGACGCGCCCGGCCGAGGGTCCCGTCGCGGGACCGGCCGTGGGGGTGCCGTCGTTCATGGGTGCCGCCTCCTTCCCCGCCTCACAGGACGGACTTAAAGGTTGCTTGCTCGCCCCAAAGTAGCACAGCGGCCCTGCTCCCCCGGCCCGGGTGTGACCGGCGCCTCTCACCGGGGACCCGCTCCCGGCTAGGCACGGTGGTCGGCGCGCTCCCACCAGGCCGCGGTGGCCGCGGCGGAGCCGAGGCATACGAGCAGCACGCCCAGAGGCCCGCCCCAGCCGGTCTGCGCGGCGGCCGGCCCGGCGGTCCCGGCGAGCAGGGCGGGCACGGCCCAGGGGAACCACGCGCCGTGGCCGACGGCGGCGAGCACCTGGGCCACGAGGACCGTGAGGAACAGGACGCCCACGGCGGGCAGGTAGCCGCGCCCCACGCTCGCCGCCAGCCCGTAGGGCACGGCCAGACCGGCCGTGAGCAGTCCGGCGCCGAGCACGCCGGCCGCCCCCTGCAGGGCGGCCCCGCCGGACCAGCCGGGCAGTCCGAGGAGCGCCCCGAGGACGAGCACGAGGGCCACCAGGAGCACGGTGAGCGCGGCGCACCAGCCGAGCAGCAGGACGAACTTGGCCAGGACCACGGCGGTGCGGGAGGTGGGCAGGGCCAGCAGGTCCGTGACGGTCCGGTCGGAGAACTCCCGGCCGAAGAGCCAGATCGCGGCGGTCCCGAAGATGATCAGCCCGCCCACCGAGACGGTCTGGGCGGTGAGCGCGAAGTAGCCCGGCCAGTCCGCGGTGCCCCCGGTGAGCTGGGCCTTGGTGCCCAGCAGCCCCAGCGACCGGGCCCGGCCGACGTCCTGGAGCACGAACATGAAGAACGCCCCCACGGCGGCGGCCAGCAGGACGGCGCCGGCGGTGGCCCAGGGCACCCGGGAGCGGCGCAGCTTGAGGGCCTCCGCGTGCAGCGCCGCCGCCAGCTCACCGGGCACCGGGACGCTCCCGGGGCTCGGCGGGGTGGGCGCCCACCAGGCGCAGGAAGTGGGCCTCGAGGTCCTCGCGGACCACCGCGAGCCCCGTGGGCGGGACGCCGCCGTGCACGAGGGCCGCGGCGACCTCGTCCGGACGGTCCGTGGCCCGGTCCCCCTCGAGCACCAGCCCTCGGGCTCCGCCGCCGGCCGTGAAGCCGGCCGCCGCCAGCACCCGCAGGGCGCGGGCGTCGTCGCGCGTGCTGAGCTCCAGGCGGCGGCGGACCCGGTCGGGCAGGGCCGCCGTGGCGAACTCGTCGATCAGCCGGCCCCGGTGCAGGACCCCGACCCGGGTGGCGACGCGGGCGACCTCGCCCAGGACGTGGCTGGAGAGCAGCACGGCGGTGCCGTGCTCGGCGGCGAGGCCCCGGAGCAGCGTCCGCACCTCGACGACGCCGGCCGGGTCCAGGCCGTTGACCGGCTCGTCGAGGACCAGCAGGGCGGGCCGGTGCAGCACGGCCCGGGCCAGCGCCAGCCGCTGCAGGTTGCCCTGGGAGAGCACGCGGGCGCGGCGGTCGGCGTGCTCCCCCAGGCCCAGGAGCTCCACGACGTCGTCGACCGCCGTCCGCGACCGCAGCCGGCGCAGCCGCCGGGCGACCTCCAGGTTCTCGCGCACGGTCAGCTCGGGGTAGGCGGAGGCCCGGTCCACGAGGTAGCCGACCTCGCCCCGGACCGACCGGTCGCCGCGCCCGCGGCCGAGCACCGTGACGGTGCCGGCGGCGGGACGGACCATGCCGAGGACCATCCGCATCAGGGTGGTCTTGCCGGCGCCGTTGAGCCCCAGCAGCGCGTAGAGCTCTCCCGGGGCCACCTCCAGGCGGACGCGCTCGACCGCCGGGACGCTCCCGTAGTGCTTCGAGACGTCCTGCAGGCGCAGCGCGGGCGCTGTCATCCGGGCCTCCCGGATCGGCCGGTCGTGGTCCCGTGATGATAGCCCCGTCCCGCCGGTCCGGGCGGGCGGTCCGGCGGGGGCGGGCTCAGCCGAGCAGCGTCGGCTTCATCTTCTGCAGCCGGCCGAGCAGGCCGTTCACGAAGCGCGGGGAGTCGTCCCCCGCGAGCTCCTTGGCGAGGTTCACGGCCTCGGCCACGGCGACCCCGTCCGGGACGTCGTCGTTGAACAGCAGCTCCCAGGCGCCCACGCGCAGCACGTTGCGGTCCACGGCCGGCATCCGCTCGAGGGTCCAGCCCTGGGAGTAGGTCTCGAGGTACTCGTCGAGCTCACCGCGGCGCATCGTGACGCCGAGCACGAGCTCCTCGGCGTACGGGGAGACGAGGGAGTCGCTGTGCGCCCGCCGTCGCTCCATGACCTCGCGGGCGTCCTGGGCGCGCTGCTCGGCCTCGAAGAGGATCTCCACGGCGCGCCGGCGCGCCTTGCCCCGGGCGCTCACTCGTTGACGCGGCCCAGGTAGTCACCCGAGCGGGTGTCGACCTTGACCTTGGTGCCCTGCTCCAGGAACAGCGGCACCTGGATCTGGTAGCCGGTCTCCACGGTGGCGGGCTTGGTGCCGCCGGTGGAGCGGTCGCCCTGCAGCCCCGGCTCGGTGTAGGTGATCTCGAGGACCACGGACGCGGGCAGCTCGATGTAGAGGGGCGCGCCCTCGTGCATCGCGATGGTCACGGTGAGGTTCTCGAGCATGAAGCGGGCGGCGTCGCCGACCACCTCGCCGGGGACGGTGATCTGGTCGTACGTCTTGTTGTCCATGAAGACGTAGTCGGCGCCGTCCTGGTACAGGTACTGGTACTCGCTGCGGTCCACCGTGGCGGTCTCGACCTTGGCGCCGGCGTTGAAGGTCTTGTCGACCACCTTCCCGGAGGTGATGTTGCGCATCTTCGTGCGCACGAACGCCCCGCCCTTGCCCGGCTTGACGTGCTGGAACTCGATGACGTTCCAGAGGTTGCCCTCCAGCTTGAGGACGGTGCCGTTCTTGATGTCGTTCGTGGTAGCCACAGGTTCTCTCTCTGTCGGTCTGCGGGGTCGGCAGGTCGGCGCGGTCGGCAGGTCTCGTCCCGGGCCGCGGACCAGTCTAGCGGGGCGCGCCCTCGGCGATCTCCTGGTAGGTCGCGAAGAGGATCGCGGGGTCGGGGACCTCGAGCACACGGGGCCTGCCGACCGCGTCGAGGACGATGAAGCGCAGCAGGTTCCCGCGGGTCTTCTTGTCCCGCTTCATGACCTCGAGCAGCCGGGGCCACTGGTCCCACCGGTACGAGGTCGGCAGGCCGAGGGAGGCGAGGACGCTGCGGTGGCGCTCGACGACGTCGTCGGAGAGGCTGCCGGCGGTGCGGGCGAGCTCCGCGGCGAAGACCATCCCCACGGAGACCGCCGCGCCGTGGCGCCACTGGTAGCGCTCGTTGTGCTCGATCGCGTGGCCGAGGGTGTGGCCGTAGTTGAGGACCTCCCGGCGCCCGGACTCGCGCAGGTCCCCGGAGACGATCTCGGCCTTGACCCGGATGCCGCGCTCCACGAGCTCGCGCACCACCTCGGACTGCGAGTCGCGCACCGCCTCCGGGTGGCCCTCGATGAGCTCGAGGATCCGCTCGTCGGCGATGAAGCCGCACTTGACGACCTCCGCCATGCCGGTGAGCAGCTCGTTCTCGGGCAGCGTCCGCAGGGTGTCGAGGTCGCACAGCACGGCGGCGGGCGGGTGGAAGGCGCCCACGAGGTTCTTGCCCTCCGCGGTGTTGATGCCGGTCTTGCCGCCCACGGCGGCGTCGACCATGCCGAGCAGGGTGGTGGGCACGTGCACCACGCGCACCCCGCGCAGCCAGGTGGCGGCCACGAAGCCCGCGAGGTCGGAGACCGCTCCCCCGCCCACGGAGACGATCGCGTCGGAGCGGGTGAAGTCGTTCTGCCCCAGCACCTGCCAGCAGAAGGACGCCACCTGGACGTGCTTGCCCTCCTCGGCGTCGGGGATCTCGGCGGTGAACGCCTGGTAGCCCTGGCCGCGCAGCTCCTCCATGACCACGTCGCCGGTGCTGCGCAGCGCCCTCGGGTGGATGACCAGCACACGCTGGACCCGGTCGCCGAGCACGCGGGGGACCTCCCCGAGCAGGCCGTGGCCCACGAGGACGTCGTAGTTCTCGGCCGGGCGGTCCCCGGTGACGGGAATGGTCGTGACGGTGCGGGGAGCGGACTCGCTCATGCCTGGGCCTCCTGGGTGCTGTCGGTGGTGCCGGGGGCGCTCCGCCGGGAGCGCAGGCGGACGAGCGCCTCCTCGAGGTCGGCGCCGATCTCGGCGACGGGCCGGTTGCGGGTGCCGTCGAGCGTGATGTCGGCGAGCTCCTCGTAGCAGGCGCGCCGGGACTCGTAGAGCTCCTGCCAGCGCCGCTCCGGGTCCGGCTGGAGCATGGGACGGGTGCGGTTGCCGCTGATCCGCGGCAGCACGGTCTCGGTGTCCACCTCGAGGTAGGCGACCAGCTCGTGGCGCAGCAGCTCGCGGGTCGAGGGCGTCATGGGGGCGCCGCCGCCCACCGAGAAGATCGCGTTGGCGTGGTCGGGGTCCCGGAGGATCTCGGCCACGGTGTCCGCCTCGAGGTCGCGGAAGTACTTCTCGCCGTGCTCCGCGAAGATCCCCGAGATCACCCCGTAGCGGGACACGATCACCTGGTCGGCGTCCACGAAGTCGTAGCCGTAGAACTTGGACATGTGTAGGGCCAGGAAGGACTTGCCGGCGGCCATGGGGCCGATCAGCACCACGGGCCGCGGCGGGACCCCCGCCCGGTCCGCGGCGGCGTCGGCCGGGGCCGGGAACTGGGCGTTCACGCCTGGCCCTCCCCGGTCTCCGCGGGCGCCACGAGCGGGTCGCCCATGTGGTCCTCGCGCGCCGCGGCGGCGTCGTCGGCGAACTCCCCGAGCTCGCCCGAGGAGTGCAGGGTCTTCGGGATGGCGGCGAGGTAGGCGTCCTTGTTGCGGACGGTCTCGGCGATCGAGTCCCCGCCGAACTTCTCGGTCACGGCGTCGGCGAGCACGAGGGCCACCATCGCCTCGGCGACCACGCCGGCGGCCGGCACCGCGCACACGTCGGAGCGCTGGTGGTGGGCGCGGGCGGCCTCGCCCGTGGCGACGTCGACGGTGCGCAGGGCCTTGGGCACCGTGGCGATGGGCTTCATGGCGGCGCGCACGCGCAGCACGTCCCCGATGGACATGCCGCCCTCGATCCCGCCGGCCCGGTTGCTCACGCGGTGCACGACGCCGTCGGCCCCCCGGGAGATCTCGTCGTGGGCCTCGGAGCCGGACCGGGCCGCGGTGAGGAAGCCGTCCCCGACCTCGACGCCCTTGATGGCCTGGATGCCCATGAGGGCGCCGGCCAGCCGGGAGTCCAGCCGGCGGTCCCAGTGCACGTACGAGCCGAGCCCGGGCGGCAGCCCGTAGGCGAGGACCTCGACGACGCCCCCCAGGGTCTCCCCGTCCTTGTGCGCGGCGTCCACCGCCGCCACCATGGCCTCCGACGTGGCGGGGTCGGAGCAGCGCAGCGGGTCGGCGTCGAGGGCGGCGACGTCCGCGGGCAGCGGGCGGGCGGCGTCCACCGGTGCGCTCACGGCGCCCACGGCCGTGGTGTGGGAGACGAGGTGCACGCCCACGGCCTCGAGGATCTTCGCGGCGACGGCGCCGAGGGCCACGCGAGTGGCGGTCTCCCGGGCGCTGGCCCGCTCCAGCACGGGCCGGGCCTCGTCGAAGCCGTACTTCTGCATGCCGGTCAGGTCGGCGTGGCCGGGACGGGGGCGGGTGAGCGGGGCGTTGCGGGCGCGGCCCTCGAGGACCTCGGCCTCGACCGGGTCGGCGGACATCACCTCGCGCCACTTGGGCCACTCGGTGTTGGCGATCTCGATCGCCACCGGTCCGCCCTGGGTCACGCCGTGGCGCACCCCGCCGAGCAGGCGCACCTGGTCCTGCTCGAACTTCATCCGGGCGCCGCGCCCGTAGCCGAGCCGGCGGCGCGCCAGCGCGTCGCGGACGTCCTGGCTGGTCAGGGGGACCCCCGCCGGAACGCCCTCGATGATCCCGACGAGCGCCTCGCCGTGGGACTCGCCGGCCGTGAGCCAACGCAACATAACAACTCTTTCCGTTCGGTGTCTCGGCGGCAGGGCCCGCAGGCCGGGGCCGCCGACAGGTCTCAGGGGCGGAGCAGGGACGGGGCGGGGAGGACGGGCCGCCCCACCGCCGTGCACATCGCGGCGATCACGTCCTGCTCGCGGGGCAGGGGTGTGCCCGGGTCGCGGCCGGTGAACATCCGGATCTGGTCCACCGCCTGGAAGATCAGCATATCGAGTCCCGGGGCCACCGCTCCCCCGGCGCGGGCCCAGGCCGCGGCGACCGCCGACGGCCACGGGTCGTAGGCCGCGTCCAGCAGGACGCCGGTGGTGGCCGGGGACCGCTCCTCCAGCTGCGCCGCCAGCTCGTCCGCGCCGTGCGGCGGGAGGGTCGAGACGACCACGTCGTAGCCGGCCAGGAGGGCCGGCGCCTCGTCCCACGCCCGCAGGCGCACGGGGACGCCCAGCCGGCGCCCCGCCTCGACGGCGCGCCCGGCGCGGGCCGCGGAGCGCACGAAGACGTCCGCGCCGGACGCCCCGAGCGCCTGCGCGGCCGCGACCGCGGCCGTGGCCGTGCCGCCCCCGCCGAGCACGGCGGCCCGGGGCGCGGCCGGCACCGCGCCGGCGGCGGTCACCGCGCCCACGATGCCGGTGACGTCCGTGTTGTGGCCCAGGACCGACCCGTCGGGGCGGAACAGCAGGGTGTTGACCGCCCCCACCGCGTGCCCGAGCGCCGTCAGCTCGTCGGCGCACGCGGCGGCGACCGACTTGAGGGGCATGGTGACCGACAGCCCGCGCCAGGCGGGGTCGCCACGGCGGTCGTCGACGAACGGCGGGAGCTGCTCCTCGACCAGGTCGTGGGCGTCGTAGTGCACGTCCTCGCCCAGCACCGCGTACGCGGCGCGGTGCAGGTCCGGGGACCGCGAGTGGCCGATGGGGTGGCCCACCACGGCCGCGCGGGCGGGACTCATCCGCACCGCCCCTCGTTCTCGCTGCACCACTGGTTGTACTCCTCCACGTACTCCAGGTGCTGGGCGTAGGTCTCGGAGAACTTCGTCTCGCCCGTGTCGAGGTTCACGGTCACCCAGAAGTAGTAGTCGTTCTCCTGCGGGTCCGCGGCGGCCGCGATCGCGGCGTCGCCCGGGGACCCGATGGGGCCCACCGGCAGGCCGGGGTTGGCGAACGTGTTGTACCGGTTGGACTCGTCGCGGCGCTCCTCCTCGGTGAAGTCGTAGCTCCTGCGGTCGAGGCCGTAGGTCACGGACGCGTCGGACTGGATGAACCCGGAGGTCTCGCCGTCGGGGTTGTCCAGGCGGTTCTGGATCGCCCCGGCCACCACGTCGTAGTGCTCGGGCTGGACCTCGAACTCGATGATCGAGCCGATGGTGAGGACCTCGAAGATCCTGTCCTCGCCGCTGACCCCGTTGTCCTCGAGGGTCGCCCGGGTGCGCTCCACCATGTCGCGCAGGATCTCCTCGGCCGTGGCGTCCAGCGGGAAGCGGTACTCGCCGGGGTGCAGCCAGCCCTCGAGGGTGGGGAAGCGGTCGGGGATCCCGAAGGTCTGCGTGTCCTGCTCGTAGGCCTCGAACTCGGAGACCGGGATGCCGGTGGACTCGCTGAGCACCCCGAACACGTCGGACATGCGCAGGGTCCGGTTGACCGCCGCGTAGTGGGTGGCCTCGTCCTCCTCCATGAGGGCGTCCACGGCGGACTCGGAGCTCATCTCGGTGCGCAGCTCGTACTCGCCCGGCTGGATGAACTCCTCGGCGTGCTCCTCCTGGTACGTCTCGATGAACGTCCCGGCGTCGGCCACGATGCCCTGCTCCTGCAGGGCGGCGGCGATCTGGCCGGTGGTGGCGCCCTCGGCCACGGAGAAGGTCACCGGGTCCTTGCCGTCGCCGCGGTAGTCGCGGATCTCGAACCACCCGAAGGTCGAGCCGAGCACGGACACGGTGATCAGCGCGGCGAGCAGGAACAGGGCGATGGCCGTGGTGAGGGACACGCGGCCGCGGCGCTGCCGCCGCCGGATCTGCTCGGGGGTGAGCTCCTCGTGCTCGAAGACGCCGCGCAGGCCCGAGGAGGCCTCCCGCGACGACGGGGCGTCCAGCAGGCTGCCCAGACCGCCGGCTCCGCCGGAGGACTCGCGGGGCGCCTCGGGTCGGCGGGACGCCGACTGGTCGTACGGGTCGTCGCTCACGAATGCTCTCCGTCCGGATCGGTGGTCGTCAACGGTGCCGTCCGCGCCCGGTCGGGCGCTCCGGCGGTGTCCTCGGCGGCGTCCTCCGCCGGGCTCCCGGCAGGGTCCTCCGCCCTCTCCCCGGCCGTGCCGCCGGCGCCGGTGGCCGGTCGGGCCCCGTCCGCCGCCGCGGGACCGCGCCTGCCGAGGTCTCCCCCATTATGCGCGACGGCGTGCTCCGCGGCGCTGGGGACCGGCGGGTCCACCGCCTCGCCGGGCTCCGCGCCGGTGGACCGGGCGCGGTCCACCGCGCTCTGCAGGATGGTGGCCGCGGCCACCTGGTCGACCTTGTCCCCGTGGTCGCGGCGGGACACGCCGGCCTCCAGGAGCGCCCGGTGGGCGTCCACCGTGCTGAGCCGCTCGTCGACCAGCCGCACGGGGACCTCGCGGCCCTTCACGCGCAGCCGCCGCACGAGGGCCTGCGCGTAGTCGCGCGCCATCGCCGTCGAGGCGTTCTCCCCGCCGTCGAGGCTGCGGGGCAGGCCCACGTAGACCGCGACGACGTCGTGCTCCTGGACGAGTCCCGCGAGCAGCTTCACGTCGAAGCCCTTGCGGGGGTCGCGCCGCAGCGTGGTGAGCGGCGTGGCGAGGATGCCGTCGGGGTCGCACAGGGCGACCCCGACCCGGACGAGGCCCACGTCGACCCCCATCCGCCGGCCCCGGGCGAGGGTGCCGATCACGCGGCGGCGCCGCCCGTCGCCCGGGCGATGTCGTCGAGCACCGCGTCCAGGGCGGCCCCGGTCCGGGTGGGGTCCTGCCCGCCGCCCTGGGCGATGTCGTCCTTGCCGCCGCCGCCGCCGCCGAGGACCGCGGCGGCGGTGCGCACGAGCCCGCCGGCCCGCACCCCGGCGTCGCGGGCGCCCTCGGTGGTGGCCACGAGGACCAGGGGCCGGTCCTTGGCGGTGCCGGTGACGGCCACGACGAACGGTTCGGCCGTCATCCGCCCGCGCAGGTCGAGGGCCAGCGAGCGGACGTCGTCGGCCCCGGAGACCTCGCCCATGTCGTGGGTGAGGACCTTGACCGGGCCGACCTCGCGCACCCCGTCGAGGAGGGAGCCGGCCTGCGCCTGGAGCTTCTCCCGCCGCAGCACGGCGAGCTCCTTCTCGGCCGAGCGCAGCTTCTCGAGCGTGCCCGCCAGGCGCTCGGGCAGCTCGGCGGAGGACTGGACCTTCAGCATGCCGGTGAGCTGGTTCACGAGGGTGCGCTCGGCGGCCAGGTGCCGGAACGAGTCCAGGCCCACCAGGGCCTCGACGCGGCGGTTGCCCGAGCCCACCGACTGCTCGGTGAGCAGGGTGAGCGAGCCGATCTGGGCGGTGCCGCCCACGTGCGTGCCGCCGCACAGCTCCCGGGACCAGGGCCCGTTCAGCTCGACGACGCGCACGCGGTCGCCGTACTTCTCGCCGAACAGGGACATCGCCCCCATGGCCTTCGCCTGGGCGAGCTCCATCTCCTGGGTCACGACCTCGTGGTTGGCGTGGATGGCCGCGTTGGAGACCTCCTCGATCTCCTGTCGCTGGGCCTCGCCCAGGCCCTCGCCCCACGCGAAGTCGAAGCGCAGGTAGCCCTCCTTGTTGAAGGAGCCGCGCTGGACGGCCTCCGGGCCGAGCACGTCGTGCAGTGCCGCGTGCACGATGTGGGTGCCGGTGTGGGCGGCCTCGGCGGCCCGGCGGCGGGCGACGTCGACCTGGGCGAGCACGGTGGCCCCGGAGAGGGCCTCCCCGTCGCGCACGACCGCCTGGTGCACGGACAGCCCCTTGACGGGCTGCTGCACGTCGGTGACCTCGAGCACGAAGCCGTCGCCGCTGATCGTGCCCCGGTCGGCGGCCTGGCCGCCGGCCTCGGCGTAGAACGGCGTCTCGTCGAGGACGACCTCGACGTGCGCGCCCACCGGCGCGGCGGGGACGGTCACGCCGTTCTGCAGCAGGGCCCGCAGCACCGTCTCGTGGCCCAGCCGGGTGTAGCCGGTGAACACCGAGCCGCCCTCGTCGACGAGCCGGCGGAACACGGACAGGTCGGCGTGGGCGCCCTTCTTGGCGCGGGCGTCCTGCTGCGCACGGCGGCGCTGCTCCTCCATCAGGCCGCGGAAGGCCGTCTCGTCGACGGCGACCCCGGCCTCGGCGGCCATCTCGAGGGTGAGGTCGATCGGGAAGCCGTAGGTGTCGTGCAGGGCGAAGGCCTCCGTCCCGGACACGGGCCGGCCCTGCCGGCGGGCGCCGGCCACGGCCTCGTCGAGCCGGGTGGTCCCGGACTCGATGGTCTTGAGGAACGCCCGCTCCTCGGCGTAGGCGATCCGGGAGATCCGCTCGAAGTCCTCGGCCACGTAGGGGTAGACGCCGGACATGGCGTCGCGGGACGCGGGCAGCAGCACGGGCAGGCAGGGCTCGGTGACGCCCATCAGGCGCATCGCGCGGATGGCCCGGCGCAGCAGGCGGCGGAGGATGTAGCCGCGGCCCTCGTTGGAGGGGCTGACGCCGTCGGCGATGAGCATCAGCGAGGAGCGGACGTGGTCGGCGACCACGCGCATCCGCACGTCGTCCTCGTAGCCCTCCTCGCCGGGCCGCTCCGCGCCGCGGTACCGCTTCCCGGCCAGCTCGGCGGCCCGGTCGAGGACGGGGCGGACCTGGTCGGTCTCGTAGAAGTTCTCCACGCCCTGGAGCAGCATGGCCAGGCGCTCGACGCCCAGGCCGGTGTCGATGTTCTGCTCCGGCAGGTCGCCGAGGATCTCGTAGTCCTTGCCGGTGCCCTCACCGCGCTGGTACTGCATGAACACGAGGTTCCAGATCTCGATGTAGCGGTCGTCGTCGACGGCCGGCCCGCCCTCCCGGCCGTAGCGGGGGCCCCGGTCGTAGAAGATCTCGGAGTCCGGGCCGGCGGGACCGGGCTGGCCGGTGTCCCAGTAGTTCTCGTCCCGGCCCATCCGCTGGATCCGCTCGGCGGGCACGCCCACCGTGTCCTTCCACAGGGTGTAGGACTCCTCGTCGCCCTCGTAGACGGTCACCCACAGCCGCTCCGGGTCCAGCCCGAAGCCGCCCTGGTCGAGGGGGCTGGTGAGCAGCTCCCACGCCATGGGGATGGCGCGCTCCTTGAAGTAGTCCCCGAAGGAGAAGTTCCCGGCCATCTGGAAGAAGGTGCCGTGCCGGGCGGTCTTGCCAACCTCGTCGATGTCGAGGGTGCGGATGCACTTCTGGATGGAGGTGGCCCGCCGGTAGGGGGCGGTCTCCTGGCCGAGGAAGTACGGGATGAACGGGACCATGCCCGCGATCGTGAACATGGCACCGGGCTGGGAGGAGATCAGCGAGGCGGAGGGCACCACGGTGTGGCCCTGGCCTTCGAAGTAGTCCAGCCAGCGCTTGGTGATTTCCTGAGAGAGCATTACCGGTGCTTTCCTTCGCGGTGGGTCGAGGGGGGCGTCGTGGGGTCGGTGGGGTCCGCGGGGGCCTCGGCCGCGGCGGTGCCGTCGAGCACCGGCGGGGCGGCGTCGCGTGCGGACAGGCGGGTGGCCGGCGGGCGGGGCGCGGACACGCCGAAGGACGCGCGCAGCTCGGCCTCGCGCTCGTCCATGCCGGCCCGCACGGTGGCGGCGAACCGGTAGAGCCGGGAGCGCCAGTCCCCGGCGCGGGGGGTGCGCGCCGGCCCCGGGACCTCGCGCACGGCGAGGTCCCGGCCGGGCGAGCGGGCGAACCGCGTGGCGGCGGCGCCGAGCACCCCGCCGGCGGCCACGAGGGCGAGCCTGCCCAAGAAGCTCATGGCCGGTCCTCCCCCGGGGTGCCGGGGACCGGTCCGTTCTCGGCCGCGAAGCGGCCGGCCCGCTCGGGGCCCTCCGCCGCGGTGCCGCCCGTGAACGCCCGGCGCATGCCGTGGGAGAACGCGGCGACCTTGATGAGCGGCTGCCCCACCGTGGAGGCCACCAGGGAGGACAGCGCGGAGACGTTCGCGGAGGCGTCGGAGACGTTGGTCGTGATGCCGTCCACCTTCTCGAGCTGCGAGTTGGTGGTCGAGACGGTGCGGGTGACCTCGTCGATGAGCGGGACGGTCTCGTTGTTGAGCGAGCGGATCGTCAGCCGCAGCTCGTCGAAGACCTTGCCGAGCTTGAGGATCGGCACCGCGAGCAGGAGCACCAGCACGGCGAACACCCCCGCGGCGAGTAGTCCTGCGATTTCTCCACCGGTCATGGGGCGGCGCGCTCCTTGCTGGTCGGGTCGAGGGGTCCGGAGGCGGCCGGGCCGCCCGGGCGTGCGGGGACAGGCACCGGCGCGGTGCCCGGGGATCCACTGTACCGAACGGAAGAGCCCGCGGCGCAGGCGCCGCGGGCTCTTCCGCCGGGTGGGTCCTGCTCCCGGGTCGTCCCGGGGGCAGGGCCCGCAGGATCAGGCCATGCGGGCGTAGTACTCCACCACGAGCTGCTCCTCGCAGGTCACGGGGACCTCGGCGCGCTTGGGCTTGCGCACCAGCTTGGCCTGCAGCTTCTCGATCTGCACGTCGAGGTAGCCCGGGGTGTCGGGCAGCACGGCCTGGTGCGCGCCGGCGGCGGCGACCTGGAAGGGCACCATCTTCTCCGACTTGGCGTGCACGTGGATCAGCTGGCCCTCCTTGACCTGGTAGGAGGGACGGTCCACCCGCTCGCCGTCCACCAGGATGTGGCGGTGCACGACCATCTGACGGGCCTGGGCCATGGTCCGGGCGAAGCCGGAGCGCAGCACCAGGGCGTCCAGGCGGGACTCCAGCAGGGCGACCAGGTTCTCACCGGTCTGGCCCTCCTGGCGCTTGGCCTCGACGTAGGCGATGTGCATCTGCTTCTCGCGGATGTTGTACTGCGCCCGGAGACGCTGCTTCTCGCGGAGCCGGACGGCGTAGTCCGAGTCGGCCTTGCGGCGGGCACGGCCGTGCTCACCGGGGCCGTAGGGACGGCGCTCGAAGTACTTCTCGGCCTTCGGGGTCAGGGCGATCCCGAGGGCGCGGGACTTGCGCACCTGACGGCGCGCACGCGTGTTGTTAGCCACGTTTACCTTTCACAATGCGGTGCTCTCCCCCGTCCGGTGCCCGGTGCGGGGGGAGCGTGTTCTGGTCGGTCCGGCCTCCGAGGACGGGATCGGTCCCGCCGGAGAGGTGAGGATCAGCCGCAATCCTCCTGTCCTGCAAGCGCCGAGGCCGCGCGCCGAGCACCGTGGTTGAGGCGGTGCGCCGGGCGTGCGGGAGCACGGGCCTTGCCGGCCGACGGTCCAGTATAGCGTGCCCGGGCCGGCCGCGCGCCCCGGCGGGCCCGGGCACGCGGGAGCGCCGCCCGGTGACCCGGGCGGCGCTCCCGTCCCGCACCCGCGGAGGGGTCCGGCTCAGTCGACGTCCTCGTCCACCCAGTCGAAGGTCTTGGTCACGGCCTTCTGCCAGTTCCGGAACAGCCGGCCGCGCTCGGCGTCCTCCATCTGCGGCTCCCAGCGCTTGTCCTCGGCCCAGTTCGCGGTGACCTCCTCCGTTCCGGACCAGAAGCCCACGGCGATGCCCGCGGCGTAGGCCGCGCCGAGGGCCGTGGTCTCGGTGACCTCCGGGCGGATCACGGGCACCCCGAGCTGGTCCGCCTGGAACTGCATGAGCAGCTCGTTGGCGGTCATCCCGCCGTCCACCTTGAGCTCGGTGATGTCCACCCCGGCGTCCGCGTTCATCGCCTCGACCACCTCGCGGGACTGGTAGGCCGTGGCCTCCAGGGCGGCCCGGGCGATGTGGCCCTTGTTGACGTAGCGGGTCAGGCCCACCAGGGCGCCGCGGGCGTCGGAGCGCCAGTGCGGGGCGAACAGGCCGCTGAACGCCGGGACGAAGTAGGCGCCGCCGTTGTCCTCGACGGACGCGGCGAGGGGCTCGACCTGCGGCGCGGAGGAGATGATGCCCAGGTTGTCCCGCAGCCACTGGACGAGCGAGCCGGTCACCGCGATCGAGCCCTCCAGGGCGTAGACGGCGTCCTGCTCGCCGATCTTGTAGCACACGGTGCTCAGCAGCCCGTTCTCCGAGTGGACCACCTCGGTGCCCACGTTCATGAGCACGAAGCTGCCCGTCCCGTAGGTGTTCTTGCCCATGCCCTTCTCGAAGCACGCCTGCCCGAACATCGCGGCCTGCTGGTCCCCGAGGATGCCGGCGATCGGGACGTCCTTGAGGAAGCCGCGGGTGCGGCCCTTCCCGTACACCTCGGACGAGGAGCGGATCTCGGGGAGCATCGACGTGGGGATGCCCATGTCGGCGCAGATCTCCTCGTTCCAGTCGAGGGTCGCGAGGTTCATGAGCATGGTGCGCGAGGCGTTGGTGACGTCGGTGACGTGCACCCCTCCGTCGACCCCGCCGGTCATGTTCCACACGAGCCAGGAGTCGGTGTTGCCCATGAGCAGGTCGCCGCGCTCGGCCCGCTCCCGGGCGCCGTCCACGTTGTCCAGGATCCACTTGACCTTCGGGCCCGAGAAGTAGCTGGCCAGGGGCAGCCCCACCCGGTCCTTGTACCGGTCCGGGCCGACGTCCCCGCCGAGCTCCTCGGCGATCTTCTGGGTCCGGGTGTCCTGCCACACGATGGCGTTGTAGACGGGCTCCCCGGTGGTGCGGTCCCACACCACGGTGGTCTCGCGCTGGTTGGTGATGCCCACGGCCGCCAGGTCCCGGGCGCCGATCTCGGCGGAGGCCTCGGCGTCCGCCACGACCTTGCGGACGTTGCGCCAGATCTCCATCGGGTCGTGCTCCACCCACCCGGCGCGCGGGAAGATCTGCTCGTGCTCGAGCTGGCCGGTGCTGACGATCGTGCCCCGGTGGTCGAAGATGATCGCCCGGGTGCTCGTGGTGCCCTGGTCGATGGCCATGACGTGCTGCGGTTCGGTGCTCACGGGTGGTACCTCGCTTCGTGGTGGTGTGCTGCGGGTGGGACGGGTCGGTGCGGCCGGGCTCAGGCCGGCGGGTTCGAGTAGAGCTGGAAGAAGCCGCCGGCGAGCAGGGCGCCGAGGACCGGCCCGACGACCGGGACCCAGGCGTAGCCCCAGTCGCTGGAGCCCTTGCCGCGGATCGGCAGCAGGGCGTGGGCGATGCGGGGCCCGAGGTCACGGGCGGGGTTGATGGCGTAGCCGGTGGGCCCGCCGAGGCTCGCGCCGATGCCGACCACGAGCAGGGCCACCGCCAGCGGGCCGAGCTGGGAGGGGGTGTTGCCGAAGAGCAGGATTACGGCGACGAGGACGAACGTGCCGATCACCTCGGTGACCAGGTTCCAGCCGTAGGAGCGCACGGCGGGGCCGGTGGAGAACACGGCGAGCTTGGTCTCCGCGTCGATGTCCTCGTCGAAGTGCTTCTTGTAGGCGAGGAAGGCCACGACGGCGCCCAGGATGCCGCCGACGAGCTCCCCGGCGAAGTAGACCAGGGTGCTGACCACGGTGATGGCCACCCCCGGTGCGTACTCCTCGGCGCCGCTGGCCCACAGACCCACGGTCACGGCGGGGTTGATGTGGGCACCGGACTGGTAGGCCACGTACACACCGGCGAACACCGCCAGGCCCCAGCCGAAGTTGATCATCAGGAACCCGCCGCCGAGCCCCTTGGTCCGCGGCAGCACGGCGTTGGCGACCACGCCGCAGCCGAGCAGCAGGAGCATCGCGGTGCCCGCGACCTCGGACCAGAAGACGGTGGACAGGGGGATCGGCACGGCAGGCGCGACGGCCTGGACCACTGCGTTCGACATCGACAGCACTTGCGACTCCTCGGGTGGTGCGGACGGGACGGTCCGGTCGTCCGTCGGGGACGGCCGGGGTGGGACGGTGGGAGGTGGGCGTGGGGCGCTCAGTCGTCGGCGGGGTGCACGAGCTCCAGGACGTCGGGGGCGGCGGCGCGCGCGGCGGCGGCCGCGGTGTCGTCGGCGGCGCGGGCGGCCGCGTCCTCCGCGGCGCAGCGGAGCCGGTAGGCCTCGACCTCGGCCTCGCGCCGGGGCCCGTCCCAGCCGAGGGCCTCGGCGGCGAGGTCGGCGATCTCCTCGACCGCGTCGAGGCCGTGGCGGGCCTGCTCCCACGTGAGCCGGGTGCGGGTGTCGTAGAGGTCCTCGAGGTGCAGGGCCCCCTCGTGGGTGCACGCGTGCACGATCTCGGCCCGGAGATAGGCCGGCGCGCCCTCCAGCGGGCGGCCGAGGTCGGGCCGGTCCTCCACGAGCTCGGCGATCTCGGTGATCGCGGAGCCGTAGCGCCCGAGCAGGTGCTGCACCCGCTCCTGGTTCCAGTCGTACCGGGCACCGAGCGTCCCGGCCTGGTGGCTCAGGGCGAGGAAGCCCTCGGCGCCCAGCAGCGGGGTGCGGTCCGTGACCGAGGGCACCTCCCGGGCCCGCTCCCGCCCGAGGGCGAGGTCGACGGCGTCCTCGGCCATGACCCGGTAGGTGGTGAGCTTGCCGCCGGCGATCGAGATGAGCCCGGGGGCGACCTCCGTCACGGTGTGCTCGCGGGAGATCTTGGTGGACTGCGCGTCCCCGCCCTTCTTCGTCCCGGGCTGCAGCAGCGGCCGCAGACCCGCGTAGGTGCCGATGACGTCCTCGCGGGTGAGCGGGCGGTCGAGCACCACGTTCGCGTGGTCGATGACGTAGTCGATGTCCTCCGCGGTGGCCACGGGGTTCACGAGCTCCTGGTGGTACGGGGTGTCGGTGGTCCCGATGATCCAGTACCGCGCCCACGGGATGATGAACAGCACCGACTTCTCGGTCTGCAGGATCAGCCCGCTCTCGCCGCGGATCCGCTCTCGGGGCACGATGATGTGGATGCCCTTGGAGGCGAGCACCTTGAGGCCGCCCTCGGCGTGGGCCAGGTCCTGGGTCTGCTCGGTCCACACCCCGGTCGCGGCGATCACGGTGCGGGCCCGCACCGTGTGCTCGGCCCCCGTCTCGAGATCGCGGACGGTGGCGCCCACCACCCGGCCGCTGTCGTCCTTCGGGAAGTCGACCGCCCGGGTGCGGCTGGCGGCCAGCGCGCCGTAGCGCACGGCGGTGCGCACGATGGTCAGCACGAGGCGGGCGTCGTCGACCTGGCCGTCCCAGTACTTCACGGCGCCGACCATGGACCCGGGCTTCACGTCGGGGAAGACGCGCTGGACCCCCTTGAAGCCGTAGTGCCGCTGGTAGGGCAGGGTCGCGACCTTGGCGCCGATGTGGGCGAGGGCGTCGTAGAGGCCGATCCCCGCCGTGACGTAGGGACGCTCCCAGAAGCGGTGGGTCAGCGGGTAGAGGAAGGGCACGGGCTTGACGAGGTGGGGGGCGAGGAAGTCCAGCAGCAGCTCGCGCTCCCGCAGCGCCTCGGAGACGAGCTTGAAGTCGAGCTGCTGGAGGTAGCGCAGTCCGCCGTGGACGAGCTTGGAGGACCACTGGGAGGTGCCGCCGGCCCAGTCCTGGGCCTCCACGATGCCGGTGCGCAGGCCGCGGGTCACGGCGTCGAGGGCGATGCCGGCACCGGTGATCCCGCCCCCGACCACGAGGACGTCGAGCTCGGGGCCGTCGGAGAGCTCGGCGAGCGCCCGGTCCCGTTCGGAGCTGGAGAGTGCGGGGTGGGCCATGGTGGGGAACTCCTCGGAAGCGGTGGGTTCGGGTGGGGACGTGCTCTGCATCACACTCTTGCCGAGGATGCACCTATGCTCAAAGCAAATGAACGGACGTGCAGGACGAGGAGGTCGCGGTGCACGGTGATGCCGAGCTCCACCACGCTGCGGAGCTGTACTACGTGCAGGGCATGACGATGGAGGCCGTGGCGGACCGGTTCGGCGTCTCGCGCCCGACGGTCTCGCGGATGCTACAGGCCGCGCGGGAGCGGGGCATCGTGCGGATCAGCCTGAGCGCTCCCCCGGACGCGGGACACGACCTGTCGCGCCGGCTGCGGGAGGCCTTCGGGGTCACGGTGCACGTGGCGGGCACCCCGCGCACGGCCACGGAGCCGCAGCGGCTGGAGTCCGTGGCCCGGGCCGCGGCCGGGCTGCTCGGCGACTGGTTCGGGGACGGGATGACCCTGGCGGTCGCGTGGGGGACCACGACCTCGGCGATCGCCGGGCACCTGCAGCCGAAAGCCACCCGGGAGGCGGTCGTGGTCCAGATGAACGGCGCGGTGAGCGTCCGCTCCACGGGCGCGGCGCAGTCCTCGGCGCTGCTGGGGCAGATGTCCACGGCCTTCGGGGCGGCGCTGGTGCCCTTCCCCACCCCGGCGTTCTTCGACCAGGAGGAGACCCGCCGGCTGATGTGGCAGGAGTCCTCGGTGCGCCGCGTCCTGGCCGTGCGCAATGCGGCGGACCTGGCGGTGTTCAGCGTGGGGGCCTTCCGCGGGCCGATGATCTCCCAGGTGTACAGCAACGGCTACCTGCCGGAGGACGCGCTCCGGGAGCTGGCCGCGCACCGGGTGGTGGGCGATGTGTGCACCGTGTTCCTGCGGGAGGACGGGACGTACGCGGACATCGACTACAACCGGCGCGCGAGCGGGCCGACGCCCATGGAGCTGCGCCGCATCCCGCGCCGGCTGTGCGTGGTGGCCGGGGACCACAAGGTGCCCGGCGTGGTGGGCGCGCTGCGGGCGGGCGTGGTCACGGACCTGCTGATCGACGAGCGCACGGCCGCGGCGGTGGTCCGCCACCTCTTCGGCCGCTGAGCGCGCCGGTCACCGGCCCCGGACGATGCCCCGCAGGATCTCGAGGCGGTGGGCGATCTCGCGCTCGCGGCCGTGCTCGGTGGGCCGGTAGTAGTCGGTGCCGACGAGCTCGTCGGGCGGGTACTGCTGGGCGGCCACGCCGTTGGGCTCGTCGTGGGAGTAGACGTAGCCGCGGCCGTGGCCGAGCTGACCCGCGCCGGGGTAGTGGGCGTCGCGCAGGTGCAGCGGGACGGGCCCGGCCCGGCCCGCGCGGACGTCGGCGATCGCCTCGTTGATCGCGGTGTAGGCGGCGTTGGACTTCGGGGCGGTCGCCAGGTGCGCCACGGCCTGGGCGAGCGGGATCCGTCCCTCGGGCATGCCGATCAGCTGGACGGCGTCGGCGGCCGCGACCGCGGTCTGCAGGGCGGTCGGGTCCGCGGTGCCGATGTCCTCGGAGGCCGAGATGATCAGCCGGCGGGCGATGAACCGCGGGTCCTCCCCCGCCTCGATCATGCGGGCGAGGTAGTGCATCGCGGCGTCCACGTCCGAGCCGCGGATGGACTTGATGAACGCGCTGACCACGTCGTAGTGCTGGTCGCCGTTCCTGTCGTAGCGCACCGCCGCCCGGTCGAGGGCCTCCTCGGCATGCTCGCGGGTGATCACCGGCACCGGGCGCGGGGACTGCCCGGAACCGTCCCCGGCGTCCTCGCCGGTGTCCTGCACGGTGTCCTCGCCGGCCGCCGGCTGCTCCGATGAGGCGACCCCCGCGGCCGCCTCCAGGGCCGTGAGGGCCTTGCGCGCGTCCCCGCCGCACAGGTCCAGCAGGTGCTCGCGGGCCTCGGCGGACAGGGCCACCTCCCCGCCCAGGCCCCGGGGGTCGGCGACGGCACGATCCAGCAGCGCCCCGATGTCGGCCCGCTCGAGCGGCTGCAGGGTGAGCAGCAGCGAGCGCGAGAGCAGGGGCGAGATGACCGAGAAGGACGGGTTCTCCGTGGTGGCGGCCACCAGCACCACCCACTGGTTCTCCACCCCCGGCAGCAGGGCGTCCTGCTGCGCCTTGGTGAACCGGTGGATCTCGTCGAGGAACAGCACCGTGGTGCGCCCGTGCAGGTCCCGGTCGGTGAGCGCCTCGTCCATGACCTTGCGCACGTCCTTGACCCCCGCCGTGATGGCGGAGAGCTCCACGAACTTCCGCGACACCCCGCGGGCGATCACGTGGGCCAGGGTGGTCTTGCCCGTGCCCGGGGGTCCCCACAGGATGATCGAGGACGGTCCTGCCGGCCCACGGTCCTCCCCGGCGAGGACCTGCAGCGGCGAGCCGGGCCTGAGCAGGTGCTGCTGGCCCACGATCTCGTCGAGCCGGCGCGGGCGCATCCGCACCGCCAGCGGCGCCCGGGACCGGGAGCGCCGCCCGCCGCGCCGGCCCTCGGCGCGGTGCTCGCCCGCGCCGGGGTCGGAGGTGTCGAGGTCGTCGAAGAGGGAGCCGGTCACCTCCTCAGGCTAGCCCCCGGGGCGCCGGCCCGCCGCCCGCGCCCGGCGCCCGCGCCCGGTGCCCGCGCCCCGCCCCGGCGGGCCGGTCCGGCCCCCGCCGACACCGGCCACCGGCCCGGCCCCACAGGACCGGGCCGGGTCGAACTCCCCGGGACCGGGCCGGCTCGAGCTCCCCGGGACGTGCTCGCTCGGCCCGGGGCCGGTCCTGAGCGGCTCAGCCCCGCCGGGGCCGGTCCAGCTCGGCGCTGTCCAGGACCAGGGTGAACGGGCCGTCGTTGACGAGCTCCACCTGCATCGCGGCCCCGAAGCGGCCGGTCTCCACATGCGCGCCGAGGTCCCGCAGCGCCTGCACGTACGCCTCGAACACCGGTTCCGAGACGGGCCCGGGCGCGGCGGCGGACCACGAGGGGCGCCGTCCCCGGCGGGCGTCGCCGTAGAGGGTGAACTGGCTGACGGCGAGCACCGGGGCGCCGAGGTCCGCGCAGGACCGCTCGCCCTCCAGCAGCCGCAGCGTCCAGGTCTTCTCGGCGAGCCGTGCGGCGGTCGCCGCGTCGTCGTCGTGGGTGACGCCCACGAGGGCGACGAGGCCCGGCTCCTCGATCGCCCCCACGACGTCTCCCCCGACGGTCACGGCGGCCCGGGCCGCTCTCTGCAGGACGATGCGCATGCGCACCAGTCCACCACAGGCCCGGGCGGTCCCGGCACCCCCGACAGCCTGACCGCAAGGCAGCGGCACGACGACCGACGACCTCGGCGACCGTCCTGGTGTCCGAGGTCGTCGCGCCGGCCCCGCTGGTGCTGTCCCTGCTGGTGCTCGCCGGCTGGGTGGCAGCCGGACGGCTCGGGGCCCCGTGGGGCCCGGGGACGGCGGTGCTCCCGGGGTCGCGGCCGGTGGACGGTGCTCTCGGCGGGGCGACGTCAGCCGCGTGCCCCGACCTCGTGCCAGAAGGCGGCGACGCGGGCGTTCCACTGGTCCGGGACCTCCTGGAAGGGCTGGTGGGCCTCGTTCTCCATGACCTCGAACCGGGCACCGGGGATGCTGTCCGCCGCGGCCCGGCCCATCGCCGGACGACTCAGGGTGTCCTGCCCGCTGGCCAGGACGAGCGTGGGAACGGCGAGGCCGGCGAGACGAGCGGTCGTGTCGTGCCGGGAGAGGACATCGATGTACGCCTGCAGGTCCTCGAGGGCCTGCTGGTGCGGGGCGGCGAGCACCTCGCCGATGATCCGGTCGACGGTTCCGTCCTGGTGCGCCCGGACCGTGTAGATCCACAGGAAGAACCCCTCCAGGAAGGCCCGCTCGCTCGGGGCGGTCCCGGCGAACCCGCTCATGAAGCGCCCCCAGGACCGCAGGTACGCGTCCTGGGCCGTCCAGGTGCTCTGCAGGACCAGGCTCCGCACGAGTCGCGGGTGACGCAGGGCCAGTTCCTGGCAGATGACGCTTCCTCCCGAGAACCCGGCCACGTGAGCCGAGGAGACGCCCAGGGCCCGGAGCACTCCGGCGGCGTCGTCGGCCAGTGCCGCCACCGAGAGGGGATCTGCGGGCATGGCCGTGCGTCCGGTGCCCCGGTTGTCGAAGGCGATCAGGTGATGGCGGTCGGCGAGGCCCTCGAGCTGGAGCTGCCAGGTCTCGACGGTGTCGCCCAGTCCCCCGACCAGCAGCACGTCCGGCCCCTCGCCCCGGTGCTCCACCCAGACGTCGAGGCCGTTGGCCCGAACGAACTCCCCCATGAGCCGGCCTCCCCGACGGTGCTCCCCGCGCGTGCCGGGCCTGATCGGGCCCCGGGGCGGAGGATGGGTCCAGTGTGTTCCAGGACGACCCGGCGGACAACCCGTGACGCTCGTCTCGTCGCGCGGTCGGTGACGGTGCCGGGTCGGCGCGCAGACCGTGGTGCGGCGGGACGACGTCCGCCGGGTGACGTCGCTGCGGTGCGGTGGCCGCCGAGCACCTCGGGCGGACCGGTTCAGGGCAGGACCGTGAACCCCGGCGGCAGAGGCCGCCGGCCGGTGAGCGCCAGCAGGACCTCCGGCAGCTGACCGCCGTGGGCGGCGAGCTCCAGCGCCGTCTGCCCGGCGTCGGCCAGGACGTGCTCCGGCGGCGTCCGGTCCAGCCCGCAGGCCTGGGCCAGGTCCAGCCCGTGCACGGCCAGCTCGAACGTGCGGGTGGGCACGTAGGCGCGCAGCCGGGTGCCTCCCACCACGGTGCGGATCAGGGGGTCCTGGTCCAGCGGCACCTGCGCCAGGGCGTCCCGGACCCGCTCCAGCGACGCCCGGACGGTGGCGTCCGGGTGGCGGCCGAGCTCGTGGCCGGCGGCGACGCCGCGGGCCGCGACCGCCGCGGAGTCCGTGGCCGCAGCGGCGAGGGCGTAGTACTGGGCGGTGCCGGTGCAGGTCTCGTCGTCGGCGGGGACCGTGAGATAGGTGCCGAGCGTGACGAGCGCCCGGTGCGTGTGTCCCACCAGCGCCCGGACGTCCCAGGTGCCCGGTCCCGGGCGGGTCCAGTGGTGGGGGCGCAGCTCCCCGACCAGTTCGGCGAACCAGGCGCCGGCGTCGAGGAGCGCGGTGCGGGCGGCGGCGGGATCACGGCTCATGGGCTCCCCTAAAGGTGGTGCGGCGGTGCCGGGACACGGTCCCGGGCGTGCCCGGAGCCTACTGCGCGGCACCGGCCGCGGGGCCGATGTTGCGTCCGGTGGCGCCCGCACGGGCCCGGCGGGGCGTCCGCGGCGGACACGGCACGGCCGCGGACGCCCCTGGGCGCCCGGGAGGTCGTACGCTCGGACAGGGTTCGCGCGCCCGCGGGCCCGTCCAGTCCCGTTCCGGTGCGGCCGCCGCACCGCTCCCGTCCTCGTGACGTCCCGCTCCGGCCCCACTCCCGTCCCGCTCCAGATCCCGATCCAGTCCCGCTTCTGTCCCGCTTCTGTCCCGCTTCTGTCCCGGAAGGCCCAGCATGCCGCCCCGCCCCTCCTCACGGACCATGGCCGCCGCCTCGATCGGCGCCCTGACGATCGCCCTGACCGGCTGCGGCCAGGAGGCCCAGGACGTCCAGGAGGTGGACTCCGACTACGCCCGGATCTGTGTGGAGGACCCGGACGGGGAGGGTGGCGCCGAGCCCGTGCGGGTCGACGACGACGAGTGCGACGACGACCGCGGGCCGCGGGTCGGCGGCTTCTTCCCGATGTGGGTGCTCATGAGCTCCGGCCGGGCCGTGTCCGTGCCCGCCGTCGGCTCGCCCGTGCAGGCCTCGGCGGGCTGGTCCACGGGCCGCCCGCCCGCCTCGGCCACGGTGGCCCGCGGTCTGCCCCGCAACGGCGCCGCCGTCGGCAAGAGCGGTGTGTCCCGCGGCTTCGGCGGCTCGAAGAGCGGCTGGGGCTCCTGATGCGGCGCATCGACGGCCTGGCCCCCCGCCCGGACTGGGAGCGGACCGTCCGCGACGAGGGCCTCACGTACGCACTGACTGAGCGGCCCGACGGCCGGCGCTTCTCCTACTGGAACGAGACGGCCGCCTACGTCCTCTCCCCGGACGAGGTGGACGAGCTGGAGTCCGTGACGGACGAGCTGCACCGGATGTGCGCGGAGGCCGCCCGGTACCTGGCCACCGGCGCGCTGGGCACCCTGGGCCTGTCCGAGGAGGCGTTCGAGCTCGCCCAGCACTCCCTGCGGCTGCGGGAGCCCTCGATCTACGGCCGCTTCGACCTGGCGTGGGACGGGACGGGCCCGCCGAAGATGCTCGAGCTCAACGGTGACACCCCCACCGGGCTCGTGGAGGGGGCCATCTGCCAGTGGAGCCGCGTGGAGGCCCTGTTCCCGGGCCTGGGCGAGGACCACCCGGAGTTCGACCAGCTCAACGGCCTGTGGCCGATGCTCGTGGAGCGCTGGCGGCAGAGGCTGCCGTTCTCGGCCACGAAGACCCTGCACGTGGCCTACACCCGCGAGGAGGAGTCCGGGGAGGACGCCGCCAACGCCGCGGTGCTGGCGAACACCGCCGCCGAGGCCGGCTACCGGACCGTCCTGCTGCCCGTCGAGGACGTCCGCTACGACACCCGTTCCCGCGGCTGGGTGCACGCCACCGGGGACGTGGACCACCCCGTGGTGGTGGGTCCCATCGAGGAGATCTTCGCCCTGCACCCGTGGGAGCACATGCTCGACGACGGACCCGGGGCCTTCGTGCTCCAGGACCCCACCCTGATGCACCACTGGTACGAGCCCCCGTGGAAGATGTTCCAGTCCAACAAGCTCCTGCTCGTGGCCCTGTGGCGGTGCTTCCCCGGCCACGAGAACCTGCTGGCAGCCCACCCGGACGGACCCCGGGACCTGCGGGAGTGGGTGCGCAAGCCGGTGTTCGGCCGCGAGGGGGACGGCATCGAGCTGCACACCCGCGACGCGCGGATCCGTGCGGAGCACCCCCACCCCTCCCCGCTGGACGTGTGGCAGGCCTACACGCCCATCCGCAACTTCCCCGGCTCCGACGGCGCCCCCAACCACCCGGTGATCGGCTCCTGGGTGGTGGGCGAGGCCGGCGCGGCCGGCATCGGCATCCGGGAGTCCGACGGCCCGCTGACCGACTACTACTGCCGTTTCGTCCCGAACATCATCGACAAGAAGGGTCTGCTGTGACCGCCCATCTGCTCCCCCGGTCGATCTCCACGACGACCTCCGCGGTCATCGGCTCCACCTCGATCGCCCCGCTGTACTCCGCGGTGGTCACCGTGGGACTGGTCCACGCCCTGGTGGGCTCCTGGACCCCCGTGGTGCTCGTGGGCGCCGTGCTCCCCATGGTGGTGGTCTCGCTCTGCTTCGCCCGCCTGGACGCGCTCTGCGAGGACCAGGGCACGGTCTACCGGTGGGCCCGGGAGGCCTACGGGGCGTTCACCGGGTTCGTGGGCGGCTGGGGGCTGTGGCTCTCGGCGACCCTCGTGCTCGCGTCCCTGGCCTGGGTCACCGCCGACTCCGCGCTGTTCGCCCTCGGGATCGGGGCCGGGCCCTGGACCACCACGGGCGTGGCGGTCCTGCTGATGGCCGTCTTCGCGGCGCTGTCCTCCAGCGGGATCAGGGTCTCGGCCGCCGTGCAGTGGGTCCTGGCCGTGCTGCAGCTGCTCGGGGTGGGGATCCTGGTGTGGGCCGTGCGCACGGCCCCGGCCCTCCCGCCGGGGACGGGCGTGGAGGACGGGGAGTGGACCGGGTTCTACGGTGCCGCGGAGCTGGTGTCCGGGCCCGGCGTGTCCGCCGGGGACGTGGCGGCCGCCCTGCTGCTGGCCCTGTTCCTGTACTGGGGCTGGGACTCGACGTTCTCCCTGACCGAGGAGTCCACCACCCAGCGGGCGCCGCGGGTCTCGGCGTGGATCGCCCTGGGCGTGGTGGCCACCGCCTACGCCGCCATCGGCTGGGCCTACGCCCCGGGCACCTCGGTGGCGTCCCCGCTGCTGGCCGCGCTCGTGGCGGTCTCCGCGGGCGCGTCCATCGGCACCACCATGATCCCGACCTCCCGCGGACTGATGTCCATGGCCCGCGGCGGGCACCTGCCGCGCCGCTTCCTGTCCCTGTCCTTCTCCACGTGGACCACCGCTGCCCTCGCGGCCGCGTGGACGGCCTTCTCCGGCCCCCTGTTCGACGACGCGATCGGGATCATCTCGGTGCTCGTGGCCCTCTACTACGGCCTGGCCTGCGCCGCGGTCGCGAAGCTCGGGCGCACCGCCGGGGCGCGGGCGCTCGGCGTGCTGGGCGCCGTGCTGATGGCCGTCGCCCTCGTCCTGACGGGCGCCGAGTACGCACTGACCGCCTCGTGGGTGTGGGTGGGCCTGCTCCTGGCGCTGCTCGTGGTCCCGCTGTGGTTCCTCCTGGGCAGGGGCCGCGAGCCGCTGCCGGGCGCCCACGAGCGCACGCCCCACCTGGAGAGCCTGCTCGACTGACCCCCGCCGGCTGCTGCCCTGCCGGACCGCTGGTGCCCGGACCGCCATGCCCCGGCTGCGGGTGTGCGGGGGGCGCGGCGTGGCACAGCGGCGCCGGCGGCGGCGCATGAGCCGCTGCGCCGACCGCGCGCACGACTGCGGCCGCTCACACCGTCGACTCCGCACGCCGGTCTCGGTATCGTCGTCCGGGTGACCCGCACGATCAGCCCGGCCCAGGCGCGCCGCGTCGCGATCGCCGCCCAGGGCCTGGACCGCGCCCGGCCCCCGGTGGTGACGATGCGGCACGTCACGAGCACCGTTGAGCGCATCGGGCTGCTGCAGATCGACTCGGTCAACGTCCTCGCCCGGGCACACCTGTTGCCGCTGCTCGCCCGGCTCGGGCCCTACGACACCGCCCTGCTCGATCGGGCAGCGGGCCGGGCGCCGCGCCGCCTCATCGAGGCCTGGGCGCACGAGGCCTGCTACCTGCCCGTCGCCACCTTCCCGCTCGTCGCCTGGACCCGCCGGCGCTGGGCCGGCATGGACCCCGACGCGATGGAGGCGCGCCACCCGGGCGTGCTCGAGCTCGTCCGTGACGTCGTCGCCGAACGCGGCCCGCTCACGGGCCGGGAGGTCGAGGCGTTCGTCGACGCCCGCCACGCGCAGCGCGCCGAGGAGGGGTGGGGCTGGCGGTGGAGCGCCGCCCGGACCGCCCTGGAGATCCTCTTCGACGCCGGGCAGCTCGGCGCCGCCCGCCGCAACGCACAGTTCGAGCGGGTCTACGACCTCGCCGAGCGCGTCCTGCCCCCGCACCTCCGTGGGCAGCCGCCGCCGGACCCGGACGACGCCGTCCGCGAGCTCGTCCGCATCTCCGCCCGCGCCCACGGCATCGGCACCGTCCGCTGCTTCGCCGACTACTTCCGCCTCGGCCAGCGCGTCACCCGCCGCGCTGTCGACGAGCTCGTCGACGGCGGCGAGCTGTTGCCTGTCACGGTCGCCGGCTGGGACCGCCCGGCGTGGCTGCACGCCGACGCCGGCGTCCCGCGCCGCACAGGCGCCCGTGCACTGCTGGCCCCCTTCGACCCGCTTGTCTTCGAGCGTCGTCGGCTGCTGGAACTGTTCGGGATGCACTACCGCATCGGGATCTACACCCCGGCCTCCCGGCGCACCCACGGCTATTACGTGCTGCCGTTCCTGCTCGGCGAGTCCCTCGTCGCCCGGGTCGACCTGAAGTACGACCGGGACCGCGGCGTCCTCATGGTCCGCTCCGCCTTCCCCGAGGAGCCGGGTCCCGACGCCGCCGCGGCGACGAGGTGGCCGACGCGCTCCGTCGTCGTCGGGGAGCTGGCGGCCGAGCTGGCGACGACCGCGACGTGGCTGGGCGTGGACACCGTCGCCGTGGACGAGGACGCGAGAGGGGATCTGACCGGCCCGCTGCGGGGGGAGCTCCGCCGACCGTGTCCGCGCTGAGGCCCGAGGATCCGTCCCGACGAGGATCGCGGTGGGCGCAGGCCGGATCGGCCTGTGGTGGGGACTCGGCACCGCCGTGCTGCTGCCGGACCGAGCATCGGCGCACCGGGAGCACATCGGGCCGGGTCCGCCCGGAGCGGGCGGACCCGGCCCGATGGGGCCCGGGCCTAGTGCGCGGCCACCTTCTCGGCCTGCAGGTCCTCGTCCTGCTGCGCCTCGGGCCTGGCGTCCACCCCGGCCTCCTTGCGCTGCTGCGCGGTGATCGGCGCCGGGGCGGCGGTCAGCGGATCGTAGCCGTTGCCGGTCTTCGGGAACGCGATGACCTCGCGGATGGAGTCCGTGCCGGCCAGCAGGGCGACCACGCGGTCCCAGCCGAAGGCGATGCCGCCGTGCGGGGGCGCGCCGTACTTAAAGCCCTCGAGCAGGAAGCCGAACTTCTCGTCCGCCTCCTCGCGGCCGATGCCCATGACCTCGAACACCCGCCGCTGCACGTCCTGCTGGTGGATGCGGATGGAGCCGCCGCCGATCTCGTTGCCGTTGCACACGATGTCGTAGGCGTAGGCCAGCGCGTGCTCGGGGTCCTGGTCGAAGGTGTCCAGGAACTCGGGCTTGGGCGAGGTGAACGCGTGGTGCACGGCGGTCCACTGCCCGGCACCCACGGCCACGTCGCCGGACTCGACGGCCTCGGCCGCGGACTCGAACAGCGGCGCGTCCACGATCCACACGAACGCCCAGGCGTCCTCGTCGATGAGCCCGGTGCGGTGGCCGATCTCCACGCGGGCCGCGCCCAGCAGCGCGCGGGCGGACTTCCGCTCGCCGGCGGCGAAGAAGATGCAGTCCCCGGGCCGCGCGCCGGTCGCGGCGGCGAGGCCCTCGCGCTCGGCCTCCGTGATGTTCTTGGCCACCGGCCCGCTCAGGGTGCCGTCCTCGCCGACGAGCACGTAGGCCAGGCCCTTCGCGCCGCGCTGCTTGGCCCACTCCTGCCAGGCGTCCAGGGTGCGCCGCGGCTGGGATGCTCCGCCGGGCATGACCACGGCGCCCACGTACGGGGCCTTGAAGACGCGGAACGTGGTGTCCTGGAAGTACTCGGTCAGCTCGGTGAGCTCGAGGCCGAAGCGCAGGTCCGGCTTGTCGGAGCCGTACTTGGCCATGGCCTCGGCGTAGGTCATCCGGCGGATCGGGGTGGGGATGTCCACGCCGATGAGCTTCCACAGGGCCGCCACGATCCGCTCGCCGAGGGCGATGACGTCGTCCTGCTCCACGAAGGAGGCCTCGATGTCGAGCTGGGTGAACTCGGGCTGGCGGTCGGCGCGGAAGTCCTCGTCCCGGTAGCAGCGGGCGATCTGGTAGTACTTCTCGATCCCGCCGACCTGCAGCAGCTGCTTGAACAGCTGCGGGGACTGCGGCAGGGCGTACCAGGACCCGGGGGCCAGGCGCGCGGGCACCAGGAAGTCGCGGGCGCCCTCGGGGGTGGAGCGGGTCAGCGTGGGCGTCTCGACCTCGGTGAAGCCGTCCTCGTGCAGCATCTCGCGGGCCACCCGGTTGGCCTCGGAGCGCAGGCGCATGATGCGGGCCGGCTCGGGCCGGCGCAGGTCCAAATAGCGGTGCCGCAGCCGGGCGTCCTCGCCCACCTCCACGTGCTCGTCGATCTGGAAGGGCAGCGCGGCGGCGGTGTTGAGCACGGTGACGGTCTCCGCCATGACCTCGACCTCACCGGTGGCCAGGGCCGGGTTCTCGTTGCCCTCGGGGCGGCGCTCCACGGTGCCGGTGACCTGCAGCACGAACTCGTTGCGCAGGTGGTGGAAGTCCGCCTCGTCGCGCACCACGATCTGGGCGACCCCGGAGGCGTCGCGCAGGTCCAGGAAGGCCACCCCTCCGTGGTCGCGGCGCCGGCCGACCCAGCCGGCCAGCGTGACGGTCTCTCCGATGTGCTCGGCACGCAGGGCGCCGAGGTTGTGGGTGCGCAGCACTGAAAACCCTTCGTTGTTCGTGAGGTGCGGACGGGGTCACGCCGATCGCGCGTTTCCCCGGGGTTCACCGGGGGCCCCTACTCTCGTTCCGCAACGAGTTTACAGCCCGCCTCCCGGGCACCGGCACGACGACAGGACGACCATGAGCAGCTCCCCCGGCCACCCGGCTCTCGCCCGCCGGCTGGGCACCCTCGACGCGGCCGTGATCGGCGTGGGCTCGATGGTCGGCGCCGGGGTGTTCGTGGCCTTCGCCCCGGCCGCGGCCCTCGCCGGTCCCCGGCTGCCCCTGGCCCTGCTGCTGGCCGCGGTGGTCGCCTGGTGCAACGCGACCTCCACGGCGCAGCTGGCGGCCGTGCACCCCGCCTCCGGGGGCACCTACGTGTACGCGAACCGGCAGCTGGGTCCGTGGCCGGGGTTCGTGGCCGGCTGGGGCTTCGTGACCGGCAAGACCGCGTCCGCGGCAGCCATGGCGCTGACCTTCGGCCTCTACGCCGCGGAGCTCACGGGGGCGGGCGACGCCGGGGCGCGGCTGCTCGCCGTGGCCGCCGTCCTCGGTCTCACGGCGGTGAACCTGGGCGGGATCACCCGGACCGCGCGGCTGACGAGGCTGCTGGTCGTCCCGGTGCTCGTGGTCCTGCTGCTCCTCGTGGTCCTGCTGCTCTCGGGCGCGGGTCCCGCCACGAAGATCCCGGAGGAGGCCGGCGCGGCGTGGAGCGGCACCGCGTGGGGGGTGCTGCCGGCGGCCGGGACGCTGTTCTTCGCCTTCGCCGGCTACGCGCGCGTGGCCACGATGGGCGAGGAGGTCCGGGACCCGGCCCGCACCATCCCCCGCGCCGTGCTGGGGGCGCTGGCCTTCACGCTGCTGCTCTACGGGCTGGTCGGCCTCGGGCTGCTGCGCTTCCTCGGGGTCGACCGGCTGGCGGCGTCGACCGCCCCGCTGCTGGCCGCGGTCCGGGAGGCCGGCTGGGCGGCCGGTCCGGCGACCGCGGGCACCGTCGTCGTCACCGCGGCCGCCGCCCTGGCCACCCTGGGGGCGCTGCTGACGCTGGTCGCCGGGATCTCCCGCACGGCCCTGGCGATGGCGCGCGGGCGGGACCTGCCGCGGCCGCTGGGCGCGGTCTCGGAGCGGCACCGCGTGCCGTGGGCGGCGGAGCTGGCCGTGGCCGGGCTCGTGGTGGTGCTCGTGCTGGTCGGCGACGTGCGCACGGTCATCGGCTTCTCGAGCTTCGGGGTCCTGGTGTACTACGCGCTGGCCAACCTGTCGGCCCTCACCCTGGAGCAGCGGCCGGGGTGGGCGCCGCGGGCGGTCAACGCGCTCGGGCTGACCGGCTGCCTGGTCCTGGCGTTCACGCTCCCGTGGCCGTCGGTGCTCACGATGCTCGCAGTCTTCGCCGTGGGCCTGGCAGGCCGGGCCCTGGCCCTGGCGCTGCGACGCCGCTGACCCCGCCCCGACCCCTCGCCCGGCACGGTGCTCCCCTGCCGGCCCGGACCCCCACCCCCACCCCCTCGTCACCCCCCGCGCCGACCCCCCAGCATGTCGTCGCCCCTGCGGCCGAGTCCCCACTCTCGTGGCACATCCCCACGGATCGGCCTGGGGACACGAGGCGGGAATGGGGACTCGGCGCCACGGGCCACCCGGGGATGGGGACTCGGCGCCACGGGCCACCCGCGAATGGGGACTCGGCGCAACGGGCGGCCGGGAAGTGGGGACTCGGCGGTGCCTGGGGAAGCCGGGGCTGCGCCTGAGGGTGTCCGGACGGGTCAGGCTCCCGTGGGCCGCACGACCGGGCGCAGGTCCTCGGCCGGCGGCGTCCAGGACGCCGGGTCGGCGGGGAGCTGCTCCCCGGAGCGGATGTCCTTGACCTCGTGGGCCAGCGAGCCGTCCTCGCCGCGGACCGTGAACCACACGTAGGGGATGCCGCGGCGCTCGGCGTACTTGATCTGCTTGCCGAACTTCGCCGCGCTCGCGGAGACCTCGCACGCGACGCCGCGCTCGCGCAGCTGCTGGGCCACGTCCTGGGCGGAGGACCAGGACTCCTCGTCCACGAGGGAGACCAGCACGGCGGTCGGGACCTTCCGGGAGGGCGCTGCCATGCCCTGGGACAGCATGCGGGAGACGAGGCGGGTGACGCCCACGGACAGGCCCACCCCGGGATAGGTCTTCTTGCCGGTGGACGCGAGGGACTCGTAGCGGCCGCCGGAGCACACGGAGCCCAGCTGCTCGTGGCCCACGAGCACCGTCTCGTACACGGTGCCGGTGTAGTAGTCGAGGCCGCGGGCGATCGACAGGTCCGCGACCACCGTGCCGGGGGCGCGGCGGGAGGCCTCCCCCACCACTTCCTCGAGCTCCCGCAGGCCCTCCTCGAGCAGCTGGGTGTTCACCCCGAGCGCGCGGACCCGGTCCACGAAGGAGGTGTCCTCGGTGCGGATCGCCGCGAGCTGCAGCGCGGCCTGCGCCTGTTCGGGGGTCGCCCCGACCTCCTCGCACAGGGCCTCGGCCACCCGCTCCGGACCGATCTTCTCGAGCTTGTCGATGTTGCGCAGCACCCCGGCGGTGTCGCGGAGCCCGATGCCCTGGTAGAACCCCTCGGCGAGCTTGCGGTTGTTGACGCGCAGCACGAAGGGCGGGATGGGCAGCTTCGAGAGGGCGTCGATCATCACGAGGGCGAGCTCCACGTCGTAGCGGAACGGCAGCGCGCCGTCGCCCACCACATCGATGTCCGCCTGGGTGAACTCGCGGGCGCGCCCCTCCTGGGGGCGCTCGCCGCGCCACACCTTCTGGATCTGGTACCGGCGGAACGGGAAGGCCAGGTGGCCGCCGTTCTCCACCACGTAGCGGGCGAAGGGCACGGTCAGGTCGAAGTGCAGGGCCAGCTGGTCGTCGCCGCGCTCGGCGGGGCCGGTCTCCTCGTCCTCCTGCAGGCGGGAGACGACGTAGACCTCCTTGTCGATCTCGCCCTTGCGCAGCAGCTGCCCGACCGTCTCGACGGCGCGGGTCTCGATCGAGGAGAAGCCGTGCAGCTCGAAGCTCTCCCGCAGCACGTCGAGGACGTGCAGCTCGACCAGACGCTCCTCCGGAAGCCATTCGGGGAAACCGGACAGGGAGGTCTTGCGGGCCATGGGGACGTGCTCCTCGGGTGCATCGGCGGCGGGACGGTCGGACGGCCGGCCCGGACGGGGCGGACGGTTCCGCCCCTCATCCTAGGGATCCTCGTGCGCACGGCCCAAAGCCCCGCGGTGCGCCGGCCCGCCCGGCCACCGGACGGACCACGGGCGCCCGGCGGGCGGAGCAGGTGTCCTCGGTAGTATGGGGCTGACGATTGTCCGAGGCCGGGCGACGACGCCGGGCACGCGCCCCGGGGTCGCCGCCGGCGAGAGCGAAAGAGTTTCAGCGGTGACAGAACGTCTCGAATCCGACGACCAGCAGTCCGGCGACCAGCAGCTCGACGGCCTGCAGCCCGACCAACAGCAGCCCGGCGACCGGCAGCCCGACCAGCAGCAGCCCGGCGACCGGCCCACGCCCCGTCCGGCCCCCGCGCCGGGTCCGGTGCCGAAGCCGGGGGCTCCCAAGCCCGGCGCTCCCGGTCCGGCGGCCGTCCCGACCCCGCCCCCGGCCGCGCAGCAGCCCCCGGCCCAGCCGTCCGCGGCGACGACGAGCCCGGCTTCGGCGCCGGCCCTCGCGTCGGCCGAGTCCGTGGCCCGCGCCCGGGCCTTCGGCCGGGTCACCGAGGACGGACACGTCTACGTGGTCGTGGACGGCGAGGAGGTCCTCTGCGGCCAGTTCCCGGACGCCACGGAGGACGAGGCGCTGGGCTACTTCGCCCGGAAGTTCGACGACGTCGAGGCGCAGGTGGCCCTGCTCGAGCAGCGGGTCGCCGCGGGCGCGCCCTCGGCGGACATGCAGAGCACCGTGGACCACCTCGCGGAGCAGGTCGGCCAGCGCACGATGCTCGGGGACGTCAAGGCCCTCGAGTCCCGCCTGGAGGCCCTGCGTCCGGCGATCCGGGAGCTGGAGGCCGCCGAGCGGGCCGCCCACGAGGCTCAGCGCGCCCAGAACGTGGCGGCGCGGGAGGCCATCGTCGCGGAGGCGGAGCAGATCGCGGCCCAGGACCCGCAGCGCACCCAGTGGAAGCAGTCCTCCGCGCGGATGGCCGAGCTCTTCGACCAGTGGAAGACGCACCAGAAGTCCGGGATCCGGCTCGGCCGGGCCGCGGAGGACGCCCTGTGGAAGCGGTTCCGCACCGCGCGCACCACCTTCGACCGGCACCGCCGCGCGTTCTTCTCGCAGCTGGACGCCGACAACGCCGAGGCCAAGAAGGCCAAGGAGGCGCTCATCGCCGAGGCGGAGGCCTTGTCCGGGTCCACCGACTGGGGCGCCACGGCGGCGGAGTACCGCCGGCTCATGGACCGGTGGAAGGAGACCAAGCGCGCGTCCAAGAAGGACGACGACGCCCTCTGGGCGCGGTTCCGCGCCGCCCAGGACACCTTCTTCGCGGCGCGCAAGGCCGACAACGACCGGATCGACGAGGAGTTCGAGGGCAACCTCGCCGTGAAGGAGCAGCTCCTGGCCGAGGCGAAGGCCCTGCTGCCGATCACGGACCTCAAGGCGGCCAAGCGCGCGCTGGGCGACATCCTGGACCGGTGGGAGCAGGCGGGGAAGGTCCCGCGGGCCCACATGCGCCGGGTGGAGGCCGAGCTGCGGACCGTGGAGGACGCCGTGCGCCAGGCCGAGGACGAGAAGTGGCAGCGCTCCAACCCGGAGACGAAGGCCCGGTCGAACTCGATGCTGACCCAGCTCGAGTCGAAGATCGAGGACCAGGAGGCCGCCCTGTCCCGGGCCCGGGACACCGGGGACACCAAGCGCGCGGCCAAGCTGGAGGGCGAGCTCAGCACGAGCCGCCAGTGGCTCGAGACGCTGCGCCGCTCCGCCGCGGACCTGCGCTGACCGCAGTCCCCGACGGGCCCCGCGGCCGCGCTGTCCACAGCGCGGCCGCGGGGCCTTTCCCGTGCGGGGCCCGCGGCGGAGAGTGGGCCCATGGACGCCCCTCCCCGGTACCCCGACACCCTGTTCCTGCCCGGACGGCCCTTCTCGCGTCCCGAGCTCTCGGCCCTCGTCGCGGACGGGGTGCTGGTGCCGGTGGTGCTGGAGGCCCACGTGCTGCGCGGGCGTCCGGTGACCCGGGCGGTGAAGGTCGCGGCCCTGGAGGCGCAGCTCCCCCCGCACCTGCTGGGGCGGGGAGTGCTCGGGCGGATGTCCGCCGCGTGGTTCTACGACTGCGCCGCGCGTCCCGGCATCCTCCCGGTGCTGCTGGACAAGCTGCGCCGCACCACGATGTCTCCGGTCCCCGAGGGGCTGGTGCTGCACCAGGTCACGCTCGGCGGCTACGACGTCCACGACGCCGGAGCGGTGCGCGTCACCACCCCGCTGCGCACCGCGGTGGACCTGGCCCTGCACGTGCCCGGCGGTGAGGGGCTCGCGGCCCTGGGCACGCTCATGCACGCCCCGCACCTGCACTGCCCTCCCGCCCTGGTGCAGGCCGCGCTCGAGAGCTTCGAGCGGATGCCCGGGCGGCAGGCGGCCCTGCTGCGGGTCCGCCGCGCGGCCCGTGCCGCGGGCTGTCCGCTCCGCTGACCCCGGCGGTGCGCCCGGGACAGGACTGGACACCCAGGCGGTGCGTCCGCGGCGGAGCCGGGGAGCTTCCCGGTGCGGCGGCCGCGAGGCCGGGAACCCTCGAGCGCCCCGGGCGGGGCCGGAGACCCTCCCGGTGCGCCGAGGAGGGAGCCGCGGGCCCCTGGGTCAGCGGGAGGACGGCTCCGAGATGGGCCGGTTGCCGGAGGTGCGGTAGACGTCGTAGACCCCGTCGATGCGGCGGACCTGGTTGAGCACGTGGTCCAGGTAGCGCGGATCGCCCATCTCGAAGGCGAAGCGGGAGATGGCCAGCCGGGCCTTCGAGGTGTGCACCGAGGCGGAGAGGATGTTGACGTGGTTCTCCGACAGCACGCGCGTGACGTCCGAGAGCAGGGACTTGCGGTCGAGGGCCTCCACCTGGATCTCGACCAGGAACACGCTGGACTGGGTGGGAGCCCACGCGACCTCGACCACCCGCTCGGTGGACGTGAGGGCGAGCATGTTCGCGCAGTCCTTGCGGTGCACGGAGATCCCGGCACCGCGGGTCACGAAGCCCATGATCTCGTCCGGCGGCACCGGGGTGCAGCAGCGGGCGAGCTTGACGTAGACGTCCGAGGCGCCCTGGACCGTCACGCCCGAGTCCGAGACTCGCGGGCGCACCGGCTGGGTGGCGATGGTCGTCTCGGCGAAGTCCTCCTCCGCGCCGTCCGCGCCGCCGAGGTCCCCCACGATCTTCGCGACCACGTCCTGGGCGCTGACCACGTCCGAGCCGATGGCCTCGTACAGCGAGCTGATGTCGGTGCGGTGGAAGTCCTGGGCCACCGCGAGCAGGGACTCCTGGGTGAGCGTGCGCTGCAACGGCAGGTGGTGCTTGCGCAGGGCGCGGGTGAGCGCGTCCTTGCCCTTCTCGATGGCCTCCTCGCGGCGCTCCTTCGAGAACCACTGCCGGATCTTGTTGCGGGCGCGCGGGGACTGCACGAACTTCAGCCAGTCCTGCGAGGGCCCGGCGTGCTCGGACTTGGAGGTCAGCACCTCCACCCAGTCCCCGTGCTGGAGCTCCGAGGACAGGGGCACGAGCTTGCCGTTCACCCGGGCGCCGATCGTCTTGTGCCCCACCTCAGTGTGCACGGCGTAGGCGAAGTCCACGGGCGTGGAGCCGGTGGGCAGCGCCATGACCTCGCCCTTCGGCGTGAACACGTAGACCTCGGCCGTGTTGATCTGATAGCGCAGCGAGTCGAGGAACTCGGAGGAGTCCTGGGTCTCCTCCTGCCAGGACACCAGGGAGCTCAGCCACGCGAGGTCCCCCTCCATGGCCTTCGGGGTCGCGGAGTTGGCCTGGTTGGCCTGGTCCTTGTACTTCCAGTGCGCCGCCACCCCGTACTCGGCGCGGCGGTGCATCTCGTGGGTGCGGATCTGGATCTCCACGGGGCGCCCGTCCGGGCCGATCACCGTGGTGTGCAGGGACTGGTACATGTTGAACTTCGGCATGGCGATGTAGTCCTTGAACCGCCCCGGCAGCGGCCGCCACCGCGCGTGCAGGGCGCCGAGGGCCGCGTAGCACTCGCGCACCGTGTTCACCAGGACCCGCACCGCCTGCAGGTCCTGGATCTCGTCGAAGTCCTTCCCGCGCACGATCATCTTCTGGTAGATCGAGTAGTAGTGCTTGGGCCGGCCGGTGATGGTCGCCTCGATGCCCGCCTCGGAGAGGTCGAGCGCGATCCGCTCCCGGATCTTCGCCAGGGACCGTTCGCGCTGGGGCTGGCGCTCCCCCACCATCCGCACGATCTCGTCGTAGACCTTGGGGTAGAGCGCCGCGAAGGCGAGGTCCTCGAGCTCCCACTTGATGGTGTTCATGCCGAGCCGGTGGGCCAGCGGCGCGAAGATCTCGAGGGTCTCGCGGGCCTTCTTCGAGGAGGAGCTCTGCGACACGAACCGCCAGGTGCGGGCGTTGTGCAGGCGGTCGGCGAGCTTGATGACGAGCACCCGGATGTCCTTGGCCATCGCCACGACCATCTTGCGCACCGTCTCGGCCTGGGCGGCGTCCCCGTACTGGACCTTGTCGAGCTTCGTGACCCCGTCCACGAGGGCGGCGACCTCCTCGCCGAACTCCGCGCGCAGCTGCTCGAGGGTGTAGTCGGTGTCCTCCACGGTGTCGTGGAGCAGGGCGGCCACCAGCGTGGCGCCGGTCATGCCGAGCTCGGCGAGGATGGTGGTCACGGCCACGGGGTGGGTGATGTAGGGGTCGCCGCTCTTGCGCTTCTGGCCCTCGTGGCACTTCTCGGCGACCTTGAAGGCGCGCTCCAGGACCTCAAGGTCCTCCTCCGGGTGGGTGGCCCGGACGGTGTGCAGCAGCGGCTCCAGGATCGGCGAGTGGTCCATGGGGCGCCCGGAGAGGTACGACAGGCTGGAGCGGGTGCGGTCGCTGCGCCCCGGGAACACGGCGCGGCCCAGGAGCGGCCGGGACGCGGGCACCACGTAGTGCGTGCCGGCCATGTCCGACCGGCGCGGCGGGGTCGGCGCGCCGCCCGGTTCCGCGGGGACGGCTCCGTCGTCGGACGAGCTCATGACCGAGACTTCCTTCCCATCGGTGCGCGCGGGGCGGCGGCCGTTCGGCCGCCGCCCCGGTCGCCGGACCCGGATCGGACCCGACGTGTGCTGCTGTGCGGCGGCCCGCTCCTGCACGGCCCGCCCTACGGTGGCTACAGTCTAGTGCGCCACGGCCTCCTCGGCGGCACGCTCGACGGGCTCCTGCGCGCTGGACTCCTGCGCGCGGGCCTCCTGCTCCCGGATCGCGGGCTCACCACGGCGCAGCAGCGCGTAGAGGGGCGCGGCCACGAACAGGGTGGCCGCCGTGCCCACGATGATGCCGACGAACAGGGACAGCGAGAGGTCCTTCAGCGTGCCCGCCCCCAGCACGAGCCAGCCGATGAACAGGATCGAGCCGACGGGCAGGATGCCGACCACGGAGGTGTTGATGGAGCGCACCAGCGTCTGGTTGACCGCCAGGTTGACCTGGTCGGAGAACCTCCTGCCGGCCCGTTCCGGCGGGGCCGTGCCGTCGAGCAGTCCCTCGGTGTTCTCCCGCACCTTGTCGAAGACCACCACGGAGTCGTAGAGCGAGTAGCTGAGCACCGTGAGGAAGCCGATGACCGCGGAGGGGGTGACCTCGAAGCCCACGAGCGAGTAGATCCCGGCGGTGATCGCCACCGAGGCGAGCATGCCGGCGATCGCCGAGACCGACATCTTCCAGGTGCGGAAGTACAGGGCCATCAGGGCGGTGGCCAGCACCACGAAGACCACCAGGCCCTGCAGTGCCTGGCTGGTGACGCCGGCGCCCCACGTGGGACCCACGAAGTTGGACGTCACGTCCTCCTCGCCGACCCCGTAGGCCTCGACCAGGGCGTCCTTCACGGCGAGCGTCTCGTCGTCGTCGAGCTGCTCGGTGCGGACCCGCACGGTCTCGGGGGCGATGTTGGTGACCTCCACGCCGGCGGCGTCCGAGGAGCCGTCGACGGCCTGCCGGCCGGTCTCGACGTCCGGGTCGGCCACGGAGGACACGGTGAACTCGGACCCGCCGGTGAAGTCGATGCCGAGGTTGAAGCCTCCCTTGACGACGGGCACGAGCAGGGAGAGCAGCACGAGGACGCCCACGACGGCGAGCCACTGCTTGGCCCGGCCCACGAAGGGGTAGGAGGTCCGCCCGCTGTGCAGGGCGTTGCCGAAATCTGCGAACCGGGACATCAGGCGTTCTCCTCGGGGGTGCGGGCGGCGGACGACGACGCGCCGACCGGGGTGTCGTCCGGTGCCGGCGGCGGGTCCTGCGCCACGGGGCGCTGCGCGCGCCGGCGCCGCTCGGCGATCGTGAGGCCGTCGTGCTCCGGCCGCGGCTCGCGCAGCCGGCCGGCCCCCCGGTACAGGGGCACCGCGTCCAGGGCCTCGGGGCTGAGCCCCGAGTGCTTCCCGCCGCCGCCGAAGTAGCGGGTGCGGGCGAGCAGGACCATCACGGGGTGCGTGAAGAGGAAGACGACGAGCAGGTCGGCGATCGCGGTCAGGCCGAGGGTGAAGGCGAACCCGCGCACGTTGCCCACCGCCACGAAGTACAGCACCGCGGCGGCGAGCAGGTTCACGGCCTTGGACGCGAGCACGGTCTGGCGGGCGCGCTGCCACCCGTGGTCCACGGCCGCGGGGATGGAGCGGCCGCTGCGGATCTCGTCGCGGATGCGCTCGAAGTAGACGATGAACGAGTCGGCGGTCTGGCCGATGGCCACGATCAGGCCGGCCACGCCGGCCAGGGACAGCCGGTAGTTCGCGGACCAGCCCAGCAGGGTGATCGCCAGCCACGTGAGCACGCCCGCGACCACGAGCGAGCTGATGGTCACGAGCCCCAGCAGCCGGTACTGGAAGAGCGAGTAGACGCACACCAGCACCAGGCCGATGATCCCGGCGATGATGCCCATGCGCAGCTGGTCCGCGCCGAGGGTCGCGGAGATCTGCTGCTCCGACTGGATGTCGAAGCTCATCGGCAGCGCGCCGTACTTGAGCTGCTCGGACAGGAACCGGGCCTGCTCCTCCGTGAACTGACCGGTGATCTGGGCCTGGCCGTCGGAGATCACGGCGTTCATCGTCGGTGCGGAGACCACCTGGCCGTCGAGCAGGATCGCGAACTGGCTCCGGGGGTCGCCCTCCGTGGCGGCACCGATCCCGTAGAGCCGCTCGGAGAGCTGCCGGAAGGTGTCCGTGGCCTCGGGGTCGAACTGCAGGTTCACGGCGAACTGGTTCAGGGACACGCCGGTCGAGTTCTGCGCCGTCCCGTAGGAGGCGTCCTCGATGCCGGTGCCCTGGATCTCCACCGGCCCCAGCAGGTACTTGGTGCCGGTCTCGGGCTCGCAGGCGACGACGGGCGCGTCCGGGTCCTGGGCCTCCCGCTCCTCCGGGGACTGGGGCACGGTGCAGTCGGTGGCCTCGAACTCCCGGTACAGCTCCGGGGTGATCCAGTTGGGGTCGGAGGCGTCGGTGGGCTCGGCGGTGGGCTCGGGCACCTCGTCCTCGGCCACGCGCTGGTCCTCGGGCACCGGCTCCGCCGCGGCGGTGGTGAGCACGGGCCGGAAGTTCATCTCCGCCGAGGTCTGGATGAGCTCCCGGGTCTCGGCGGAGGGCACCCCCGGCATAGAGACCACGATGTTGTTGCCGGACTGGGTGGCGATCTCGGCCTCGGCCACGCCCGAGCCGTCGACGCGCTGGCGGATGATCTCCACGGCCTGGTCCAGCTGCTCGGGGGTGACCTCCTGCCCGGCGTCCTCGCCCTGCAGGGACGGGGAGAGGATCATCTGCGTGCCGCCCTCGAGGTCGAGGGCCAGCTTGGGCCCCCAGCCGGTGCGGTCGGTGCCCGCGCCCCAGGCCAGCAGCCCGGCCAGCAGGGCGAGCAGGACCAGCAGCCCGATCAGGGAGCGCCGGGCGGTCGAGAGGGCGGCCCGCACCCCCGAGCGTGCCGGCGCGGTCGGACCGCCCCGTCCGGACGGGCCGTCCGGTGCGGCGGGTCCGGGGCCGCCGGACGTCTTGCGTGTGGTCAGTGCCATGGTCTTCCTTCGGAACGACGGCCCGGGGGGACCGGGCCTGGGCACGGGAACGGGCCGACCAGTGGTCGGCCCGTTCCCGCGTGGGGGGTCAGTCGTTGCGCTGCCCGGGATCGCGCCGGGCGTCGTCGTCGAGGGGTTCGGCCGGGGTCGACCCCGTGCCGGGGGCGTCGGGCTCGATCACCGAGGGCTCCGCCTCGGTCCCGGGGACCGGCGCCGCTTCGTCCTCGACGACCGTGGTGACGGTCTGCAGGTGCACGGTCACGGCCGTGCCGGGGGCGATCTCGAGGACGACCTTGTTCGTCTCCCGGTCGATCGAGCGCACCGTGCCGTAGAGGCCGTAGTTCGTCATGACCTCGGTGCCGGGACCCATGGCGGCCTGCTTCTCCTTGACCTGGGCCATGGCCTTCTTCTGCCGCCGCATGGGCAGCCAGAGCAGGAGCACCATGGCCACGAGCATCAGGGGCAGGAGCCAGGCGGTGCTGCCTCCCGTGGACTGGGGGGCCTGGGCGGCGAGGGACTGGGCGACGTGGAGCGGGCTCACGGACTTCCGTTCGATCGGTGGCGGGTGTCCTCACCATGGTAGGTGATCCGGCCCGTCAGCGTCCTGGACGGCACCCGGGAGGCGGCCCCCGGATCCGCGGCCGTGCTCAGTCCTCGAACAGGGACGGGGCGTCCTCCTCCGCGGCGGTGGCGCCGAAGGCGGCCCTCATCCCGGGGTCCCGGAAGGCGGCGTGCTCGGGAGGGCGCAGGCCGAGGTGGTCCCACGCCGCGGCCATCGCGATCCGGCCGCGGGGCGTGCGGCCGAGCAGGCCCTCGCGGACGAGGTAGGGCTCGGCCACGGTCTCGACCGTCTCGGTCTCCTCGCCCACGGCGATCGCCAGCGTGGACAGGCCCACCGGACCGCCGCCGAACTTCGTCACGAGCGCCTCGAGCACCGAGCGGTCGAGGCGGTCGAGGCCGCGGGCGTCCACCTCGTACATGTCGAGGGCCGCGGACGAGGTGCGCGCGTCGATCCGGTCGATCCCGTGCACGAGCGCCCAGTCCCGCACCCGGCGCAGCAGCCGGTTGGCGATGCGCGGGGTGCCCCGGGACCGGGAGGCGACCTCGGAGAACCCCTCGGCGGTCATCGCGAGGTCCATGAGCCCGGCGGAGCGGCGCAGCACGAGCTCGAGCTCCTCCACGGAGTAGAACTCGAGGTGGCCGGTGAAGCCGAAGCGGTCGCGCAGCGGCCCGGGCAACAGGCCCGCCCGGGTGGTGGCGCCGACCAGGGTGAAGGGCGGCAGGTCCAGCGGGATGGACGTGGCGCCGGCGCCCTTGCCGACCACGATGTCCACCCGGAAGTCCTCCATGGCCATGTAGAGCATCTCCTCGGCGGGCCGGGACATGCGGTGGATCTCGTCGAGGAACAGCACCTCGCCCTCGGTCAGGGAGGAGAGGATCGCGGCGAGGTCCCCCGCGTGCTGGATCGCCGGGCCGGAGGAGATCCGCAGCGGGGCGCCCATCTCCTCGGCGATGATCATGGCCAGGGTCGTCTTGCCCAGCCCGGGCGGGCCCGAGAGCAGCACGTGGTCGGCGGAGCGGCCCCGCAGCCGGGAGGCCTCGAGCACCAGGGAGAGCTGCTGGCGCACCCGCTTCTGCCCGACGAACTCGTCGAGGTTGGCCGGGCGCAGGGCCGACTCGAGCTGCAGCTCGCCCGGCTCGTCTTCCGCCGAGACCAGCCGGTCCCGGGCGTTCACGGCGGCGCCGTCGTCGCGGGCCATGCTCAGCCTCCTCGCTCGGCGCCGGCCCGGGAGCCGGCCTTGGCCGCGCCGAGCCACCCGAGCACGGTGCGCAGGATCGTCGGCACGTCGCCGGTGGCGGCGAGCTCCTCCCGGTCCGCGAGGGCATCGGCGATGCCCCGGGCGGCGTCCTTCTCGTTCCAGCCCAGACCCACCAGGGCCTCGAGCACCTGCGCGCGCCACGGCTCCATCGGGGCCGCGGCCGGCTGGGCCGGGCGGTCGGGGACGATGAGCTTGTCGGCCAGCTCCAGCACGATCCGGCGGGCGCCCTTGGGACCGATGCCGGGGACGGTCGTGAACGCCTTGGCGTCCCCCTGGGCGATGGCGCGGTGGACGTCGTCCGGTCCCAGCACGGCCAGCACCGCCAGGGCGGTGCGGGGGCCCACGCCGCTGACGCCGAGCATGATCTCGAAGACCTCCCGCTCGGCGGGGCTGCGGAAGCCGAACAGCAGCGGGGCCTCGTCCTTGCGCGCCACGTACGCCGTGTCGAGACGGACCTCCCTGCCGATCCGCAGGCCGGCGAGGGTCTCGGGGGTCGCCTGGACCTGGACCCCGAAACCCGCGACCGCCACGACGGCCGTGGTGAGGCCGACGTGCTCGACCTGTCCCGTGATGGACGCGATCACCGCGCGACTCCTTCCCGTGCCCCGGCGGGGGCCGAGCACGGTTGCTCGAACAAATCTACGAATGACGACTCGCGGGCCACTCTAGCAGTGGGCACCGACCCGGTGGCACCGGTCCCGCGGCGCCGCTCCGCTGGCACCGCTCCGGGCGCACCGGTCCCGTGGCACCGCTGCGGGGGCACTGTTCCAGCGGCCGTCCCACGGCGCGGGCCGCAGGGCACCGCTCGGGAAGCACCGGCCGAGCGGCACCGGCCCCGCGGTCCCGGCTCAGCGGCGCCGGCCCCGGGCGGCGCGGCGCTCCGCCTCGGCCCAGGCCCGCTGGGCGGGGGTCATCCCGGAGCGGGCGGCGGCCAGGGGACGGGCCCCCTGGTGCGTCTCGGTCCGGGCCGTGGCGTCCATCCCCGTGCCGCCCCCGCGCCAGCCGTGGCAGATGGCGATGGCGAGGGCGTCGGCGGCGTCGGCGGGGCGGGGCGCCTGCTCGAGCCGGAGGATGCGCACCACCATGCGGGCCACGGACGCCTTGTCCGCCCGGCCCTCCCCCGTCACGGCGGCCTTGACCTCGGACGGGGTGTGCCAGGCCACCGGCACGCCGTGGCGGGCCGCGGAGGCGATCACGGCGCCGGAGGCGTGGGCCGTGCCGATGACCGTGTTCACGTTGGTCTGGGCGAACACCCGCTCCAGGGCGAGGGCGTCGGGCCGGTAGCGCTCGATCCACCGCTCGGTGGCCTCCCAGATCCGCAGCACGCGCACGTCGAGCGGGTCGGCGGCGTCCGTGCCGGACACGCCGACGTCCACGAAGGACGCGGTGCGGTCGCCGGCCATGTCGATCAGGCCGAACCCGCACCGCGTCAGACCGGGGTCGACCCCGAGGATCCGCTGCGTGGCCGTGGTCAGTCCTCGGCGTCGAGCTGGGCCAGGACCTCGGCGGGGATGTCCGCGTTGGAGTAGACGTTCTGCACGTCGTCGAGCTCCTCGACGGCGTCGGCCAGGCGCAGGAACTTCCGGGCGCCCTCGGCGTCGAGCTCCACGAGCATGCTGGGGCGGAACTGCGGGTCGTCGTTGTTGTACTCCAGCCCGGCCTCGTCGAGGGCCGTCCGGATGGCCGGCAGGTCGGTGGCCTCGGAGACCACCTCGAAGACGTCCTCCTGCTCCACGACCTCGTCGGCCCCCGCGTCCAGGACGGCCAGGAGGACGTCGTCCTCCGTCAGCCCGTCGGTGCGGGTGACCTCCACCACGCCCTTGCGCTCGAAGAGGAACGCCACGGAGCCGGAGTCCGCCATGGTCCCGCCGTTGCGGGTCACGGCCACGCGCACCTCGGAGGCGGCGCGGTTCTTGTTGTCGGTCAGGCACTCGATGTACAGCGCCGTGCCCTGCGGGCCGCGGGCCTCGTAGAGGATCTCGGTGTAGTCGACGACCTCACCGGTCAGGCCCGCGCCGCGCTTGATCGCGCGGTCGATGTTGGCCACCGGCACCGAGTTCTTCTTGGCCTTGGACACGGCCAGGTCCAGCGCCGGGTTGCCCGCGGTGTCGGGCCCGCCCATGCGCGCGGCCACCTCGATGCCCTTGATGTACTTGGCGAAGGCCTTCGCACGCTTGGCGTCGATGGCCGCCTTCTTGTGCTTGGTCGTGGCCCACTTGGAGTGTCCTGACATGCGTCCCTCCTCGGGAAGTCGTTCGCGGTCGGCCGGGACGCGTCGTGCGTCGTCCCGGCACGGCCCGCCCCGGCGGTGGCCGGGACGGGCCGGAGAAGTCCTGGTCCATTCTACCGGGTGCGTCCGCTCCCGGCCGGGGCCGGGTCAGCGCGGCCGGGCCTTTGCGACCTCCCGGGCGCGCTCGGCCAGGGTGTCGTCCAGCGGAGCGCCGTCGAAGACCCCGAGCCGGCGCTCCACGGCGGCCCGGATGAGGTGGTCGGCCACGGCGGGGTTCTTGGGCAGCATCGACCCGTGCAGGTAGGAGCCCACCACGTGGTGCACGCGGGCGCCCTCGGTGCCGTCCTCCCCGTTGTTGCCCGCGCCCTTGACCACCGTCCCCAACGGCGTCTGGGCGGGGCCGAGCCGGGTGACCCCGGAGTGGTTCTCGTAGCCGACGACGGTCCCGAACTCCGGGGACTCCAGCACGATGTTGCCGATCAGACGCGTCGGCCCTCCCACGGTGGTCACGTCGAGGATGCCGATGCCGGGCAGGGTCTCGCCGGCGCCGGTGCGGAACTCGTGGCCGAAGAGCTGGTAGAGCCCGCAGATCGCGAGCATGGGCACGCCGTCGGCGGCCATGGCCCGCAGCTCGGGGGCGATCCGCTGCAGGTCCTCCTGGACCCGGAACTGCCCGGAGTCCTGTCCGCCGCCGCCCACGAGGAGGTCGGCGTCGGCCGGGAAGGGGTCCCCGGGGTTGTGGTCGCTCAGCCGCACGGCGTAGCCGTACTTCTCGAGCCGGCGCTTGAGGGTGAGGGTGTTGCCCCAGTCCCCGTAGATGTTCATGTCCCGGGGATAGAGCTGGACGAGGTGGACGGTGCGCTCGGTCATGGGGGTGCTCCGCTCAGATCTCGGCGACCTCGGCCACGCGGGAGAGCTCCCGGCGCAGCTCGAGCATGGACGTGTAGGTGCAGAAGACGCGCATCGGCCGGTCCCCGGCCCCGGCGACGAACCGCCGCAGGGCGTCGCCGAGACCCGGGACCACCTCGTGCACCGCGACCTCGTCGTAGTCCAGGCGCAGCGCCATGTCCCACGCCCGGGTCCCGGCCACCACGTCCACGCCGCCGGGGCGCAGGGAGTGGAAGTCCACGTCCCACAGCCAGGAGACGTCGCGGCCGTCGGCGTACTCGTCGTTGATGGCGATCATCGTGGCGTAGTCGCCGGGCCGGGCCGAGGCCAGCGAGAGGCGGAACCCGGCGGGGTTCTTCACGAGCAGCAGCTGCAGGGGCCGCCCGTCCACGGTGATGGTCTCCCCCCGGCCGAAGGCGGGGGTGACGCGGGAGAGCTCGTCCACGAGGGCGGCCCGGTCCGCGTCGGGACCGGCCACGGCGAGCGCCAGCGCGAGCGCGGCCGCGGCGTTGTACATGTTGTAGACGCCGTAGAGCTCCACGGTGGTCTCGACGGCCTCCCCGTCCACGGTGAGCCGGACCCGGTTGGCCTCGAAGGACGTCAGCTCCACGTCGGCGGCCGGGCGGGGGGCGAGCTCCGCCTCGTGGTCGGCTTCGGCGTCGGGTCCGCCGGCGGAGCGCATGTCGTCGTCGGAGGGGAACATGGGCCGCAGCGGGGCCGAGAGCCCGAACCAGCGGGTCTGCGTGCCCTCGGGGACGTGCTCCGCCAGCGACACGATCCGGGGGTCCTCCCGGTTGAGGACCACGGTGCCCGTGGTGGCCGCCGCGATCCGGGCGAGCATCCGCCGGGTGGTGTCGATCTCGCCGAAGCGGTCGAGCTGGTCGCGCATGACGTTGAGCAGCAGCGCGTGGCGGGGCTTGACCTGCTGGACGAAGTGCACGGCGTGCGCCTCGTCGAGCTCGAGCACGGCGATGTCCGCGTCGAGGCGGCCGGTCAGGCTCATCTCCCCGAGCAGGGCGGCGGCCACGCCGCGCACGAAGTTGGAGCCGGTGCGGTTGGTGAAGACCGTGTAGCCCTGCGAGCTCAGCAGCTGGACGGCCATCTTCGTGGTGGTCGTCTTGCCGTTGGTGCCGCTGATCAGCACCACCCCGTGGGGCAGCTTGGCGAGCTCCTCGGCCACGAACCCGGGGTGCAGCCGCTCCATCACGAGGCCGGGGAAGGCGGAGCCTCCGCCGCGCAGGGTGGTCAGGTACCGGATGCCTTGGCCGAGCAGGCGCACGTGGGGTCTGGACATGCGCTCCATCCTATGGTCTGCGCCCCGGCGGCGGCGGGCACCGGGGCAGCGGCTCAAGTCCCGTGCGGGGCGCGGACGACGACGGCGGAGGCCGCGCGGTCGCCGCCGTGCGCCGCGGACGGGCGGCGGGGAGATCTCGGGCCCGTGCTCAGGCCAGGCCCAGGCCTCCGTCGGTGGTGAGCACCTGGCCCGCGACCCACACGCCCTGGTCGGTGGCCAGCCAGCCGATCAGCCGCGCCGGATCCGCGGGCCGGCCCCAGCGGCCGAAGGGGGTGGCCTCACGCCACGACTCGAGCTCCTCGAGGGACCGGTCGGTGGTTCCGGGGTCGAGGTAGCCGGTGTTGACCGGACCCGGGTTGATGGTGTTGAGCACGATGCCGAGCTCGAGCAGCTCCGCGGCCACGGTGGGCGTCACCCCGGCCAGGGCCGCCTTGCTGGTGGCGTAGGCGACCTCGCCGCGCATCGGCCCCGCGCCCTGGCCGGAGGTTATCCAGAACACCCGGCCCGCCGTCCGCTCGTCGACCGGCCCGGCGCGTCCGATGTGCTCGCCGGGCCGGACAGGCGCGGTGCGCTCCGTGGTCGCGGCGTGCCGGCGGGCGAAGTGCCGGGTGAGCAGCAGGGTGGAGCGGGTGTTGGTGTCCCAGAACGCGTCGAGGGTCTCGGCGGTCATGTCCAGGACGGAACCGTCACCGCCGCTGCGGGCGTGGTTGCAGACCAGGATGTCGAGCCGGCCGGTGAGGGCACAGGCTTTGTCCACGAGGTCCTCGACGGCGTCCGCGTCCCGCAGGTCCGCGGAGACGTCGCCGGTGACCGCCCCGTCCCGCAGGGCGGCCCGGACCCCGGCGCGGACCGCGTCCAGGTCGTCGCCGCCCCACGGCTGGTCCTCGTCGTGGGGCCCGTAGTGGTGGAGGAACACGCTCGCACCCAGGGCGGCGAGCTCGACGGCCACCGCGTACCCGATGCCGCGGCGGCGGGAGACCCCGGTGACCAGGGCGGTGCGGCCCTGCAGGGGGTGCCCGGAGGATGCGGAGGGGGACACGGTCGTGCTCCCGGCGTGCTCGTCCGCCGCAGGCCTGCCGGGACGGTGGCGGCGGACCGTCACCGGACCGGCTCGAGGGGTGGGTCCAGGAGCGGGCCGAGGGGTGGGTCCACGGGCGGGTCGAGCGGTTCGTCGACGGCGTGCAGCTCGTTGCTGAGGCCGGTGCCCTCGGTGCCGTCCAGCGGGGTGACGTCCACGACGATGCCCGTCCGCACGTCGAGGTGCACGCGGTAGACCGTGGCGAGGTCGGCGCCGGTGAGGCCCGGGTCCTCCGGGCCGTACTCCTGGAGCCGGGACGCGGGGCTGTCCAGCAGCGGGCAGCAGCCGCACCGCGGGGTGTAGCCGTTCTCCGGGTGCTCCACGGGGCCGGGCAGCGGCCGGCAGACGGCCGACCACGTGGGGCGGCCCCGCAGGGTCGTGGCCACGACCTCGCTGACGGCCACGCCGTGAGCGAGCTCGGCGGGGTCCAGCATGGCCGTCCACCGGTAGTCCTGCCACATCGGGTCCCCGTGGGCGCAGTGCCAGTCCTCCGGGCGACGGGCGACGAGACCGTCCGGGCGCAGCACCACCTCCGGCCCCGGTGGCGCAGCGCTTCTTCCGTCGTCGGTGCCGCACACGAGGTCCACCGCCTCGCTGTACGGGGGGCCCTCGGCGACCTCGAGCCCGTCGGCGGAGCGGACGACGACCCGGCCGCGGCGCCGGTCGAGCCAGGCCTCGACCGGTTCGCCGTCCGGGGTGCCCCTGAGCTCCCGCCGCCGGTGGGTGAAGTGCACGGTGCTGAACCGCCACGGGGAGCTGCGGGCCAGGGCGCGGAAGTCGTCGGCCGTGGGCGTGCCGGGCAGGGAGTCGCCGCTCATGCGACCGAGTAGAGCACATCGCGGGGCCGGCGTCACGGTGCCGCGCAGGCCCGGTCCCGGAGCGGGACGTCCTCGTGCTGCCGGTGGGGGGACGGTCCGCCGGGTCCGTGCTCGGCCCGTCGCGGGCGGGGCCGCGGCGGACGTTGCTGCCGAGCGGGCGGTCGGGACCTCGGTGCGTCCGGGGCGCGGCTGCCGCGAGGCCGGTGCCCGCGAGGAGGCGGGCACCGGCCTGACGGGGCGGGAGGCTACCGGGCGGGCACCCCGGTGTCCCCGGACGCCGCCGGAGCGGTGCGGGCCGCGTGGGCGGCGGCGATCTCGTGCACCCGGTCCCGGCAGCGGTACCAGCCGAGGACCAGCAGCGGCACGAGCAGCAGCAGGGAGGCCACGGTCCAGGTCCCGATCGGGGAGTCGAAGGCCATCAGGACGACGACGCTCACCAGGAAGGCCAGGGTCAGCCAGCCGGTGAGGGGCGCGCCGGGCAGCCGGAAGCCGGGGCGCTCCGCCCGGCCCTGCCGGGACCACGAGACGAGCCGGAGATGGCAGAGCATGATCATGCCCCAGGCGCTGATGATGCCGACCGAGGCGAGGTTCAGCACGATCTCGAAGGCCTGCGCGGGGACGAGGGCGTTGAGCACCACGCCGAGCACGGCGACCGCCGCCGTCAGCACGATGCCCCCGTACGGGACGCCGGCCCGGTTCATCCGCCCCGCGAAGCGGGGGGCGGACCCGGCCAGGGACATGGAGCGCAGGATCCGGCCCGTGGAGTAGAGCCCTGCGTTGAGCGAGGACAGGGCCGCGGTGAGCACCACGAGGTTCATGACGGTGTCCATGCCGGCCACGCCGATGGAGCCGAAGAACGTCACGAACGGGCTCTCCCCCGCCCGGTAGGCGGTGTAGGGCAGGAGCAGGGACAGCAGCGTCAGTGACCCGACGTAGAAGACCGCGATGCGCACGATCACCGTGTTCACGGCGCGCGGCATGACCTTCTCGGGGTGCTCCGTCTCACCGGCCGCGGTGCCGATCAGCTCGATGGAGGCGTAGGCGAAGACCACGCCCTGGATCACGACGACCGCCGGCAGCAGGCCGTGGGGCAGGAGCCCGCCGTTCTGGCCGATGAGGGACAGGCCCACCTCCTGGCCGTCGGCGGGGGTGCCGAAGAGCACCAGCCAGATCCCGACCACCAGGAAGGCGGAGAGCGCGGCCACCTTGATGAGGGCGAACCAGAACTCGAGCTCGCCGAAGACCCGGACCGAGACGAGGTTGAGCCCGAGGACCAGCAGCAGGGCGGCCAGGGCGTACTGCCACTGGGGGACGTCCCCGATCGGAGCCCAGTACCGGGCGAAGAACTTCATGTACAGCGCCACGGCCGTGATGTCCACGATCGCGGTCATGGCCCAGTTGAGCCAGTACAGCCAGCCGGTGAAGAAGGCAGCCTTCTCGCCGTAGAACTCCCGGGCGTAGGAGACGAAGGAGCCCGAGGACGGGCGGCGCACCACGAGCTCGCCCAGCGCACGCAGGATCAGGAACGCGAAGAAGCCGCAGACTGCGTAGACGAGCACGAGGGCGGGCCCCGCGCTGGCCAGCCGCCCGCCGGCGCCCATGAACAGGCCGGTGCCGATGGCGCCGCCGATCGCGATCATCTGGATCTGCCGGGGCTTGAGCCCCTTGTGGTAGCCGTGGTCCTCCGCGTGGAGCGCGTCGAGGGCGGCGGTCGGCGGCTGGGCCGGGGTGGCGTGGCGCGGGTGCGGGCGGTGGACGGACACAGGGGACATGGCTGGGTCTCCTCGGTGGTGGCGGAAGGGCTCGGGGACGGTCAGACGGTGAGGTTGGCGAGGCGCTCGGGGCGCAGGATGCGGGCCAGCTCCTCGGCGCTCAGCAGACCGCGAGCGCGCACCAGCTCCGCCACGCCGGCGCCCGTGGCCAGGGCCTCCCGAGCGATCGCGGTGGCCGTGGCGTAGCCCAGGTGGGGGTTCAGTGCGGTCACCAGGCCGATGGAGTGCTCCACCGAGGCGCGCAGGTGCTCCTCGTTGGCGGTGATCCCGCGCACGCAGCGCTCCGTGAGCGTGGTGCAGGCCGCCCGGAGGTGGGCGACGCTCTTGTGCAGGCTGTGGACGATGATCGGCTCGAAGGCGTTGAGCTGCAGCTGTCCGCTCTCGGCGGCCATGGTGATCGTGACGTCGTTGCCGATGACCTCGTAGGCGACCTGGCTGACGACCTCGGGGATCACCGGGTTGATCTTGCCCGGCATGATCGAGGAGCCGGACTGCACGGCGGGCAGGGTGATCTCGCCCAGTCCCGCACGGGGCCCGGAGGAGAGCAGCCGCAGGTCGTTGCAGATCTTGGACAGCTTCACGGCCACCCGCTTGAGCACCCCGGACAGGTGCACGAAGGACCCGACGTCCTGGGTGGCCTCCACGAGGTCGACGGCGGTGACCAGCGGCAGCCCGGTGACGGCGGCCAGGTGCCGGCAGGCCGCGGCGGCGTAGCCGTCCGGGGCGTTGAGCCCGGTGCCGATCGCCGTGGCCCCGAGGTTGATCTCGTGGACCAGCAGCCCCGCCTCGGCGAGGCGCTGGCGGTCCTCCCGGATCATCACGGCGTAGGTGCCGAACTCCTGGCCCAGGGTCATGGGCACGGCGTCCTGCAGCTGGGTGCGGCCCATCTTCACGACGGTGCGGAACTCGCGGGCCTTCTCCGCGAAGGCGTCCTCCAGCAGCTCCAGGGCCGCCAGGAGCTCCCGCACGCCGGTGATCGTGGCGATCTTCACGGCCGTGGGGTAGGCGTCGTTGGTGGACTGCGACAGGTTGACGTGGTCGTTGGGGTGCAGCCGGGAGTACTCCCCCTTCCCGGCGCCCAGCAGCTCCAGGGCCCGGTTGGCGATCACCTCGTTGGCGTTCATGTTGGAGGACGTGCCGGCGCCGCCCTGGATCACGTCCACGCGGAACTGGTCGTGGAGGCGCCCGTCCAGGATCTCCTGGCAGGCCGCCACGATGGCGTCGGCCCGGTCGGTGTCCAGCAGCCCGAGCTCGTGGTTGGCGCGGGCGGCGGCGAGCTTGACGGCCGCCAGGCCCCGCACCAGGTGCGCGTGGCCGCCGAGGGGGAGGCCGGTGATGGGGAAGTTCTCGACGGCGCGCAGGGTCTGCACGCCCCAGTAGGCGTCGGCGGGGACCTGGCGGTCGCCCAGCAGGTCGTGCTCGGTGCGGACGGCGGGAGCGGTCATGGTTCTCTCGGTTCTCTCGGGTGTCAGGTGGTGGTGGACGTCAGCGGGCGGCGGCTCAGCGGGCGGCGGCGAGGGTCACGGCGTGCAGCGACCCCACGGTGCGGCCCCCGCCGAGGACGGGGACGCGCTCCAGCCCGGCGAGCGCTCCGGGGTCCGCCCCGAGCAGCTCCAGCGCCCGGACGGTGACCGGCATCCGGGCGCGGTCGGCGCCGTCGGCGATCTTCACGGCCAGGCCGCGCCCGTCCGGCAGGCCCACGAGCTGCAGGCCCTCGAAGCCGTCCTTGGCCAGCAGGCCGGGGATCCGGCGCATGAGCTCCGTGACGTCACGCCCCTCTCCGGCCACCTGCTCGGGGTGACCGGTCATGGCGGAGGCGACCCGGGCCTCGGGTGTGGCCGGGGCGGCCGCGGCCAGCCGGGCGAAGGCGGTGGCCATGCCCCGGAGGGTGACGGCGAACAGGGGTGTGCCGCACCCGTCGGTGCTGCGCGGCCCCAGCGGTTCGCCGGTCAGCTCGGCCACGACCTCGGCGATCAGCGCCTGCAGCGGGTGGCCGGGGTCGGTGTAGCCGGTCACGGGCCAGCCGTTGACCCGGCAGGTGGCGACCATGGCCGCGTGCTTGCCGGAGCAGTTCTGGGCCAGGCGTGAGGGCTGCTCGCCGGCGCGCAGGGCGGCGGCACGTTCGGCAGGCCCGTACGGCAGGTCGGGCACGTTCTCGAGGGCGGTCTCGTCCGCACCGTGGCCGGCGAGGATGCGCAGGGCACCGTCCCGGTGGGCGGGTGCCCCGGAGTGGCTGGCCGCGGCCAGGGCCAGCAGGGGCGCGGGCAGCTCGAGTCCGGCGCGGAGCATGGCCACCGCCTGCAGCGGCTTGAGCGAGGAGCGGGGGTAGAACAGGGCCAGGGGGTCGCCCGCCTCGAGCAGGATCCGCCCGGCGGTGTCCGTGGCCACGAACGAGCCGTGGTGGACGCTCTCGACGACGCCGTCGCGGACCTGTTCGGCGACGGGCACGTGCTGCGGGCGGCTGGTGGACAGGGGGGCCCTGAGGGCTGCGGTGGTCATGCCGGGTCCTTGCTGGAAGTGGTCGGGGCGTGCCGGAGGCAGGCGCCGGCGGGCGCCCGCACGGAACGGGAGGACGGTGGAGGAGGCACCCGGAGGCGCCGCGCACTGGGCAGGGGACGGTGGTGGAGGCCCCGGACGGCGTCCGGCACGGAGCGGAGGGCTGACGGGGTCAGGACGAGGGTGGCCCTGGCGGCGTCCGGCACGGAGCCGAGGGCTGGCGGGTCAGGACGAGGGTGGCGCCGGGCGCAGGAACGCCGGTCCCGGCACAGGGCCGGACCTCGGAGCAGTGGCCGGGGCGGCCCCCGGGCTACTCCCCGGTGATGGCGCCGAGGGCACGGCGCACGGCCGCGAGGTGGTCCTGCATGGCGGCTTCGGCCTCGCCGGCCGCGCCGTCCCGGATGGCGTGGACGATGCGCCGGTGCTCCTCGTCCGAGCGCTTCCGGCGGGCCGCCACCATGTTGAGGGTCTCCGACTGGTGGAAGAGCGCCTCGCGGATGTCGGCGATGACCTTCTCGAACACGCGGTTGTGGCTGATCCGGGCGACAGCGGCGTGGAAGCTCGTGTCCAGCTCGACCCAGGCGTGCGGATCGTCCTCGGCCGCCATCGCCGCCACGACGTCCTGCAGGAACTGCACGTCCTCCTCCGTGCGGCGGCGCGCGGCGAGGCCGGTCGCGGGGACCTCGATGTGCGGCCGGGCCTCGTGCAGGTCCCGCGCCGAGTACGCGCCCAGGGCCAGGTCCTCGGCGACCCGTTGGGAGACGACGAAGGTTCCCTTGCCGGTGCGGCTGACGGTCAGGCCGAGGGCCGCGCAGGAGCGCAGCGCCTCGCGGATCACGGACCGGCTCACGCCGTACCCCTGGGCCAGGGCCGCCTCCGAGGGCAGCTTCTCCCCCACGGCGAGGTCCCCGCCCTGGATCTGCGCGAGCAGGTCCTTGAACACGGCTTCCGCCGCGCTGAAGCGCTCCACCGGCTGTCCGGCTGTCCGGCTGTCTGACAGGTTCATGAGTTCAGCATGATACGGATCACATCCACCTGTCAAGAGGTCCCGCCCCGCGGACCGCGGTCCGCTCCCCCGCGGCCCCAGCCCTCCGAGCGGTCCCAGCCCTCCGACACGTGCTGCGCCGTCACGGACCACCCGGACGCCGGGGCGTGCAGGTTCTCGCCAGGTCCGTCTGCTCTGCTGGGACCCAGATCCCCACGCCCCGGACGGAAGCAGGTGCATCGTCGTCAGCAGCATCGCCGTACCCGGCGTCGTCGGACCCACCGTGCCCACCGGAGGTCCCGGCCCCGGGGCCCACGAGCTCGCCGGGCCCGGCACCGGGCCGCTCTCGTGACGGCCACCGGCACTGCGCCCCGGGACAGGCGCCGCCCCTGGCGCTCGCTCCTGACCCTGGTCCTCGTGCTCGGCCTGCTGGCCGGGGCAGCGGTGCTCCTGGGACCCGGCCTGCTCAGCGGCCTGCGCACCGGGGACGGCGGCCTGACCTGGGGCGCGGAGTGCACGGTCGAGACCGCGGACGGTGAGGTCGGGCTCGACCGCGAGGAGGCGAAGCGGGCCACGACCGCGGTGGCGCTCGCCGCCCGCGGGGCGGAGGCCCCGGACACCTCCGGCATCGACGAGGCGGTGCTGCGACGGCTGGCCGAGGGCCCGCCCGAGGACGCCGGCGCGAGCCTGAGCTGCCGGGGCTCCGCCGCCGGCGACCTGCCCGAGGAGCAGCTGACCGGATCCGGCCTGACACCGCGCGCCCAGCGGCTGCGCGAGGCGATGGCCGGGGTGTTCGGCGAGCAGAGCCTGGGCGGGTTCGCTCCCGGCGGCGTCGGCCGGGGGCACGGCGAGGAGTCGACGCACTACGACGGCCGGGCGATCGACGTCTTCTTCCGCCCGGTGACCGAGGAGAACCGGCGCGAGGGGTGGCTGCTGGCCCACTGGCTGGTCGCGCACGCCGAGGACCTGGACGTCCAGTACGTCATCTTCGACGACCGCTACTGGAGCGCCCACAGCTCCCGGGGCCGGTGGCGGGACTACGACGCGCCCGATCCCGGCAACGAGATCCTCCGGCACCTCGACCACGTGCACGTGGACGTGCTGCGCGGCGGTCCTGCCGGACGGTCCTGACCGCGGCGGCACCGGCGCCGGGCATAGGCTGGCAGGACCATGTCGACCACCGCTGCCCTCTCCAGGAGACCACCGGCCGTGCCGCGGGACCGGGGGAACCGCACCACCGCCGTCGCCGTGACCGCCCGGGGGACGGTCGCGGCCACCGGACGCGGCCCGTGCTGACCACACCGGTCTGGCGGGTCCCGGGCATGCCGCTGCTGCTGACCATGACCGTCCTGGGCTTCTCGGGCTACGCCGCCCTGCTGGCGGTGGCGCCCCTCTGGGCGGTGCGCGGCGGCGCGGACTCCGTCGGCGCCGGACTGGTGAACGGCGTGCTCATGCTCTTCACCGTGCTCACGCAGCTGTTCGTGCCCCGGGCGCTGCGCCGCTTCGGCTGGGCCCCGGTCCTCGTGACGGGCATGCTCCTGCTGGGCCTGCCGGCACTGGCGCACGGGCTCAGCGACGCCCTCGCCCCCACCCTGGCACTGTCGGCCGTGCGCGGACTCGGCTTCGGCGTCCTGACCGTGACCGGCAGCGCCCTGGTGGCGGAGCTGGTGGAGCCGCGGCGTCGGGGGCAGGCGATCGGTGCCTACGGCCTGGCGATCGCGGTGCCGCAGGTGCTGTTCCTGTCGGCGGGACCCTGGGTGGCGGAGCGGCTCGGCTTCTGGGTGGTCTTCGCCGTGGCCGCCCTGCCCGCCCTCGCCGCCGTGCCCGCGGTGGGCCTGGCCCGGAGGCTGGACCACGTCCCCGAGGGCGACGACGAGCGGGTCCCCTGGGCGAGCCTCCTGCCGCCGATGGCGCTGCTGATCGGCGCCACCCTGGCCGGTGGCGCGCTCATCACCTTCATGGCCCCGATGAGCAGCAGTGCCGCGCTGACCGCGCTGGCGCTGCTGGTCATGAGCGTCGCCGCCGCGTTCGCGCGCTGGCGGGTCGGCGCGTGGTCGGACCGCCACGGCCCGCAGCGCTTCCTCGCGCCGCTCGTGCTGCTGACCACGGCGGGACTGGCCGTCATCGCCTGGGCCGTGCGCGATCCGCAGGCGACCGTGGCCCCGGCGCTGCTCGCCGGAGCGGCGGTGGTGGGCATCAGCTACGGGGGGCTGCAGAACCTCACCCTCGTGGTCACGTTCCAGGCGGTCAGCCGGCAGCACTACGGACCCGCGAGCGCGGTGTGGAACATCGGCTTCGACGCCGGGACCGGTGCCGGCGCGGTGGTGGTGGGGATGGTCGCGGCGGGCACCTCGTTCAGCACGGCGCTGCTCGTGGCCGGCGGGATCTCGCTGCTGACCCTGCCGCTCGCCCTGGGCCGGGCCGCGCGCCGCACCCGTGCGGGCGGACCGCCGCGGGGAGCAGGGTGACGACCTCCCCGGCGTTCACGGCCGGGGCAACGGACCGGCCCGCGGACCGGGAGGCTCAGCGGCCGCCTCGGCACGGCGCAACCAGGTGGTGAGCACCTCGCAGGCGAGCTCGAGGTTGCCCATCTGGCAGTGCTGATCGGCCTGCTCTGCCCGGGTGAACATCCGGGTGGTGACGCTGCGGGCCCCGGTGAGCGCGCGGGCCTGCGCCCGGGCCAGGGACGGGGGCTGGAAGGCGTCGTGCTCACCGCACATCAGCAGGACGTCCTGGCGCACGCGTTCGCTGCCCAGGTGCCGGGCGTTCATGCCCAGGAACCACTCGGGCACGTCGGCCGGGTCGTCGCTGTCGAGCACGTACAGGACCTGCTCGACCACTGCGCGCAGGGTGGGTGACACCCGGGTGCGGGCGCGCACGCTCCAGCGCATGAAGCGCCGGTGCCGCACCATCGCGCGGACCGGGCCGCGCAGCGCCGGGGGCACCCGGTGCAGCCAGTCGTAGACCGGCGGCCAGGACACGACGGCGTGGATGCGGGACTCGCGCCCTGCCGCCCGCAGCGCCCAGTACCCGCCCATGGAGATGCCGACCAGTGCGGCGCGGTCGAGCCGGAAGTGGTCCAGCACCGCCGCCACCGGCCGTTCCCAGTCGTGGTCGGAGGTGACCCCGTGCACCGTCCGGGCGCCGCCCTGCCCCGGTCCGTCGAAGGCGATCACGTCGAAGCCGGCGGCGGCGATCCGCTGGCAGACGGGGAGGAACTCCTCGATCACGGAGTCGAACCCGCCGTGCAGCAGCACGGTGCCGCGGGTCCGCGCCCCGGTCCCCGGCAGTGCCGGGGCCGGCAGGGCAGAGGCCGGCAGCGCAGAGGCTGGGAGGACATACGCCGGCAGCGCCGCGCCGGCGTAGGGCACCTCGTGGCGGACGAGAGGGGCACCGGCGAACGCCGTGTCGAAGAGCTCGCGGTAGCGGCGATAGCGCTCCGCCTTCTGCGCCGACCGTGGCGGCGTGAAGAACTCCGCGATCCGCGCGTGACCCGCCGCCTGCCGGAGCCGGCCCTCGGCGGCGGACCGCCGCGCCAGGGCCTCGAACAGCGGAGGACAGTCGTCGGTCGAGCGGATCTGCGCCGCGGCGTCGACCAGCTCCTGGCGATCGGCGAAGCCCAGGGCATGGGCCCGGTTGAGCTGGTAGTTGACGAAGTCCCGGCGGTGGAACCGTTCGAAGCCCACCGGCAGGACCACGAGCTCGGAGTCCCCCACACCGACAGCGTACGCCGGGCACGGGCCGTGCGCGGGACCCGTCCGGAGCCGGCCCGCGTCCCGCCCCACCGGGAGCGGCGGGGCCCCGGGACCGTGGGCCCCGCCCGGACCCCGCGGCACGGAGTGGTTGACCTGCCGGTGGCGGGGCCGGATCATCGGCTGGGAACGGGTCAGCGGGCGCCCCGCGGCTCCGCCCGCTCCTCTCCCCGCCGGCTCCCGGGCAGCAGAGAGGCACGTCATGGATCTCATCGACCTGGCCCGCATCACCCCGGGGACGACCGAGCTCGTCGGGGGCAAGGCCGCCGGCCTCGGCGCCCTCATCGCCGCGGGCGAGCGCGTGCCGGACGGGTTCTGCCTGACCACCGAGGCCTACCGCTCGGGCACCGTCCCCGAGCGGGCGCTCCTGGCGGCCTACGAGCGCCTCGGCGGCGGCCGTGTCGCCGTCCGCTCCAGCGCCACGGCCGAGGACCTGCCGGACGCCAGCTTCGCCGGCCAGCAGGACACCGTCCTCGACGTCGAGGGCGAGCACGCCCTGCTCGAGGCCGTCCGGCGGTGCTGGGCCTCCGTGCACAGCGAGCGCGCCGTCGCCTACCGGGCCGGGCAGGGGCTGGATGCCGGGGACCCGGCGATGGCGGTCGTCGTCCAGCGCATGATCACCCCGACCGCCGCCGGGGTGATGTTCACGACCAACCCGCTGACCGGCACCCGCACGGAGACCGTCGTCGACGCGGTCCCGGGGCTGGGCACCGGGGTCGTGGACGGCAGCACGGAGACCGACCACTACGTCCTGACCGGGCACGAGCCGCTCCCCGGAGCCCAGGCGCACGGCTGCCTCTCCCCCGCCCGGCTCCGCGAGCTCCACCGCACCGGCCAGCGGGTGCAGCGCGCCCTCGGCGGCCCGCAGGACGTCGAGTTCGCCTACGACACGGACGGCACCCTGTGGCTGCTGCAGTCCCGCCCCATCACCACGCTCTTCCCGCTCCCCCGCGGGACGGACCCGGTGCACGGCGACCCGCGGATCTACCTGGAGGTCGGCCACATGCAGGGCCTGCGGCGCCCGGTGACCCCCATGGGCGTGTCCGTGCTCCGGGAGACGACCCGCCGCTGGCTGCAGATCATCGGCGTGGACCACGTCCTGGTCGACCGGTTCCTCGTCGACATCGGCGGCCGGCTGTTCGTGGACCTCACCGGCTTCGTGCGCAGCCCGCGGCTGCACTCCGGCGTCCCCGAGATGGTGCAGGTCTACGGTCCCGCCGTCGCGCGGGGCGTGCGGCGCGTCCTGGACGATCCCCGCTACGCGCCCCGTCCCGCCGGTCCGGGGCAGCGGGCGTTCTCCGTCCGTGCGACCGCACGGCTGCTCCTCGCCGTCGTGCCCGCCTCGCTGCTCGGCGCGCTGCGGGCCCTGGCGCGGCCCGCGGCCGCCCGCGAGCGGGCGTTCCGCGAACTCGAACGGGTCCGCCGGCAGCCCCGGAACGAGCCGGCGGACCCGGCGAGCCGGATCCGGTCCGCCTCCGGCCTGCAGGACGCGACCATGACCGGCCCGATGATGCGCTCACTGCCGCCGCTGTGGGCAGCGCTCCTCGCCCAGGGGGTCGCCGGCCGGCTGCTGCGCGGCGTCCTGCAGCCCGGCGAGCTGAACGCGACCCTGCGCGGGATGCCCCACAACGTCACCACCCGCATGGATCTGGAGCTCTGGTCCGTGGCCGAGGCCGGCCGGCCGCACCGCGAGCTGCTGACCGGCACCGCCCCGGACGAGCTCGCCGCGCGCTTCTCGCGCGGCGAGCTGCCCGAGTTCGGCCTGACGGCGTTCCTGGCGGAGTACGGGATCCGCGGCAGCGCCGAGATCGACGTGGGCGCCCCCCGGTGGGCCGACGACCCCACGCCCGTGTTCGCAGCCCTGGCCGGGTACCTGCAGGTGACCGACCCGGAGCAGGCCCCGCCGGCCCGGTTCGCCCGCGCCGCGGGCGAGGCCGAGGCCGCGCTGGCGGAGCTCGTCGACCGGGCGAGTCGCACCCGCCCGCTGCGGGCCCGCGTGGCCGGCGCCATGCTGCGCCGCAGCCGGGAGCTGGCCGGGCTGCGCGAGCTGCCCAAGTTCCTCTGGCTCAGCCCGCTGGCCGAGGTGCGGCGGCAGCTGCTCACGGCGGGGGCCGAGCTCACGGAGCGCGGTCTGCTGGAGCAGCCGGAGGACGTCATGTTCCTGACCCTGGACGAGGCCCTCGACGTCGCGCACGGCGCGGACCTGCGCGCGGCGGTGGACGGCCGGCGGCGGGAGCACCGCCGCGAGGCACGGCGGCGGCAGGTCCCGGGACTGCTGCTGTCCGACGGCACGAACCCCATGGCCCTGCCCGACGACACCGTGGCCGAGCACGGGCCGGACGTCCTGGTCGGTCAGCCCGCGGCCACCGGGGTCGCGACCGGGCCGGTGCGGATCGTCCACCACCCGTCCGAGGCGCGGTTGCAGCCCGGGGACATCCTCGTGGCCCCGACCACCGACCCGGGCTGGACCCCGCTGTTCCTGACCCTCGGCGGGCTCGTCACGGAGACCGGCTCCACGATCGCCCACGGCCCGACCGTGGCCCGCGAGTACGGCATCCCGGCCGTCATCTGCGTGCCCGACGCCACCACCCGGCTGACCGAGGGGCAGGTGGTGACCGTCGACGGCGCCACGGGGCTGATCCGGATCCACGGCACGGACGACGACGCGCAGCGCCCGGACGTGCAGGGACCCCCAGGGCCCCGGGCCTGAGGACCCGGCGGTCACGGATCGGAGCTGCGGTGCGGAGGGCAGCGCGACCGTCCGTGAGCGACGCTATGCGGAGGCTCTCAGGGACTCGAGGGCGGCCAGGACGAGGTCGAGTCCGAAGACGAACTCCTCCGCCGGGTCGTAGCGGGCAGCGACAAGCGCCGCGGCGGACTCGTGGAGGTAGGGGAACTCGTCGGGTGGGAGCTGGGGCAGGAAGACGTCCTCGGCCATGTCCGCGAGCTCGTCGGCGGTGTCGAACGGCAAACTGGCTTCCTGCAGGGCGAACCCGTAGACATAGCTGTCGAGCAGCCAGTTGGCGTGCGTCGCCATCAGGACCGGGAAGCCGGCCCTCCGCAGGCACGCGGTGACCGCTTCGTGGTGGCGGAGGTTCGCGGGCCCCGGCGAGGTCCGCGACACCATCAGGCCGTTCGCCCACGGGTGGCGTGCGAGAGCCTGCCGGGTGGACACCGCCCGCCGTCGCATCGCCGACTGCCAGTCGGACTCTGCGGGCGGGACCTCGATCTCCTCGAACACGACGTCGACCATGGCGTCCAGCAGCTCCTCCTTGCTCGCCACGTAGTGGTAGAGCGACATCGCGCCCGCGCCGAGCGCGCGGGCCAGCCGGCGCATGCTCAGCCCGTCGACCCCCTCGCGGTCGGCGAGCCGGACCGCCTCGTCCACCACCCGCTGCTTGCTCAGCCCCGCGTCCGACGCGACCTGCCGTTGTTCCCTCGCAGACACGGTCCTCCTCGACTGTCGAATCTCCTCGCCCTGTGGGACTGCTTGACAACCGTACAGCGTACGCTCATAGTACAGCGTACGACGTACAGTGTACGAACCGGCAGGAGTTCCGGCTCGGACGAGAGGAGGCTTCGGTGGGCACCAACCAGCGAGCGCATGCCGGAGCGGGCCAGGGACCCGGCGTGCCGGGCGGCGCAGGCTGCTTCGCCGGCCGGATCGCCACGGCGCACGGCGCCGCGATGAGGGGTGGGTGCAGGTCACACCCGTCAGCGACCGCCCCCACCCCCGCGACGCAGTGGCCGACGCCCTCCGCCGCGTCGCGGCCGGCCCCACCCCGAGGAAAGGTCGTGATCACCGTCTGACGAGCGGACCGACGAGAACGACCCCACCCGTGCGCAGGCACGCCCAGACCGGCCGCCACTCCGGCGGACGGACCGCTCCTCTCGAAGGACGCAGCGATGACCATCCGAACGACCACCCCGAACCTGCTCGACAACCCGCCGATCCCCGTGCAGGCCAAGCTCGCGGCCGCATGGACCAGCTTCATGTTCTTCTACATCTACGTGGACTACTTCCACCTCTACCAGCCCGGCAGCATCGACCAGATCCGGGGTGGTGACATCTACGTCTTCGACATCAGCGGGACACTGTTGACCGTTTTCGTCGTGGTCATCGGGATCCCGGCCCTGATGGTGTGGCTCTCCATGACGCTGCCCGCCCGGGTGAACCGCGCCACGAACCTCGTCGTCGCCTCGCTCTACATCCCCGTCACGGTGTTCAACGCGGCCTCGACGAACTGGGAGTGGGCCCCCTTCTACGGCCTTTCCATCGGGCTCGAGGTGCTGCTCCTGGCCTTCGTCCTGCGCTCCGCCTGGACATGGCCCCGAACCAAGGCCGTCCCGGCCGGTTCCGCGACGACGGGCCTTCGCCTGTAGGTGTCCGTCGACGCGCCGGCGACTGCCCTGCAGCTCGACGACGCCGAACGGGCGCACCCCGAACCAGGCCCGGTTCCAGTTCCTCGATCCCGCTTCCCACGACTTCCACCCCGACGGGGAACTGTTCGCAGAGATGTGCGTGGCGGTCATGTGCGCCGAGGCGGGACGCGACCCGCACCACCGCAGGCTGCAGGACCTCGTCGGGGAGCTGTCCACCCGCAACGAGACCTGCCGGCGCCTGTGGGCGGCCCACAAGGTGCCGACGATCACCGCCGAACCCGGCTCCGCCCCGGCGGGCTCCCGTCACCTGCCGGGCTCGCCGGCGTTCCACGGGGAGGCGGTCACGCGTCCGCCGAGCCGCCGTCAGCTCTTCGTCAGGTCCTCGGCGAGCATCACGATGATGCCGCTGGGACCGCGGACATAGGCGAGCTTGTAGGCGTCCTGGTAGTTGGCCACGCCGCGCAGCGGGTGGCAGCCGTGCCGCGCGGCGATCCCGAGGGACTCGTCGATGTCGTCCACCGAGAAGGCCACGCGGTGCATGCCGATCTCGTGGGGGCGTGTGGGCTCCGTCTCGATCGCCTCGGGGTGGAGGTACTCGAAGAGCTCGAGGCGCCCGGTGCCGTCCGGTGTCTGGAGCATGGCGATCCTGGCATGGTTGCCGTCGAGGCCGACGGCGGTGTCCGCCCACTCCCCGCTGACCGTGTCCCGGCCCAGGACGGTCAGCCCGAGGTCGGTGAAGAAGGCGATGGCTTCCTCGAGATCACGGACGGCGATGCCGACGTTCTCGAACTTGATGGGCATGCAGTGCATGGTACCGAGCCGCGGCCCTCCCTCCACCCCGCGCGTCGTCACGTTCCGGTCGACGGAACGCCTATCGCACCTCCCCGTGCGCGGGATCGGCCGCGGGACGGTCGGCGGGGGCGCCGGGCGGCCGGATCCCCGCCGGGTGTCCGGGGCGGCGCCGCAGCGGTGCGAGGGTCTCCGGGGTGTCCGGGGCGTGGAAGTCGGTGATCAGCCGCGCGCACAGCCCCGGCTTCTCGACCAGCACCCCGTGGGAGGCGTGCGGGACCACGGCCAGCTCCCCGCGGGGCAGGGCCCGGTACATGGCCACGGCGTGCTCGAGGCGCACTTCGTCGTCGTCCCCGAGCAGCACGAGCACGGGGATGTCCAGGCGCGCGAGATCAGCGGCCGTGAAGACCGGTTCCGCCGCGTGCATCCGGTCCAGCTCGGCCACGACCTGCGCGTAGTGCTCGCGGCCGTGGGGAGAGACCTCCGCGTAGGCATCGGCCATGACCTCGGGCACCTGCGCTGCGCCCTCGAGGACCCCGGACTCCCATCCGTCGCGGTGGTGGACCCCGGCGACCAGCACGAGGTCCCGGATCAGATCGGGCCGCATCATCGCCACCGTCAGGGCGATCACGGCCCCGTCGCTGTAGCCCAGCAGGTGCACCGGGGGCCGGGTCTGCTGCTCCAGGAAGGCGATGGTGTCCTCGGCCATCACCGCGTAGGAGAGCGGTCCGCCCGGGTCGGCGGTGTGCCCGTGGGCGCGCTGGTCAGGAGTGAGCACCCGGTACCGGTCGGGCAGTTCCCGGACCAGCGGCTCGAGGGCCCGGGAGTCGGCGCCTCCGGGGTGCAGCAGCACGAAGGGGTCTCCGGCGCCGCGGGCGTGGAACCACAGCGTGGCCGCGGGGCCGGTCGTCTCGTCGCTCATGACCTCAGTATCCTCACGGCCGAGCAGCACCGCAGCCGGACCCGTCGGCCGCGACACCGTTGCCGATCCCCCGGCGGTGGAGGTGCGCCGCGGCAACCCCTCGCCGGAGGGTCAGGACGGGATGCGCAGGCCGGCACGTCTGAGGGCCTCCGGGGACTCGCAACGGCCGGGGCAGCACGCTTCATAAAGGGCCCCGTCCGGTGCGGGGACGGCCGGCAGGCGGATCATGAGGAGTCAGAGGGAGCCGTCGCACCGGCAGCGGAGACCCAGCGACCGCCCCGGCGAGGTGATGACGGAGAGCACCCGGCCGAGCCCGGACCGTCGCCGTCGGGGCCGGCCCTCCGGACCGGCCCCGGAAGCGGCGGAGCACCACAGATCGACCTGGTCGCCCGGGGCCGCCGGCGACTCCCACGACGACGGGTCCGGAAGATGTCGATGCGGTGCACCGGCGGACCACGATGCCGAAGTCTCAGAGAAAGCCGCCCGGCCATGACCGACCCCACGACCTCCCCTCGCCTCCGCCGGGTCACCGGAGGACTGTTCCTCCTCGGGGCCCTCGCCTTCGCCGTCGCGGCCACCGTGCTGTCGAGCACCTTCGACTGGCCCGACATCCTGCGGGAGCCACCGGAGGTGGTCCTGCCGGCCGTCCACGCGGGCGGCCCGGGCCTGGTGTGGATCTGGTTCGCCACCGCCTGGACCTACGGCGTCCTGGCGGTGCCGATCCTGTTGCTGCCGGCCGTCCTGGAGCGCCAGGGGGATCCGGTGCTCCGGGCGGCCACCTGGATCGGAGCGGCCTCGGTGGTGCTGTCGGTGATCGGGTTCCTGCGCTGGGTGTTCGTCGTCCCGCCCCTGGCCGCGGCCCACGCCGCAGGCGACCCCGCCGCCCGGGCCGCGGTGGAGGCCGCCTGGACGGCCCAGCACCAGTTCGGCGGGGCCCTGCTGGGCGAACACCTGGGCCAAGTCCTCGTCCTGGGGTGGTCGATCACGTTCAGCACCCTCATCCTGTACCGCCGGGTCCTGCCGGCCTGGCTCGGGGTGACCGGGCTGGTGGTCAGTGGGATCTACCTGCTCAACCAGGGCGAGGTCCTGGCCACCGCCGTCCCCGGCTTCCCCGTCTGGGAGCCGGCCGGGCTGATCGGCAGCACCGGCTGGGTCCTGTGGGTGGCCGCCCTCGGCGTCACCCTGCTGCGGCGGCCGGCCGGCCAGGAGACACCTCACCGGGGACGCCTCTCCATGCACCCGCCCCGGCAGGTTCCTGCCGGGCACCGACCGGACACTCTCCGGGAAGGAACACCGTCATGACAGCTGAAGGACCCCACACCGTGGAGGACCAGGACGCCACCCCTCCCGCACCGGGGAGCACGATGCGCGCGGTGGTACGAGAGCGGTACGGCCCGGCCGAGACGCTGCACCTGGCGCAGGTTCCGGTGCCCGTCCCGGGGGCGAAGGAGGTGCTGCTGCGCGTGCACGCCGCGGGCCTGGACCGCGGCACATGGCACCTGATGACGGGACGGCCCTACCTGCTGCGCCTGGGCTTCGGGCTGCGGGCACCGAGGAACCCGGTGGCCGGGATGGAGGTCGCCGGCACGGTCGCCGCCTTCGGCTCCGCCGTCACCGGGTTCACGGTCGAGCAGGAGGTGTACGGGATCGCCCGCGGCTCCTTCGCCGAGTACGCCGTGGCCCGGGCGGCCCAGCTCGCCCCCGCACCGGGGAATCTGACCGCTGCCCAGGCGGCGGTGGTGCCGATCTCGGCGGTCACCGCCCTGCACGCCCTGTGCCGGGCCGGGCACCTGCACGCAGGGCAGAAGGTCCTGATCACCGGGGCCTCCGGCGGAGTCGGGTCCTACGCCGTGCAACTGGCCAAGGCACTCGACGCCGAGGTCACCGCGGTCACCAGCACCGGCACCGTGGAGCACGTCCTCTCCCTGGGTGCCGACCACGTCGTCGACCGCACCGGCGAGGACTTCGCCGACGGCACCCACCACTACGACCTCGTCCTGGACCTGGCCGGCAATCCGCCGCTGTCCCGGCTGCGCCGGGCCCTGACCCCGGCCGGTACGGCCGTGCTCGTCGGCGGCGAGGACGGTGACCGCCTCACCGGAGGCATGGGACGCAGCCTGCGCGCCCTAGTCCTCTCCCCGTTCATCCGCCAGCGGTTCACGAACCTCGTCTCCACCACGCGCAGCGGTGATCTGCACCGGCTCACCGAACTCATCGAGGCAGGACAGGTGGTGCCACCCCTCGAGCGGGTCTATCCCCTGGAACGAGCCGCGGAGGCCATGCGCCGTCTCGACGCCGGAACGGTGCGCGGCAAGATCGCCCTCACCGTCTGACGCCCCCGGGGGACGACGGGGACGACCCTCCGATGGTCCTAGTAGACGAGGGCCGGTGCGGCGTCCGTGCTGACGGTGCGGCCGGGTATCACCGAGTGCCACGACTGCGCGAGGATGTCCACGGCCCGGCGGGTGTCCTCTGCCGGATAGCTGAAGGGCAGGCGGAGGAAGCGTTCGAACACGCCTCCCATCCCGAACCGGGGTCCGGCTCCCAGCAGGAGACCGCCGTCGCGGGCTGCCAGGGCCAGCTGGGAGCTGACCGGCTGCCCGATGTTCACCCAGGTGCACAGGCCTCCCGAAACGTGGGGGACGTCCCAGGTCGGAAGGTGCTCCCGGAGCAGGGCCTCGAGGTGGTCGCGTCCCCGGGTGAGCTGCAGCGCCCGGAAGCTCAGCAGCTCCTCGTAGGTGCTCAGCATCTCCAGGCCGATGAGCTGCTCCAGGATGGGTGTCCCGAGGTCGTTGGCGTAGCGGGCCTGTTCGAGCCGGCGGATCGTCTCCGTGTCCGCGCGGATCCAGCCGATCCGCAGTCCTCCCCAGACCGTCTTGTTCAGGGAGCCGATGAGGACGGCGGGGCCGTAGGCGGCCAGCGGGAGTTCCGCCGCGCCGTCGATCCGCAGCTCAGCCATGGTCTCGTCGGCGACCACCACGGATCCGTGGCGGGCGGCCACCGTCATGAGCTGCTCACGCTGGTGCCCCGGCATGACGGCACCGGTGGGGTTGTGGAAGTCGGGCATCACGTACGCCAGGGCCGGGCGGGTCCGTTGGAACGCCTGCTCCAGCCCGTCGCCGTCCCACCCCTGCCGGGCGTCCACGGCCACGGGCACGAGGCGGCGTCCCGCGGACCTCAGCGCCTCGTAGGCATGCGGGTAGCTCGGGGCCTCCACCAGTGCCGTGTCGCTGCGGCGCAGCAGGGTTCTCGCCACCAGGGAGATGGCGTGCTGGGCGCCGAGGGTGACCATGATCTGCCCGGGCTCGGTCGGCACCCCCCGGCCGGTGTAGCGCTCGGCCAGGGCCTGCCGGAGGCGCGGCAGCCCGATCGGGTCGAAGCCGTGGCCGTTCAGGTACGCCGGGAGCTCCTGCGCGGCCCGCGCGACGGCCTCCCCGATCTGTGGTGCGGCCGGAAGAGCGGCCTTGCTCAGATCCAGGGTGACCGCGGCGGGCCCGTCGTCGTCCGCAGGGGTGGTGCCGCGCCCGGGCATGACGACGACGCTGCCCGAGCCACGGGTGCTGTGGAGGTAACCGGCCGTGCGCAGGCGCGTGTAGGCGGCGGCGACCGTGGTGCGGCTGAGACCGAGCTCGGCAGCCAGTTCGCGCTCGGCCGGCAGCCTCGTGCCGAGAGGGACCCGCCCGTCGAGGGCGAGGAGGCGAATCCGGTCAGCGAGGGCTTCGTAGGCGGGACCTCCGGCACGCCAGGCACCGAGGTCGACGGCGAGCCGCCGCGCTGAGAGGACCATCATCAGTCCACCATGCCACGATTGGCATCTTGTTGCCAGGCCAATCGGCGGATGGACTGGTCCCATGACCTTTCTCGGCGCCTGGCGCGGCACGCAACTGCTGATCGGCCTGTTCCTCTACGGGTTCGCCCTGGCCATGATGATCCGGGCGACCCTCGGTGTTGCTCCGTGGGACGTCCTGAGCCAGGGCTCCTCCCTGCAGACGGGTGTCCCGTTCGGTTTGATGACCAACCTCGTCGGCGTGGTCGTGCTGCTGCTCTGGATCCCGCTGCGGCAGAGGCCCGGCATCGGCACGGTGCTCAACGTGCTGCTCGTCGGTCCCAGCGCGGAGGTCGGCCTGGCGGTGGTCGGGGAGCCCGAGGCGCTGTGGGCGCGGATCCTGCTGTTCTCCGGCGGTCTCCTCCTCCTCGCCGTGGCCAGTGGCCTCTACATCGGGGCGCGGCTGGGTCCGGGCCCTCGCGACGGCCTGATGACCGGGCTGCACGAGCGCTTCGGCCTCCCCGTCTGGTTCGTGCGCACGGCCATCGAGGGCACCGTGCTGCTGCTCGGCTGGCTCCTCGGTGGCTCGGCCGGGGTGGGCACCGTGGCCTTCGCGCTGCTCATCGGCCCGCTCGTCAACCTGACGCTGCCGATCTTCCGCGTGCCCGAACGCCGGAGCACCCCGGTGCCAGCCCCGCCCGCCCGGCCCGTCATCGAGTCCGCTCCCTGACGCCGCCGGGCGGCCCCGGCCGCCGAAGGAGACTCCCCTGGCCACCCCCGACCACCTCCACCGGGCCGGCCCCCTGCCGGCCCGGTGGAGGAGCGCCGGCCAGCAACAACGGGCTCGAGGCCACGGACGACAGGGGCGCCCGATCGACGTGGACACGGATCGTCGGGCGCCCTCCCCCGGCGCATGACGATCGCGGCGTCGCCCGTGCTCACGGGGGCGGAACCGTTGCAGGACATCGCCGTGCGCTTCGGCTGTGCCTCGGCCGACGCCTTCAGCAGAGCCTTCCGTGCCGTGCACGGAGCAGGCCCCGCAGAAGCCCGGCGCTCGGGAGCGGTGCTGCGCCCCCGCCCCCGTTGCGCTTCTCCCTCTCGGTGGAAGGAACATCCCCGATGGACTACCGGCTCCAGGACGAGGAAGCGTTCACGCTCGTGGGGCGGCGGCGCAGGATGCCGCTGGTCCACCACGGCCCGAACCCGGCGATGGAGCGATTCCGCGACGAGCTGGGCCTGACGGTGCTCAGGGACGTCAGCGCTCTCTCCACGAGGTCTCCCCGGGGCGTGCCGGCCGTGAGCACGGACGTCGCCGAGGGCCGGGCGGACGGCAGCACCGTCGAGGTCTGGTTCGCGGCGGCCGGCGATCGCACCCGTGGACCGACGGTCGGCCCGTCCCGGGCACACCGCGGCCATCGGGTCTGTGGCGCTCCTGGCCCCGGTGGCCCAGGATGGGGTCATGGCCACGCTGTCCTCCCGCTCCGCGGGACGTGCTCCCGACCCGACCATGGTCGCGGTCGTCACCACCGGGGTCGGCGGCTACGACCGGCTCGTGCTGTCCCGTGTGCCGGTCCCCGTGCCGGGTGAGGGCGAGGTGCTCGTCCGGGTCCTGGCGGCCGGGATGAACAACACCGAGATCAACACCCGGCTCGGGTGGTACTCCTCCTCCGTGACGGCAGGCACCGACAGCACCTCGGGGGACCTCGCCGGGGACCTCCCGGTGCGGCCGGACGGGGGCTGGAACGCGGCCACACCGTTCCCCCTGATCCAGGGCGCGGACTGCTGCGGCCGGATCGTCGCCGTCGGCCCCGGCGGGGACGAGTCCGTGCTCGGGGAGCGGGTGCTGATCCGGCCCTGCATGCGCACCCGGGGCTTCTCCTCGTGGGACACCGCCTGGCTGGGCTCCGACGTCGACGGGGCCTTCGCCCAGTTCGTCGCCGTTCCCGCCCACGAAGCGTTCCCGGTCCGCTCCGCCTGGAGCAATGCGGAGCTCGCCACCATCCCGTGCGCCTACGGAACGGCGGAGAACATGGTCGGGCGCGCCGGGATCACCACCGGGACCCGGGTCCTGGTGACCGGCGCCTCCGGTGGGGTCGGATCGGCCGTGGTGCAACTCGCCAAACGACGCGGAGCCCACGTCATCGGCGCGGCCGGAGAGGCCAAGCAGGACCGGGTCCGCGCCCTGGGCGCCGACGAGGTCATCGGGCGCCATGAGCCACCGACCCTGCTGGAAGCGCGGAGCGTGGACGTGGTGATCGACAACGTGGCGGGCCCCGGCTTCGCAGCGCTGCTCCGCCTCCTCGTACGGGGTGGGCGGTATGTCTCCTCCGGGGCCATCGGCGGTCCCCTGGTGGAGCTCGACATGCGCACCCTCTACCTGAACGACCTCACCCTCGTCGGGTGCACGGCCTGGGACGAGCAGGTCTTCCCCGACCTCGTCTCCTGCATCGAGCGCGAGGAGATCCGGCCGCTCCTGGCCAAGGTCTTCCCGCTCGACCGGATCGCGACCGCACAACAGGAATTCCTCGAGAAGACGCACGTCGGCAACTTCGTCCTGGTCCCACCCGACCCCGATGCCGTGCCCGCCGGACAGGGCTGACGCGGGGGCACGGCCACCTGGGGGTCTGCCGGGTCATCGGCCACGGCGGGCCGACGGTCCGACGGTCAGCAGATCGCCTGGGGAGCCGACCGGCGCACCGGGCGGCCGGCCTGACCACCACACCCCGAGCCGAGCAGACGGAGCGAGCAGATGTCACGGACCCGGATTCACAACCTCTCCATCTCGCTGGACGGTTTCGCGACCGGCCAGGGCCAAGCGCCCGACGCGCCCATGGGCCACGCCGGGCAACGGCTGCACGAGTGGATGATCGCCACCCGCTTCGGCGCCCCGATCCTGGGCCGCACGGGCGGCACCGCCGGCGTCGACGACGCCTTCGCCCAGCAGCACGAGCCGGGCATCGGCGCCGAGATCATGGGCGCGGGCAAGTTCGGCCCGCCGGGCTGGCAGGACGACGCCGGCTGGACGGGGTGGTGGGGCCCGAACCCCCCGTTCCACACGCCGGCCTTCGTACTGACCCACCGCCCGCGGCCCTCGATCGAGATGGAGGGCGGCACCACCTTCCACTTCCTCGACGCCGCACCGGCCGAGGCGCTGGCGATCGCCCGGGAGGCGGCCGGCGGACGCGACGTACGCATCGGGGGTGGTCCGACCGTCGTGCGCCACTTCCTCGCCGCCGGCCTGGTCGATCACCTGCACCTGGTCCAGGTGCCGATCGTGCTGGGCCGGGGCGTGCGGGTGTGGGACGGCCTGGAGGCGCTGGAGGCGGACTACGACATCGAGGTCGTCTCCGCCCCCAGCGGGGTCACCCACCTGACCTTCGACCGGAAGACCTCGTGACCGGAGCCGCAGGGCGCACGTGGTGACACCACCGCAGCGGGGCCGCTCGTGCGACGTGGTGCCAAAGGACGAGGGCGCAGGTGGTGTCGCCTCACCTTCCGAAGTGATCTGTGGTCATGGGGGCTGACCGCCGGACGCCGGAGCGGACGGGAGCCAGGTCGGCGCGGTCGGGCCGGAGACGCCAACGGGTATGGTCAGGAGCGTCGGGATCGTGCTGGAAGGACAGCACGGAGCTGCCCCCGAGACCGACCTCGCCCGGTATTCAGCCGGCAACGCACGCCCGGAGCGATGGGATGGAACGGAGTGACATGCCGTCGTGGTGGAGCTCGACCTGGCCGACCCTGGCGGGGGTCCTCGGAGCCCTGGTGCTGCTGTGGCTGATCCTCCTCCTGGTGCTCTGGAGGGCCGCCCCGAACGAGACCGGGCTGCGCGACGCCCTGCGGCTGCTGCCGGACGTGCTCCGGCTGATCAGGCGACTGGCCGGTGACCGTTCACTTCCCCGAGGCGTGCGCGTGATGCTGCTTCTCCTGCTCGCCTACCTGGCGCTGCCCGTGGATCTGGTCCCGGACTTCATCCCCGTCCTGGGATACGCCGATGACGTGATCGTCGTCCTGCTCGTGCTGCGTTCCGTGGTCCGCACGGCCGGCCCCGAGGCACTGCAGCGGCACTGGCCCGGCACCCCGGACGGTCTGGCCGCCGTCCGGCGCCTCCTGGGGACCTGACCGGGGGCGGTGGGCACGAGCGGAGTCCTCGTGCCCACCGACCCCTGGAGCAGCTCGTGCGCCAGGATCCTATGCTGGGCGCATGGCACGCACCGACACCGCTTCCCGCGTGATCCCTGCCTCTCCCGAGCGCGTCTACGCCGCGCTGATCGACCCGCACGCGCTCACCACATGGATGCCCCCGGAGGGCATGAGCGGTCGCTTCGAGCATTTCGACGCCCGGCCGGGCGGGTCCTACCGGATGGTCCTCACCTACACGGACGCGTCGGGAGCACCGGGGAAGACCACGGACGCCTCCGACGTCGTGGACGCACACTTCGTGGAGCTCGTCCCCGATGAGCGCATCGTGCTGGCGGGGGACTTCGTCTCCGACGACCCGGCCTATGCCGGCTCCATGACCATGACGTGGGAGCTCACCGGGGTCGAGGGCGGCACCCGCGTGGAGATCCGCGCCGAGAATGTCCCGGACGGCATTTCCGCCGAGGACCATGCGGCCGGATTCGCCTCCTCGCTGGCGAACCTGGCCGGTTACCTGCAGTCCTGACCTGTCCACCGCGTGTGCTCGCCGGCCCCGTGGTGCCGGCCGGCCACGCTGTCCGGCCGGCCGGCAGCGCATCCTCGACGTCCTCGACCACCCCCTGCGCCACCGGCCCGTATCCTGAACCGTCACTGCCGGGCACGACACACCATGGAGGACCATGCCGATCCCCGACCGACACCGCACCACACCCCTCACCGACGAGCTGCTCCACGGCGTCGTGGAGCTGGAGCGCACGCACGACGGGGTGATCCCGCACCGCCTCCCCGCCTGGGCCAGGAACCAGGCCCACGACCCGCAGCTGGCCATGGCCGAGGCCCAGCCCTCGGGCGCGCGACTGCTCGTCACCACCGAGGCGCGCCGCATCGAACTCCGAGGCCGCGCCACACGCTTCCGGTACGAGGGGGCGCCACCGCGCCCGACGGGCGTCTTCGACCTGCTCATCGACGGCCGGCACGTCCGGCAGGCCGTCCTCGACGCCGCGACCGTAGTGAGCATCGACATGACCACCGGTGACCGGCGGATCACCCACGGCGAGATCGGCGGCGTCGTCTTCGCCGACCTGCCCCCGGGGCCCAAGACGGTCGAGCTCTGGTTGCCGCACAACGAGACCGTGGAACTGGCCGAGATCCGCTCCGACGCCCCCGTCCAGCCGGTGCGGGACCCACGCCCGGTGTGGGTGCACCACGGCAGCTCGATCAGCCACGGCTCGAACGCCCTCCACCCCACCGGCACGTGGCCGACGGTCGCCGCGCGGCTCGCCGACCTCAACCTGCTCAACCTCGGCTTCGGGGGCAGCGCACTGCTCGACCCGTTCACCGCCCGCACCATCCGGGACACCCCGGCCGAGCTGATCAGCGTCAAGCTCGGCATCAACCTGGTCAACCTGGATGTGATGCGGTTGCGGGCCTTCGGACCCGCGGTCCACGGGTTCCTCGACACGATCCGCGAGGGACACCCGCACACCCCGCTGCTGGTGATCTCCCCCATCCTGTGCCCGATCCACGAACACACCCCAGGGCCCGGCGCCTTCGACCCGGACGCCCTCACCAGGGGCGAGATGAGGTTCCAGGCGACCGGGGACCCCGGTGAGGTCGCCGCCGGCAAGCTCACCCTGACGGTCATCCGGGAACAGCTGGCACGAATCGTGGCGGAACGGGCGCAGGAGGATCCGCACCTGTTCCACCTCGACGGCCGCGAGCTCTACGGGGAGCCGGACGCGCGGGAACTGCCCCTGCCCGACGCCCTCCACCCCGACGCCTCCGCGCACCGGCGGATCGGACAGCGGTTCGCCGACCTCGCACTGAGCCCGGGGTCACCGCTGGGCACCGAACGACGCCTGGACTGACGTCCTCCGAGCATGACCGGCACCCCGAGCTCGCACAGATTGCGCAAGTAGCCGGCCGCTCACCGAGCCCCGTGTCGAGCAGTCCCTGGGCACAGTGGGCGCGATGACGCTGCTCGCCCGCCCCTGACCTGCCCGGAGATCGGCGCCACCGCCGGGCAGCGGCCCGACGGGTTCGACCGTCCGAGGGTCCACCGGGTCGTAGACCACGGATAGCCGACGTTCCGGCGCGCCGCGGAACGCCCGGTGAGCCGGCGGAAGCACCGAGCAGCCGGCCTGACCGTCGAGGCCACCACACCCTACGCCCCGCCGCTCTGGGGCGCCTGCACACCGAACTCACCGCCCATGGAATGAAGCCCGAGGCACTGCTGGACGGCACCCCAGCCTCCCTCACCCCGTTGTGGAGCTGGATCACCGGCCGGCGCACCGAACTGGCCGCCGACCCCGACCAAGGTGTGCCGGTGCTGCCCCGGCAACAGTGGCCCTCCTGGGTCCGGCACTCCGTGACCGGGGTGCGAGTCCCCTCGGCGACAATGGACCTCCTGCTCGACGGACTGGTCTCCTACCTCGCCGTCGTGATCCTCACCGGCGCCCCAACGCCCGATGGGACCTGGGCTCCCCAAAAGACCCACACCACCACCTCCACCACCATCCAGTGCTCACCGGCAACGGCCACCAGATCTACGTCCCCACCCTGCCGCTGGGCGGAGTACTGCGGCTCACGCGCAGAGAGAAGTCCCTGCACGCCACCGAGTCGGAGGAACACGCAGCCGGTCTCATCACCAACCTGCACACCGGCCCGCACACGGCCCCCGACGCCCCCCGTAGTGGTCGTAGCCGAACCCACGTCCTTCGACGTCGGCGTGCACCCGGCCATCGCCGCACGCAACCCCCAGCTCCGACAGCGCATGGCTCTCGAGCTCGCCGACCTGGACGGAATCATCTCAGTGCTCCACAGCGCCCCCGACGCTCTACAAGTTCACGCCCCAGACTGGCACGCCGATCAGCTGCAGCGGTGGCTGACCGCCTGGATGGAAGCCCACGCACCATTCATCCACTGACCACCCCCACCCACCCTGCCCCCACGACAGCCCCTGTCCCTTGTTGCGGGGACACAGTGGACGCATTGCTCTACTTCTGACCCCTACGGCCGTAGGGTTTCAAGGTCATGACCGATACCCACCGTGGGGCCTTCACCACCGCCGACGCCGGAGAAGCCGCCGAGACCTTGAGCCGGCTCATCGGCCGTGCCCAGGTCCGAGCACCTGACCACGACAGCTTCGAGATGACCCTGTCCTGGGTCGTGGTCGGTCCGGTAATGTCCAGACGGGCGCAGGTAGGGCGGGGTTCAACGGTGCGCATGGGCGTGGAGTCCCCCCAGGCGATCAGCGTCGCCCAAGTGAGCGATGGGGCCATGACGGTGCGCACCGGTGGGAACCGCCACCGTCTCGGTTCCGATCCGTATCTGATGCCCCAGGACCGGTTCACCTCCTCCATGGAGGCCACCGATCTGAGCATCGTGGCCCTGGACCACGACTGGGTCCAGGACCACGCCGGCGAGCTGCTGCAGCGGGAGGACTTCCGGCTTCGCCTCACCGGCACCCGCCCTCACCACCAGGTCGCCGCCGACTACTGGGCCGATGCCGTGGGGCACCTGCGGCAGGTGCTGAACGATGCCGAAGCGCTCACCGTGCCCCTCATCATCGCGGAAGCTCAACGCCGGGTGGCCACCGCGCTGTTGTGCTGCTTCCCCAACAGCTTCACTGACCATGCCCTGCCCGAGGAGACCGCCACGCGCCTGCCCGGACCCGTCCGCCGGGCAGTGATCTACATCGACGAGCACCTGGGCGGACCCATCGATCTGGCCCAGCTCGCCGCGGCCGCCCGCATCCCGGCCCACCAGCTGGTCATCGCCTTCCGTCAGCACCTGGGCACCACCCCGGGAGGCTATCTGCGCACAGCCCGCCTCGACGCCGCCCACCACCAACTCCTCGAGGCCGACCCGAGCCGCGGGGACACCGTGGCAGCGATCGCCTACCGGTGCGGCTTCACGAACCTCGCCCGGTTCACCACCGAGTACCGCACCCAGTACGGACGCACCCCCACCGAGACCCTGCACTCCTAAAGAGTTCTCCCATCGGGAGGGAACTTTCGCAAGGTGACCGGTATCCGGGCCATATGTAAAGCAAGAGGGACCGAATCCGCTATTGGCTCCGCTGTCCGCGGTTTGCCCGGCACTGTTTCCGGTTGGTGGGATACAGGGTTTGTGAATGGGAGTGTGCATTTACTGGTTAACCCGCGACTGCTGTTCCCTCGAAATTTTTCACCGGGCACTGGCGCCTATGGGTTAGGCGGCGTTGAGAGCTGCGTTGTCGGTGCGGGCGTCGTCCTGTGTCCATTCGGTGGCCGGGGCGTGGGCCAGGTGCCAGCGCACGGACTGGGTGACCCGGGTCTGCGGGTTACCGGGGGACCACCCCAGCACCTCTTGGGCCCGGTGGGTGGACGCCAGCATGTGCTGGGCGGGCGCGCCGGTGAGTGCCAGTTCTGCTGGTAGCACCGGTTCGGGGACCTGGACCAGTTCCAGGTTCGCGCCGGTGGCCTCGATGATTTGCTGGAACCACTGGCAGATCGGCACGGTGGTCGGTTCCCCCAGGTTCAGGGTCAGGCCGGCCGCCGCCGGGGTGTGCAGGGCGGTGAGCACAGCGGTGGCGATGTCCTCGACATGGGCCCGGGACCACAGCAGGTTGCCGGCTCCGATCGGCATCCGGGTCCGTCCGGCGCGGATGCGCCGTAACACCACCTCCTCGCGCTGTTGCGCATCATGGGGGCCGTAGACCATCGGCAGGCGCAGCACCACAGCCCCGCGCCCGGACCAGGCCTGCTCCACGTCTAGCTTCTCGTAGTCTTCCGGGATCCCAGGGGGCCCACCGGTTCCGCGGTAGGGGTAGCGATCAACACGCAATGGTGCGTGTTCTTCCAGTGGCACTGCAGCGGTGCACCGGCCGGTGCGCAGCCCGGTGTAGGCCTGATAGACGTCTTGGCTGGAGAGCACCACGGTGGGCACCTCGGGCACCACGCCCAGCACCGCGGTCACATCGGTGCCGGTTAAGGCGTAGGCGTCCACCACTGCTGTGGGGGCGAAGTCGCGGATCTTCTCGGCGTGCCGGGATAGCTGGTGTCGATGTGTGTGCAGGTGACCCACCGGCACCCACGGATCAGGCTCGTGCTGTCCCCGGTGCACGACCAGCACCTGGTCCCCGCGTTCGTGCAACTGCTCCACTATTCGGCGGCCGATGAAGGTGGTTCCTCCCAGCACCAGCACCCGCATGCCCTGGCCCCCTTGTGCTTTTGGCCGACCGGGTCGTCCTCCAGCGGGATGGGCCATTGACCAGGATGCCTGTCCGCCACGAGGACCCTTTATGTTGTCGTCTACTTTGCCATCTGCGGTGCGCCTGTTGGAACCCGGGACGTCCTGACCCGTCGGTTGCACCAGCGCGGCCAGGGCCACGACATGGGCCCGCATCGCTCCTTGATCGCCGGCGTCGGTCCTAAGCGTCTCAATGCCCTAGACGTGAGCACACTGGGCCACACCGGCATCAGCCTCTTCAGAATCCGACTCATCAACCCGGCGCACCTCGGGGCAATCCCGTACTCATCCGACAGGCCTTGGGGGGATGTCTCCTCTGATGGTCCTGCCGTCAACAAACGGTCGAAGGCGCCTGATCGTTTCACAAGCCTTTTCAACACGGAGTAATTGCCGGCTGTCTGCACGGCGCGATGATCACCCGGAATCTGTCGTGGGTCGGTGCGTTCATGGGTTGAGGCGAAGCGCGGGCTCGCAAATCGTGAGAGTGAGGAGCATTGGGCGCCGTCAGTGTCCGGTGGCGCCGCAGCCTGGGTCGGTGCAGGTAGTACTGGTATCGAGGGGTAGAGAGCGGCCTGGTCTGCACACACCCGTTTTCCCTGGACGAGCGGCATTCTTCTGATGTTCCGTATGACGGTGGCAGCACACGGGTACTCCCGGACATCGTCGTCTAGGCCAGGACACGCAGAAGGGCGTCTCGCATCCCGGTGCATCGTTCAGCGCTGCTGACCCGGTTCAGGCGTCGGGAGAGGTATGCGATGTGACGGGTGGGCGAACGGCGCAGGCGGTCGTAGCGCCGCAGACCGTCTTCGACGGAGACTGCTGCAGTGAGGGCCTCAGCCAGGGTGAAGGCGTCGACGAGGGATTCGCAGGCACCCCGCCCGAGGTTCGGTGCCATGGCATGGGCGGCATCACCGACGAGTACGTGACGGCGATCGGCGTAGGTTCGCAGCGGGGGAAGCTGGAGGAGGGTGCGGCGGTCGATCTGGGCGTCCTCGATGGCGTGGAGGACCCGTGCGATGTCTGGGTGCCAGTTGCCGTAAAGCCGGTGAAACAGCTCCGTGGCGCTCAGCTCGGGCTGGTGGTGGTTGAGCAGCTCGGCCCGGACGCAGGCGAACCAGTTGGTGGTGTCCGGGTGTTGAGGGGTGATGCCGAAAATCCGGCCCCTTCCCCAGGTCTCGCTAATGCGACCTGTGCTACCCGGTGCAGTGCCGCGAAACGCTACGGTGCCCAGGGGGAAGGGAACGGCATCGGGTTGTACGGCTGCCCTGACGACGCTGTGGATGCCGTCGGCGCCGACGATGACGTCGGCGTCTGACAGGTCGTCCGTGAGGTGTACTGGACTGTTCCACGCCACGGTCTCGGCGGGTAGTCCTTCGAGCAAGGCCGCGAGCAGGTCCGGCCGGGACACCAGGTGCACCGAGGGGCTGCGTACCGTAGCGATGACGCTGCCGTCGGGTCGTAGGATGGCCGCGCTGGAGCGTTCGACGGATCGGTCTCGGATGATGTCTCCGACGTCGAGTGCGTCGAGGGCTGCCATGGCCGCGGGCCACATGCCCAGGGCGGTGCCGGTGCGCGGTGGGCCTGCTGAGCGCTCTCGGACCTGCACTGACCATCCGCCGGCGTGGAGGCCACGGGCCACGCCCAGCCCCGCGATGCCACCACCGACGATGAGAGCTGTGCCGCGCATGAGGTGTCCTTCGCCCTCCGGAGCCCAAAATGTCCAGGCCGTATGAGCCCAGGGTAGGAAGAGGTCGCTGATCGTCGCATCGGTCACCGAACGACAGAGCATGTCGTACCGGGGCGACACCTGAAGGCGCCGCGGAGCGATCCACCCCGACGCTTACGGACCGATGACGCGGGCCGTGCGGGTTCGTAGCGTGGTTGCCGTGAGCGGGGGCTACCCCTCCGGCGCCGGAGGTTGAAGGAGACGGATGTGGACGGCACACGCGACGGCGGGCTCGCCCGGACGGGGGACGCCGGGGTCGAGATGCGCGAATTGCGGCGCGGGGACCTTCCCGCCGCCGTGGAAGTGATCGCGCGCGGCATGCGGGACAATCCCGTCCACCTCGCCGCCTACGGCACCGACCCGGACCGGCGGCTGAGGTACCACGCCCGCCTGGTCCAGGCGCTGTTGGAGGCGATGCCTACCACCCACCTGGTAGGTGCCACCCAGCACGGCACTCTGGTCGCAGTGGCAGCTACCGCCCCTGCGGGGGCGTGCCAACCGAGGCCTCGGCAACGATTGAGGATGTTGCCCCACCTGGCGCACCTCGACCCGAGGACAGCTGTCCGGGTCTGCACATGGATCAGCGCGTGGGCGGGCCGGGACCTCGCCGAAGCCCACGTGCACCTGGGCCCCGTGGCGGTGGATGCGTCCCTCCAGGGCCAGGGGTTCGGGACGATCCTCCTGCGGGAGCACTGCCGCCGGCTCGATGAGACGGGGCAGACGGGCTACCTCGAAACTGACAAGCCGGCGAACGTCGTGTTCTACCGCCGCTTCGGGTACGACGTGGTCGGGGAAGCCGACGTGATCGGCGTACCGACGTGGTTCATGCGCCGACCCGCCACAGGCATCCCGCATTGATCCTCAGGAGACAGGAACCCCGATGATCGCCAACACGGAGCTGGCCATCGTCGGCCGGCTGCTGGCCGAGCACGGCTGTCAGATCTCCTCGCTGCGGCCGCTGGGATCCGGTCTCGACCACGTCACTTACGAGGTCGACGGCGAGTTCGTCGTGCGTCTGAGTAGGCAAACGGACCCTGCCGAGCGGGCCCGCGAGGTCACTGTGGAGGCCCGGCTGCTGCACCGGGTCGGTGAGATCTCCCCGCTGCCGGTACCCGTGCCGAACATCGTGGATCCCGTCCACGGCTTGTCCACCTACCTGAAGCTGCCGGGGCAGCCACTGTTGCATGTGCCCGCCGGTGCACGTGCGGCCCACGCCGCCGCACTCGGCAGCAGCCTCGGCTCCTTCCTCGCCGTCGTCCACAACCTGTCGCCGCACGACGCTGAGCTGTTCCCCGAGGACACCACACCGCCGGTCGAGTGGCTCGAGGAGGCCGCTGACAACTATTCTCGTTGCGCCGCGCACATCGGCGCCGAGCACCGTCACGCCATCGCGTCCTTCCTGCGGGCGGACCCACCGCCTGCCGCGCAACGCTTGACCGTGTGCCACAACGACCTGGGCATCGAGCACATCCTCGTGGATCCGCGATCGTGGGCGATCTCCGGCATCATCGACTGGAGCGACGCCGCTCTGGCCGACCCCGCCCGCGATCTGGGAATGGTCCACCGTGACCTCGGGCCCCGCGGGCTGCGGGCAACACTGTCGGCGTACCGTGCGGCTAGGGCCGGAACGGACCTAGAGCTGCTCGCCCGTGCCGTCTTCCATGCCAGGTGCGGTGTCCTGGAGGACCTCACCTATGGCCTCGTCACCGGCCAGGACGACTACACCGCCAACAGTCTCGCTGCCATGGCGTGGCTTCTTCCATCGACCCTTCATGGTCACGGGTCTCGGGAGGGAACATCATGACGAACGTGCTGGTGCTCGGTGCAACAGGAACCGTCGGACGCCGGGTAGCACGGCAGCTGCGCGAGCGGGGCGCCACCGTGACCGTTGCTTCCCGCGCTCCGGCGGACAGGGGTGCTGTGCGCTTCGACTGGACCGACCCGAGCACCTGGGAGAAGGCGGTGGACGGTGCCACGCATGCCTTCGTCATGGCACCCGACGGCGTGGCGGTCGACCCCCGCTTTCTCCACCTCGCCACGACGCACGGTGTCGACAGAATGGTCCTGCTCTCGAGCAAGGCCATCGAGGCCATGGGGGACCTACGGTTGCTCGCCGCCGAGCGGGCCGTGCGCGATTGCGGGACGGTCTGGAGCATTGTTCGGGCTGACTGGTTCAACCAGAACTTCGACGAGGGTTTCCTGCGCGATGCCGTGCTGGCCGGGGAGGTCGTGATGCCGCTCGGCGACGTCCGTCAGGCCTTCAATGATGCCGAGGACATCGCTGCCGTCGCCGTGACCGCTCTGACGGAGCCGGGCCACGAGGGACGGACCTACGAACTGAGCGGCCCGGAGGCATTGAGCTTTGCCGAGGCGGTCGACATCATCGCGGAGAACACCGGCCGGCCGCTCCGCTACCTCGGCGCAGCCGAGGACTACGTCCGCGTCATGACCGAATGCGGGGCTGACCGCGACCAAGTCCTCGCCGAGGCCGCCGCCTTCGCCGCCCTTCGGGCGGCCGGTGACGCACACGTCGACGACCTGGTCGAACGCGTCACCGGCCGCCGGCCCCGGGACTTCCGAACCTACGCCCACGAGGCAGCAGCACGCGGCGCTTGGCGCTGATGGACTCTCGGCGCGGACGTGCTCAGGTCCCCGGGGTGATCAGCCCGGTCTCGTAGGCGAGCACCACCAGCTGCGACCGGTCACGGGCGCCGAGTTTGGCCAGCAGCCGGGACACGTAGGTGCGCGCGGTGGCGGGGGAAAGGAACAGGGCCTGGGCGATCTCGTCGTTGGACAATCCCCGGCCCACTTGTTCGAGGACCTCCCGCTCCCGGGGACTCAGGGCGCGCAGCGGGGCATCGTCCAGCACGGTCTGCGGCCTGGCCGCGATGGAGCCGAGCACGGTGCGGGTCACCGAGGGCGAGAGCAGGGCCTCCCCGGCGGCCACCACGCGGATCGCCCGGCGCAGGTCGTCGGGGGAGACGTCCTTGAGCAGATACCCGGCCGCTCCGGCGCGGATGGCCTCGAAGACGTGCTCGTCCTCGTCGAAGGTCGTCAGCACCAGCACCCGGACCTCGCGCAGACCCGGGTCCGCCAGAATCCGGCGGGTGGCCTCCAGACCGTCCATCTCGGGCATGCGGATGTCCATGAGCACCACGTCCGGGTGCAGCTCGCGCACCCGGGCCAGTCCGGTGCGGCCGGTGGCGGCCTCCCCGACCACGGCGATGTCCCCGTCGCGCTCGGCCAGGGCTCGCAGCCCGGTGCGCACCAGCTCCTGGTCGTCGACGACGACGACGCTGATCACGGCCCCAGCCTCCTCGGCAGCCTCGCGCGGACCTCGAAGCCCCCGCCGTCCTGGTCGCCGCTGTTCCGATGGCCGGCGGTGAGCGTGCCGCCCAGCAGGCGGGCGCGCTCGGCCATTCCCTGCAGGCCCTTCCCACCGCCGGCGCGATCGGGGCCGGTGGCCGGGGGCGCACCGCGCCCGTCGTCGGCGATCCGCAGCTCCAGCGCCCCGTTCCGCAGCCGGGCCTCCACCCAGGCGTGCCGGGCCCCGGAGTGGCGCAGGACGTTGGTGAGGGACTCCTGGAGGATCCGGTAGGCGGCCGCCTCGATGGTGGTGTCCAGCTCGTGCGGGTCAACGTCGATCTGCGCGATGACCTGAACGCCGGCGTCCTCGGTCGCGGCGAGCAGCTGGTGGATCCCGGCAAGACCGATGCTGGTTCGCTCCGCCGGGGCGGCGCCGGGAGTGCGCAGCAGCTTCACGGTGGTCCGCAGCTCCCGCAGGGTGGCGGAGGCGGCCGCGCGGATCTGCTCGAGCGCCCTGGCCACGGCCGCGTCGTCGCGCCCCACGGCCTCGGCGGCCACGTTGCTGTGCACAGCGATCACCGACATCGTGTGTCCGATGGTGTCGTGCAGGTCCCGGGCGATCCCGGCCTTCTCGGCCTGCAGCCGGCGCTCGGCCTCGTGGCGCTCCTCAGCGGCGGCCAGCGCCCGCAGCCGCTCCTCATGGGCGCGGAGCTCCCGGCGGGAGCGCACGCTCACCCCGAGCGCAATGGCCGCTGCGACCAGGGCGACGTCGGTGAGCAGGTCGTAGCTGACCAGATAGGAGGCCGGCAGGCCCTCCTCCACGCGGAAATAAGCCGCCACGGACACCAGGACCAGCCCGGCGGCGACCGCCGTCCGGGTGCGGTCGGCCTCGGCGGCCGAGAACAGGGCCGCCACCGCCGGCAGGGCGATGCCGATGGGCGGCAGCTGGAACATGTAGTAGACGAAGATGCCGAGCACGGTCAGCACCAGCACCAGCCGGGGCGCGTGCCGCCGGGCCAGCAGCAGGGCCCCGAAGCCGGCCGCGAAGAGGTAGGCGAGGGCACCGGCGCGGCCGGTGCCCTCCAGGTCCGCGGCGGCGACCACGGCCACGACCACGGCCATCGCGGCCGCGAGCACGGCGTCGACCAGACGGGGGTCGACCTCCTCGGCCGGCCGGTACGAGGGGCGGGCCGCCACGGTGCTGGGCATGGGTCCAGGGTAGCCAGACCGCCCGCGACCGTCGTAGGTCCCGAAGCGACGGGCCGGGTCGCCTCCGGGCGACCGGGACCACCGGTCCCCAGCGATACAGGAGGCGCTTTCCGCCCGATGTCCGCTAAGACGCTGCTCCGTAGCGTCGGGGCCATGACAAACCGATCTGAACCTTCTGCGAGCACCCGCCCCGCCGTGAACTGGTTGCTGGTGCTGGGCCTGGGGGCTCTTCCGCTGGTGCAGGGGCTGGCCCGGCACTTGGGTCTGTCGGCGCTGATGGGTGCCTCGACGGCTGCGGCCATGCTCGCCGTGCTGGTCACCGTGGCCTGGGTCGCGGTCGTGGGGTGGGGCCGGATTCCCCGCCCCGTGGTCACGCTGACACTGGCCGGTCTCACCGCCGGCATCTACACCATCGTCCTCAGCGCGGTGTTCTCCCCCCTGATCACCGGCACGCTGCAGGGACCGCTGGCCTTCCCCTTCGCGATCGTGCCCGTACTGCTGGTCCCCACCGTGTGGGGCCTAGTCGCGGGCCTGATCGCCCTGGCCCTCCAGCACCTGCGAGGAGCCCCGCGATGACCCACACCACCGGCCCCTCGTGCACCCGCCGGCACCTGCTGACCGGCGCGGGGGCACTCCTGCTCCTCACCGGCTGCACAGGCGCCCCGTCCACGGGCACTCCCGCCCCGCCGACGGTCTTTGACACTGCGCTGGCGATCCCGCCCCTGGCCCCCTCCCACGTCGGCCCCGACGGTACCCGGGTCTTCGAACTGACGGCCCAGAAGGGCACCACGGCGTTCCGCCCCGGGGTGCAGAGCGCCACCTGGGGCTTCAACGGAGCCTTCCTCGGTCCCACCCTGCGGGCCGAACGTGGCGAGCAGGTCGCCGTGGCGGTGACCAACGCCCTCGACGAGCCCACCACAGTGCACTGGCACGGCATGCGCCTGCCCGCCGCGATGGACGGCGGTCCGCACCAGGAGATCGCCCCGGGGCGGACCTGGCGTCCCACCTGGCGGATCGACCAGCCGGCGGCGACCCTGTGGTACCATCCGCACCCGCACGGGCACACCGAGGAGCACGTCTACCGCGGTCTGGCCGGGCTGTTCCTCATCGACGATCCCGCCGATGCCCCTGATCTGCCTTCCGCGTACGGGGTGGACGACCTCCCGGTCATCGTTCAGGACAAGCAGTTCGACGACGACGGGCAACTGACCCTGGACAACAACCGGGCCGAGCCAGGGTTGCTCGGATTCACCGTGATGGCCAACGGCACCATCGGCGCCTACCAAGACATCACTACCGAACGCATCCGGCTGCGCCTGCTCAACGGCTCCACCGCCCGCACCTACGACTTCGGCCTCGCCGACGACCGGCCGTTCCACCTCGTCGGCACCGACGGCGGGCTGCTGGCCAAGCCATACGAGACCACTCGCGTGCGGCTCTCCCCCGCGGAGCGAGCCGAGATCGTCGTCGCCCTGGTCGCCGGTGAACACCTCGTGCTGCGCTCCTTCCCGCCCGACCTAGGCAACGTGGCCTCATCGACCGCCTTCGGCGGCACCGACACCTTCGACGTCCTGCAGCTGCGGGCCGCTCCGACCCTGCGCTCCTCACCCCCTGTTCCCGCGGCTTTGGCCGATCTCGACCGGCTGCGGGAGGCGGATGCCACCGTGGTACGTGAGTTCGCCCTGGCTTCGCGCCTTATCAACGGGGCTCGGATGGACATGGACCGGATCGACGAGATCGTCACCGCCGGGGCCACCGAAATCTGGCAGGTGCACAGCATCGACCGCCTGCCGCACAACTTCCACATCCACGACGTCCAGTTCCAGGTGCTGAGCATCGACGGCGCCCCACCGCCACCGGAGCTGGGCGGACGCAAGGACACCATCTACCTCGAACCTGGCCGCACCTACCGGCTGATCATGCGCTTCGGCGAGTACGCCGATCCAAGGACCCCATACATGTACCACTGCCATCTGCTGCGCCACGAGGACGAGGGCCTGATGGGCCAATTCGTCGTCGTCAGCCCCGACGGCCCTCCGCCGTCCGCATCGGCAGCCCCGGGCCACCACCACTGAGACCCAGCCCTGCCCCTCACCCACCGTTCAACGCTCGAGAGAGGAACACCCCGTGCCCACCCTGCGCCGCCTAGCCCTTCCCGTCCTCATCGCCTACCTGTGGATGACGATGACCCTGTTCGGTGCCATCGTGCTGGAGACATTCATGCTCTACCCCAACATCTTCGCCGACCCACCAGCGTCACTGGAGCTGACGATGGAGTTCCTCGCCGTGACCGGTCCATCCGACTTCTTCCCGCCCCTCGGCTTCACCGTCTGGGTCCTCGGCGCGGCCACCCTGGTGCTCACCTGGCGGCTGCCCACAGTCCGCTGGTGGGTGCTACTGAGCCTGGCCATGTTCGTGCTGGAGGGAGTGGTCTCGATGCTGTACTTCTGGCCACGCAACGACATCATGTTCATCGAAGGATCAGCGGTGCACTCCGCCGAGTATCTGCGCCAGGTCGCCTCCGAGTTCACGACCTGGCACGCCCGCTCCAGGATGGTCTTCAACACCATCGCCGCCGTCGCGGCCTTCATCGCATGTCTCCGACTCCACCGCCACAACCTTGTCACCGCCAGTGCTGCCAAACGTAGTCCTGGTGTGCTGACCGGGGAACAATGATGCTCACCACGGCTCCTGGAAAGCGGTCGATCTCGAAAGGCGAATTCGTACACGAGTTCCCCCTGGTTCAGGAGATCTCGCGTTCGAAGCACTTCACGCAACTGGACCTCCTTGGCCGTAAATGCCCTGGACGTGAGACCGTCCTCAGCATCGACCTAGCTCGGTGTCTCCCGGACCTCTGCACGGGAGGCGTTGCTAAAACTCAGCGATGCCGGCCTACTAGAGCCGACGGAGGGCCGAGGGTTCCGTGTTCGGGCGATCTCGGCAGCAGATGCCACAGATTTCTACCAATGCATCTGGGAGATCGAGCAGATGGCCGTGAAGAACGGCGTCTTCGACGCCCCCTGGGCCCAGTCCGGGCGAAAGGTGCTGGAACGGGCCTCGGCAGCTGGAAGCAGTGTCACCGAGTGGTGGGGGTGGGATCGGGCGTTCCATACGATCATCGTTGCGGCCGCCCACAACGCCTAGCGGATGTACCTGTCCGACCACGTGCGAACTGTCTCTCCAGATACATCGTGCTGTACATGGAAAGGGATTAGTGGCGTGGCGGCACCCTCGACGAGCACTCGGAAGTCGTTACTGCCCTGGAAGCAGGGCGCAGGGATCAGGCGTGCGCACTGATCGAGGAGCACTGGACCGCGGCCCTGCACCAGGTCATCGGATGGCTAGAGGAGGAGAACCGCTAGTGCACACGCAACGACTCGAGCTCGAGGACTCCTACATCAGGAGCTGGGAAACCGAGGTGTGGAAGATCGGCTCCCACCAGGTGGGGTTGGCCCGGAGCGCTTTCTACCCCGGCGGTGGTGGTCAAGACCCGGATACTGGAACCATCCGCTGGGGCTCAGCGCAGTACCAGGTGAAGTCGGTGCAGAAGAACGATGACATCGTCACCGTGGAACTGGACCAGGCCGTACCAGCCGTACACGGGTCAGTGGAAGCGGCGCTGGAGTGGAAGCCGCGCTACGTGAACATGAGGACACACACGGCGTTCCACTGCTTGGTAGGGATCGCTTGGGAGGAGTTCGGTGTCAAAGTCGCCGGCGGCGACATGCGCAACGGGACCGGTCGCATCGATTTCGGCCCTGGACTGGACCGAGAGAAAGTGTTCCGCTGCGTCGAGCTCGCCAACGACCTCATCGCCCACGGCGCCCCGGTCCGCGTCTCCGAAGTTCCACAGGAAACGATCGACCATGACCCCTCGCTGGTGAAGCTCGTCTCGAACAGGGCACCGGTGTCGGCCCAGGGAACCTACCGGGTGGTGGAGATCGTGGGTGTCGACCGAGAGATCGACGGTGGAACCCATGTCGCAGACCTGTCCGAGGTGAGAGGCGTCGGCGTCGTCAAATACTCCTCCTCCGGCAAGGGCCAAAAGCGACTCAAGTTCCAGATCTTGGACTGATCCCCGCAACATCGACGGGGATGTCTGACGGACTCCAGTTCAATACCGCGGGCCAGCTGATGTCCATGCCTGCCAGAGGAAATCTGCGAGCACTTTCTAGAGCACATCCGCCACCAGCCGCCAAGACCAGCGACAGATACCCACTCACAGAGAGCACAGTTGTGGGGTGCCCGGTCCCCCAGGGAGTTGTTGCCCTGCAGGTGAACCGCTGTCCCAGACCGACCCGAACGGGTGCGTGCGCCCGGAGACGGACTGTGGCTACTGTCGGGTCATGAACGGGCACGAGCTGTTTCCCATCATCAACTGCCAGGACCTTCCAGGTACCCAGGGCTTCTACGAGCGAGTGTTCGGCGCCGTCCCGACCTACCAATTCCCCGAGACCGGAGAACCGTCCTACCTCGTCCTCCGGATCGGGACCGGTCAGCTGGGCCTAGGTACTGGCACCACCCCGGCCCTGTACGGCCACACACCGCTGCCGGCAACTGGCCACCGGGTGGACCTGTGCGTCTATGTCGGTGACCTCCCCGGTGTGCTGGAGGCCGCCCACCGGGCCGGTGCGTCGATACCGGTCGGCGCCCAGGCCATGGAGTGGGGCGAGACCATCGCCTACGTCCGTGACCCCGAAGGCACGATGCTGCTGGTCATCCAGTCCGACTAGCTCATCGCCCCCCACGAGCACGACGCCCCACCGCGTTCACCGTGCTCCGCCCGCACCCGCCCCCTTCCCCAGACTGACCAATCGATCTATGATTTGACCATGCGATCAAATCAGGTGTCCGGTGGCTCTCCGACCTTCACGGAGACGGCTCGTCGGGCCCAGATCCTGGCGTGCGCGATCGAAGCGATTGCCGAGTCCGGGTACGGGCGGGCCTCGCTGGCCGAGATCGCCCGCCGGGCCGGGGTGAGCAAGGGCGTGGTGTCCTACTACTTCGCCGGCAAGGACGAGCTGCTCGGACACGTGGTGGCCGACGTCTACGCCCGCGCCGGGGCGGCCATCAGCACCCGCCTGGCGAGCGAGAACGGCCCAGCCGCGCAGCTGCACGGGTACCTCGAGGCCAACCTCGGCTTCCTGCGCGAGCACCCCTCCGACATTCGTGCGGTGGTCGAGATCGCCGCCAACGCCAGGCGACCCGACGGCACCCTGCGCTTCGCCCCTGACGGCGCCGACCCGGTGCTCGAGCACCTGACGCAGCTGCTGCGCGCCGGCCAGGCCACCGGGGACTTCCGGGACTTCGACGCCCGCAGCGTGGCGCTGGTGATCCGCGGGGCGATCGACACCGCCTCCGGGCGGCTGGTCACCGACCCGGGTTTCGACCTGGGCGCCTACACCCGTGAACTCATCACCCTGGCCCAGCTCGCCACCCGGAAAACTCCACGAGGAGACCACCATGAGTGTCCCTGACCCTGTCGCAGCGTTGAGCAATCCGCCCACCGGGTCACCGCCAACCGAGGATCCGACACCGCCCACCCCGTGGTCGGGGCGCACCACCCCACCGGACGGGAACCGGCCGAGGTGCTGGCGTCATCCGCTGGTCGGACTGCTGGGCGTCGGCCTGGTCCTTCCCTTTGCCCTGTACTACGGGTTGCGCCTGGCCGGCACGGAGCCCTGGGTGGCGCTGGTGCTCGGCGGGCTGGCCCCGCTGGCCCGCGTGCTGATCACCGCGGTGCACGTCCGCCGGCTGGACCGGCTCGGGGCCTTCACCCTGTCCGTACTCGTGCTCAACACCGCCGTCGGACTGATCACCGCAGACGCCCGACTGCTGATGGCCCTGGGCAGCTGGCTCACCGCCCTGCTCGGCATCTGGCTGCTGGCCAGCCTCGCCGGCGGCAAACCCGTACTGTTCGAGGCCACCGTAGCGCTGATGCCCGATGAAGCCGCCGCCCGCTGGAAGCACGACTGGGAGCACAACGCGGTGTTCCGCCGGCTCTTCCAGGCGATGACCGCCGGTTGGGGGACTGCCTTCCTGATCGGTGCCGCCGCGCGGGTCGCCATGGCCTACACCATGCCCATCGACGTGGTTCCGGCCGCCAGCGCCGGGCTGCTGCTCGTGCTGCTGATCGTCGTCGTCCAGACCACCAAAGCCTACGGACGGCGGCGCTGAGCTTGCCGTTCCACCAATATCCGCCCGCCAGTCGGCAGGAACCGCGTCTCGCGCCTCATGCAGACCGTGGGCACTTCTCTTCGCGGACGTTCTAGTCAAGGGTCGTGCAGTAGGACGCAGCTCTCGGATCGGGCACGGCATCGAGGTGCGTTGCGTAGAATTATTGTCGTGACTGGGGAAGAAGCCTCCTCTGTTGTGCTGGTCGCCGTGGATGACACCGTACTGGCGCAGCTGGTCCGTGCCGCGACCACTGATACTGAGGCGGATGAGGTGACGCCGCCTCTGACCGCCGGCCGAGCATGGACATCGGAGCGAGTCGCGTGGCTGTGTGACTTCCACCGTGTCCGTCGCGCCGGGCTCGGTGGGCCGGCCGGAGAGGCCACCTGGGCTGTGGTTGCCGACGAGTTGGTCGTAGGTTCCGTGCGTCTCAAGCACACTGATGAGCATGGTGTCTTGGAAATGGGCATTTGGGTGACTCGTGGCGTCCGGGGTCGTGGCATTGGGCGAACGGCCTTGGCCGCGGCTCTGCGTCAAGCCGTTTCCCTAGGGGCATCTGAGGTGCAGGCGGACACCACCGTCTCCAACGCGGGTGCCCTGGCCGTGCTACGCCGTCTGGGCTTCACCCTCATGCCAGCTGGCGACGGTGAGAACGTACGGGCGCTGCTCCGGCTCGATGCCGGGGCCTCCGGTGATGAGTGCCGGTAGCCGGTCCCGTTGCGGCGCAGCGTTCAGCTGCCACCCTCGCACACCGGGATTTGAGCCTCCCCGGTGGCCGATCTTGACTCCCTGAAGTGGACGGTGATCGGCGAGAACCATAGAAAGGTTCTTCGCCGAGTCAACTGCCCGGCCGCCGGTCACGTTCTCCTCGGCAGCAGCGCCACGGCGGTCATCGGCTCGGACGTTCGTGGACCTGTAGCTGGTGTCCGCCCGTCGCATCGGGCCGTCGCAGACGTCTTCCACGGCTCGCTGACAGGGTCCAATACCGTCGCGCCGCTGGAGCGCAGCTCCGCCACGGTCGCCGCGAGCTCGCCAGCGGGGAAGGCCAGACAGGCGCCCGCGCCGGGACCTTGTCGAAGGCCACGGCCGCAGACAGCGCGATCGACCTCTGGGCGCTGTGGGGCATGGCCTCGATCCGTCGTGTACCCCAGCCCATGTCGGTGTCCGTCACGACGTCGAGGCCCCGGGTGTCCCGGTAGAACGCCAGAGCCTCGTCCTGGTCACCCATGGACCGCGCTGCCGCCACCTTGGTGATCGTGCGTTCCTTCCGTCCGCACTGTCCGTGGCGGAGGCATGAGGCTGGCCGGTTTCATAGCCCCATCGTGGAGGCCGTGTTGGGCCTATGCCTGGTGTGTCGAGATCAATGCCACGACGATACTTCTGGTGTCGACGGGCCGGGCCTGGCTCTCCGGGGTGCATCGTGGGGGCGGCGATGGTTCCACGACGCCCGCCGCGGGAGGCTGGTCACACATCAGCTGCTCGGCCGGCGGTATTAGGGGTCAACGCTGACAGAGCGCAGCTCCAGCGGCCGTCACGACGGACGAAGATCTCGGTCACCCACTCATCGGCGCGAAACGGCGCGCCGTTCCACTGTCCGTGGTTGGTGCCGTGGGCGACCACGCTGGTCAGTGCACCGTGGCGGCGCACCGACAGCACGTCGAAGGTCATGTCGGAGTGGGTCAGGTTGCCGCTGCGGACCGCGTCGAGGAACCGGTCGAGGGGCACTGGGCCGCTCTCCGGGGTGACCAGTTCCCAGTCCGGTTCGGCGAAGCTCGCGATACGGTCGGCGTCGTTGGCTACGATCGCCGCCGCCCAGTCGTCGAGCAGTGCTTGGAATTCTTTGCGGTCGTCTGCGGCGGTCTTGTCATGATGCATGTTGTCGGGCATGGTCGTCTCCATCGTCCGAGTGGGTGCGGGCGGAGCCGCTGGCTCTGCTCGCGGTTTCATGGATCAGTGCATCAGGTCGGTCATTTGCCTCCGCGGCGGAATCGTCGAGCGGCAAGCGGCAGGTATACCGCGGTGAGAAGCAGTGGCCACAGCACCGCCAAGGTCAGCGCGTGGTCACCGGCGAAGCCCTGGGTGGGCCATGATGTGCTGCCCAGGAGCTCGCGAACAGTTGTCGCAGTCGCGGAGATCGGGTTCGCCTCGGCCAGTGTGCCGAGCCAGCCGGGCATGGTCGCGGGGTTGACGAACACGCTGGAGAGGAACGCGATGGGCCAGGTGAGGATCTGGACGTAAGCCACCGACTCCACCGATGTCGCGCCGTAGCCGACGAAGATCCCGATCCACAGCAGCGCGAACCGCAGCGCGAGAAGCAGACCAACGGCGAGGGCGATGTTGGCGGCATCCAGGGCGGGTCGCCAACCGAGGGCCAGGGCGAAGCCGGCCATCAGCGCCAGGCTGATCAAAGAGCTGAGCAGATCGGCGATGGCCCGCCCCAGCACGATGGCCGTGCTGTTGATCGGGAAGGACCGCATCCGGTCGTTGATGCCGCGGGTGGCGTCAGCAGCGGCCGACAGCGTGGTGACCTCCAGCCCGAAGAGCATGGTGACGGCGAACATCCCCGGTATCAAGAAGTCGATGTAGCTTAATCCGACCGGCACCTCGAGGGCACCACCGAACAAACCGAGGAACAGCAACGTGGTGAAGACCGGGAAGAGCCAGACGGTCGTCACAGCACCGATCTGCTGACGCCAGGAGCTGATGGTACGGCCTGCGATGATCCAGGACGCCGTGAGCAGACTGGGCGCAGAAATGGCGGGGGTCATCGTGGTCACGCGGACTCCTCGGTAGCAGGGGCGTCTTCGGTCAGGGTCAGGAACACGTCGTCCAAGGACGGTTTGCGCAAGGTCACTTCGCTGGCAGTGACGCCGATCGAGGCCAATGCGTCGAGAGTGCGGGCCAACGCCTCATGCGATGCACCGGGAACGGTCACCACCGAGCCAGAGGGGTCCATTTCAGCCCCGTCCTCGATGCCCCGCAGCGCGCTCAGCGCCAGAGCAGCGTCGGCGCTGCTGGAGAACCGGAGCCGGATGAGGGGTGGTCCGACCATGCTCTTGAGGTCCTCCGGTGAACCTTGTGCCACGGCGACCCCACGGGCGAGGAGCACGACTTCATCGGCCAGTTCGTCGGCCTCTTCCAGATACTGGGTAGTCAGGAGAATGCTCGTCCCGTCGCGGACGAGCTCACGCAGACTCGCCCACAGCTCCCGGCGCGCCGCAGGATCGAGTCCCGTGGTGGGCTCGTCCACGAAGAGAACCTGTGGCGGGACAATCAGGCTTGCCGCGAGGTCGAGCCGCCGGCGCATCCCGCCGGAGTAACCGCGCACCGCCCGGTGCTGCGCCTCACTGAGGCCGAACTGCTCCAGCAGATCCCCTGCACGGTCCGCTGAGGCTCGAGGCCCCAGACCATGCAGGCGGGCGAAGAACCGCAGGTTCTGGAATCCTGTCAGCTGCTCGTCCACCGCCGCGTACTGCCCAATCAGACCGATTCTCTCGCGCACCTTGGCCGCGTCCCGGCGCACGTCATAGCCGGCGATCCGGACGCTGCCGCGATCGAACTCCAGCAGGGTGGACAACCCCCGCACCACCGTCGTCTTCCCCGCCCCATTGGGCCCCAGCAGCGCCAGCACCTGCCCCGCCGCGACATGCAGACTCAGATCACGCAACCCCACCTCACCGCTCTTCGACGTGTACGTCTTCCTGATGTGCTCCGCTTCGATCGCTGACAACGCCAACCACCCCTCACTCGTACAACGTTCCGTACAGTGTACGGTAACGTACGGTGGATGGGAATCATTCCCCAAGACCACAGGAGGTGACCGAGGTGGCCGAGCACACTGGCACTGGCGATCCGTTGCAGAGCATCGCGCTGCTGTGGCGGACGAACCCGAAGACGGGGCGATCCGGGCTCACGCTCGATGCGGTCGTGGAGGCTGCGATCACCGTGGCCGCCGAGATCGGGATCGACAAGCTCTCCATGCGAAAGATCGCCGATCGGCTCGGCGTGGGAGTCATGACCCTCTACGCACAAGTTCCCGGCAAGGCCGAACTGATCGACCTGATGGTCGACCACGTCCACGGCACGCTCTACGAGTCAGCCGACGTCATCCCGTTGGAGTCGGGCTGGCGACGGTCGCTCGAGGCCGTTGCCGAGCACAACTGGAACCTTCTGGCCCAGCATCGCTGGCTTCTGGGCATCGATGTCACCCGACCTCCCCTGGGGCCGGGCACCACGGTGAAATACGACACCGAATTGCACCCCCTCATGGGCCTCGGGCTCAGCGAGGTGGAGGTCGACCAGGTGCTCACCCTGGTGCTCAACCATGTGAAATCCGCCGCACGGCTGTCGTTGAGTGTTGACGAGACCGCGCGAGCCACCGGGCGTGATGACCGCGAGTGGTGGACCATCGGTGGCCCTCTGCTGGCCGCTCTCATCACTCCCGAACGCTTCCCCAACGCCTCCCGCATCGGAAATGCAGTGGGACAGGAGTACGAGTCAGCAGTGGACGCGGAACGGGCTTACGCCTTCGGACTGCGCATGATCCTCGACGGCGTGGAGCGGCTCGTGGAGAGCAAAGGCCACTTTCCGCACCGCACATGAGTCCTTTACACCAGGCTGAGCAAGGCTGTGTTGCTCGACATCGGGGTGGGCCGGACCCTGGGCATGTCAGTCGACTCAGGCCGCGGTGACCCCATCCAGGTGGTAGTTGAGGACGGCCAACAATCGCTCCGGGGAGGCTTCGACAGGCCGCATCGCGGCATGGACCGCCAGACCGTCCAGAAGCGCGAAGAGCCGATCCGTCTCCACCTCCAGCTCCGACCTCCCGGGCGGAAGAAGACGGGAGATCCACCGCCGGCAGGCAGCACGCAGGGCGTCGTAGGCCTCGTCGCGCAAGGCGCGCAGAGCCGGGTCGACAAGGGAGCGAGCCGTGAACGCCAACCACACCTCGTTCTCCATCTGACGCTGATGATCCAACGGCAACAACTCCGAGAGCACCCTTTCCGCGTCCTGCCGCGGGTCTTCCGAGCGCGGCAACGAGGCCACTCGTTCCTCGATGCGCTCGATCACCATGCGCATGGCGAAGATCAACAGCTCGGACTGCGAACCGAAGTAGTGCCGGAGCGAACCCATCGACACCCCCGCCTCCCGGGCGACCTCCCGGACCGAGGCGCGCTCGAGCCCGTCACGCCGGACCACCCGCCAGACCGCCTCGGCCAGGTCTCTACGACGCTCCTCGGGATCCACCACGATCGGCATCTACCTTTCATAGCACAGCCGTGCTAACTTAGATAGCACAGTCGTGCTATTTCAGCTGAGGGAGTGCTGTGAAGACCGACCACCAGCCAGCGTCAAGCGCCTCTGCACCCCGCCCCGGCCTGACGCGATCGGGGCCATCGGCTCCGCCGCGTGCACACCGGTGGCCCCAGCTGCGACGACGGAGTCTCTGGGTTGCCGCCGCAGGATGGGCTCTCGCCAACGGCTGGGTTGCTCTCGCCGGCGGGGACACGCTTCCTTTCCACTGGCCGGCGCGGGCAGGCCGGTCGCTGAACGATCACCTTCTCGAGGTCAACCTGGCGCTCCTTGAAGTCTTGGTGCTCATGGGCGTGGTCCACCTCCTCACCCGGCGACGCAAGCCTCCTGACATCGCCGCCCGGGCCCCGGAGCGTGCTCGCGCACTGCGTGAGACGCTGCTGCTGCTGGGCTACGGCATCCTGGGTCTCACCGGCGGTTACCTCCTCGCCAAGGCCTTCGGCTGGCACCCCTTCGGTCTGCACCTGGCAGGCACAATCTTTGGCACCCACGCCCACCTGGAGACCGGCGAGGTTCTCGTCTGGTCTGGTTACAACCTTCTCGTCTACGCGATCCTGCCCCTCGCGTGGTTCCGCCGCCGCTACACCGCCCGGGACCTGGGCTTGTGCTCAGAGGACCGCCGGAACGATCTCCTGGTCATCGCCGTCATCCTTCTGCTGGAAACCGTCCTTCAGTTGCTGGCTCTGGAACCGGAGACCTTCGCTCTGCCGCCCCGTCAACTCCTGCTCGGCGCAACCCTCACCTTCCTCCTCTACCTCGGCGGCGCGGTGTTGCCCGCCATGATCTTCATCTATGCCATCCTCGTACCCCGCTACCTCAAACTCACCGGCTCGACGACCTCCACGGTGATCCTCGGCGGCCTCACCTACGCCGGCCTCCACATCTGGGACGCCTGGACAGTGTTCACCAGCCCACATGCAACCGCGTTGTCCTTGACCTTCCTGCTGTTCACCTACCTCGGCCCCGGCATGATCAAGACTTTCCTGACCCTGCGCACCGGCAACGCGTGGGTCCATGTCTGGGCGTACCACGCCTTCGCCCCTCACACCTTGGTCGACACCCCTCATCTCGTCGACGTCCTACGGATCCGGCCGTGACGTGCACGGGGCTTCGAAACACCCGCGGTCATGGGCAAGCAATCGGTCAGAGTCGCCCCGCACAGTCAGCTGGAGGAACGCGGCAGGCTCGGCATCGAGAAACGCGCCAAGGCATTTCGACCGAGCTGGGCGCCAGAAACCGTCAGCACCTGCCCGCACGGATCACCACCCTGCACACCAGACGGAGCACGCTCGACCCTGCATCACTGCAGCAGCTCAGCCAGACTCGTCGGGTCACCTGCCAAGTAGCGTCCCTTGCTCCGATCCGGGGCCGCCTGCGCCCAAACCAGATCAGAGGCGGGCGCACCCATCGTCTATCCAACGGCCGCGTTCCCAAGCCCAGGCATCCGGACGAGACCACGGCACCGCATACCGGGCACACATTCCCTCCAGCAGGCCCCACTGCCCTGGTCCCGCTTTCCCGGACAGGTGGTGTGGGCCTCCACAAAACTCGGGGCGATTCAATTCGTCCGATTGCCAGATATTGACACGACATCAATCTTTAAGGTCGATTCCATGAGCAAAAGAAGGATGCACTCCCCGATGTCCGAAGCGGACAAGCGGGAGCAGTGGGGCGCGTTTGCTGACAGAGAAGACGAGCTCCTGGACGAGGTGGAATCACGTTGGGGTGATACCGCCGCCTATGAGGAGTCGGCCCGCAAAGTGTCCACGTACACCAAGGAGGACTGGGGGCAGATCAACGCCAGCAACGCGGCAATCGAGCGTCGCATCCTTGAACTCATGGATGCCGGGGTGCCGCCGACGAGCGACGAGGCTATGGACGTGGCCGAGGAGCAACGGCTGCACATCAGCCGCTGGTTCTACGTGATGGATCACGCCTTCCACGTGCAAAAGAGCGAGCTGTATGTCAAGGACCCACGGTTCCGCGCCGGCATCGAGGAGCATACCTGCCCGGGAGCGGCCGAGTGGCTGCAAGCGGCGATCATCGCGAACGCCACACGAGCGCAGGGGAATGCGTAGGGCGATCGTCGCCCAGATGTACCCGGGCGCTGCCTTGGAGCTGACCGGCCGCAGTACCGGCGGGGTAGGTACGGTCGCGGATCCGGCAGGGACGTTACGATCGTCTCGGAAGACCGCGCCATGCGATCCTCGGGTGGTCGCAAGCCCGCACTGATCCGCCGTCAGGTGCTCAGGGCCTGGTCTCGTACCTGCTCAGCACCACGCCGTCGGGGAAGGTCCGGGTCTCCACCAGGCTCAGGTGCACCCAGTGCTCCAGGGCCGTGAAGAACGGGGTGCCCCCGCCCACCAGGACCGGATGGGTGACGATCGCGTACTCGTCGATCAGCCCGGCCCGCATGGCCGCCGCCGCCAGGGTGGCACTGCCGATATCCATAGGACCCCCGTCGCCGGCCGTGAGCCTGGTGAGCTCGGTGACCGCATCACCGGTGCCTACACGGGTGTTCCCTTCGACCGTGCTGGTCGTGGAGGAGAACACCACCTTCGGCATCTCACGCCAGCGGCCGGCGAACTCGATCGCCGCCGGTGTGGCACCGGGCTGCTGACCGGCGGTCGGCCAGTGGGAGCTCATCGTCTCCCACAGCCGGCGCCCGTACAGCGCCAGGCCCGTGGCGTCCACCCGGTCGGACCATCACTGGCACAGTTCGTCGCTCGGCACGCTCCAGCCGAGGTCGTCGCCGGGCGCGGCGATGTAGCCGTCCAGGCTCATGTTCATGCCAAAGCTCAGTTTCCGCATCGTGCCAGCCTCCCGTGAGTCGGTATTCGGCGCACACACCAGCACGGCGCGCAGAAATCATCGGTCAGGCCACACCGAGGGCCGGTTGAGCACCACGCCAAGCAGGTGCTCCGTCCGGAAAGGAACCCCTACTGCAGCACGGTCTGCCGCTAATCAGCCATATGTAAAGCACTACGAACCAGCCGCCCCTGCATCCGGTGTACCTGGACGAAGCGAAGACTGCGCAGCCACCCCTCGGACCTCGACTACGCCCGTCCTACGGGCAAGCCAGATCAGATCTCACCCACCCGTACACCAGCCCCCTCGCTCGCGCCGAGCTCTGTCAGGGACTGAGGTGTCTTGCCCACCAGGCTGGCGCCGATGATCTTGTCCCAGCCGGGCAGGGCGGCCAGAGTCAGCGAGGCGCGACGCAGCCACAGCCGCGCCCGTGAGGCGGGCAGGAACCACTGGGCGCTGCGGCGGCCGGCTTCCTGCTTCGCCTGGACGACCGGCTTCCAGGCCTGCTCGTAGCGGGTTAAGGCGTCTTCGACTGAGCTCTCGGTCATCAGCAGCTCGCCGAGGACATAGGCGCCGGCGACCGCCAGTGAGGCGCCCTGGCCGGCGAGCAGGGAGACGGCCTGGCAGGCATCGCCGAGCAGGACGACGCGGCCGCGATGCCACCGTGGCACCTCGACCTGGGCGACCAGGTCGTAGTACAGCTCGCTCGGAGGCGGGCAGCTCTCCAGCGCTTGGGGTACGACCCAGCCGAGTGAGGAGTAGGAGTGTCGCACCGCGGCGCGGGTGTCCGCTGGGATCGCCGGTACCGGGTCGCGGTGAACGGCGAAGGCGGCGACTCGTCCGTCACGCAACCCGTAGAAGCCCATCGCGCGGTCGACCGTGTCGGTCAGGGCGTACCGGTTGCCGATGCGCCGCCGGATCAACGGGTCCTCAAAGACGTAGGCCGCCGTATGGATGCCCAGATAGCGCAAGAACCGCGTTTCGTCCCCGAAGACCATCTGACGGATCGAGGAGTGAATGCCATCCGCGCCGACCAGCAGATCAACCTCCATGACAGTGCTGTCGGTCAGGACCACGCGGACGCTGTCCGGCCGGGGCTCCAGGGACGCGACCGTGCACCCGAACCGCAGCTCGGCCACCGGGGCGACCTGCTCACGCAGTACCCGTTCTAGATCGGGCCGCATCAGAGTCAGCAGCCGCCCCCCGGCCAGCCGGGCCCCGCGCACGTAGTCAATGCGTGCGCGGGGCCGTCCCGCCGCATCGACGTAAGTCACCTCCTCGATCGGATAGGCGAGCTCGCGCAGCCGCGGAAGCAGACCCATCGCCTCGGCCGCGTCGTAGCCCAGGCCGAAGAAGTCGATCATGTACCCCTGCTCCCGGGGACGCGGCGTTCGCTCCACGACGGTGACCGCCCACCCGTGGGCGGTCAGCCGCTGCGCCAGCGCGAGACCGGCGATACCGGCTCCGCAGATCAGTGCTCTCATCGTCGCTCGCTCCGATCCTTCTCCTGCGTGCCGCTCCCGGGGTCACCCAGCAACCGGCGCAGCACGGGCCCGATCTCCCCCGTGGTCATCGCCGGCTGCAAAGCGCGGTGCAGCATCACACCGTCCAGCGCTGCTACCAGCACGGCGGCCGTCGCGGCGGGCGCCGGTGTGCCCTGGGCGTCGAGCCATGCAGCCAGGGCAACGCGCACCTCGTCGAGCAGGCCGCTGAGCTCCGCCCGCAGCTGGGAGTCCCGGGTCGCCGCCAGGTAGGCCTCGAGGAACAGCAGAGACGTGGAGTCCGTCCCGTCGAAGTCGTCGAAGGACGCGAGCAGTTGCCCCAGCGCCTCTTCCCCAGATTCTGCTCCTGAGAGCACGGGCGGGACCGCAGCCAGCACCTCCCCCATCACCTCGAGGACAGCCTGCCGGAGAAGCGACTGCACCGAGTCGAAGTGGTAGTGCACCAGCCCCGGGGCCACACCGGCCTTCTGTGCTACGACCCGGGTGCTCACCCCGCGCCAGCCCACCAGGGGGATCAGCTCCGCGGCGGCCGCAAGCAGCCGCCGACGGACCTCGACCCCGCGCTCAGCCGACGTCAGCGAACCCATCTCCTCCACCTTAGATTGGGCAATCGCCTTGGGCATTTGCCCAAATCATATCCGGGCCTTGTCCAGAACGGAAGATGGAGGTTCCGAGGCGGTCTTCAATCCACGGTTCGCTACGCGCATCCCACCTCTGCAACGGCCCGAAAACCATAGAGAAGCCTCGTCCACCGCTAGAGCGACAAACCCCGGTTCGTCCCCAGGCCATGACTCGAGGCGGATTCGAAGCCCTACCTCCTCAACCGCTGTTGCTTGCCGATGTCGCTGGTGGTGAGGAAACCCGCCTTTGACCGGCCATATGTAAAGCGGAAGGACACTGGAGCGGGATCAGATGTCATTTGAGGGCGCGGCAGTTCTCTCCGTGGTGATTTTCGCGGCATGAAACTCCACCCCTGTCACCTATCGGCGCGGCAGTCCCGTGCGCGCGGGGCCGGCTCACGCGGTCCCTCAGGTTCGTCAGGCACCCGAGCACAGGCGCCGATGATCACCGAGGACCTAAAGGTGCCGCGCAAGCAGCGGCACACCGCCCGCAGGGTCTTGCAGCGGCTGCTCCAGGAGGAAGGGGCGCAGGTGGCCGAGTCCACGGTGTACAACATGGTCGCGCGGTTGCGCGTCGCGGTCGGCGCGCGACGGGCGCAGCTGATGAGCAGGGCCGCCCGGTCAACGCTCGGTAACACGATTCAGTCGCCACAGGCTGTACGTCCAGGGCAGGTCGTAGCCGATGACCCACAAGGTGTACGGGGTCAGGGCGAGGACAGAGGGACGGTCTGAGGCCACGGCCTTCTGCAGCGCCAGAAGTGGCACCAAGAACGCGACGATCCCGAAGAACCCGGCGCGAGGATCGCGCCGTCCGAAGAACGACACATTCCACAGCTCGTTACCGGCGAGCACGAGGAGGGCGAGCCGCCGAACGCGCCGGTCGTCGTTGCGGTGGGCGCGATACAGTACGGCGCCGAGCTCAAGGTAGTAGATCGCCCCGACGACACCGAAGGCGGGCAGCGGCAGTTGCATCCGCGGAGCCTTCAGCTGACGGAACCAGCCCATGGCCTCCTTGCCGATGAAGGCGTTGCCCAGCACTGCGGCGGCCACGGGGGCCCGCCCACGGCGGTCCACTGCCTCACTCGAGCCCCGTGCTTCATGGGGTTCAGCATGCCACTTTCAGCCGATCCGCACCGTCACGCACCACGAGTGCGGAAGGGCTGTATGGGGCGATTCGCCACGAGAGCCGGACAGTCAGGATTTCAACGAACATCACCCGAACCGGGCACCAACCCAGTCAGGTAGCTGCGCACCACCGCGGCGATCTCGGCCTGGGACTGCGGCGTTCCCGGCGCGGCTGCTGACATCGAGCCCACCCCCACGAGCCGATCGAACTGCAGCCCGTCGATCAGGGCGACCAGGCCGTCGGCCTGTCGCGGCGGGTCACCGGCGCCGAGTCGGGTGAGGGCAACGATCGCCATCCTCCGGAAGGCATCTCCAGCATGCAGGATCTCGCGCAGGTCCGGATCTGAGGCGACCTCGATCTCGCAGGCCATCCGGGCCAGGGTGTGTTCCCGCTGCTGGGTGATCTGACCATCGACGAACACCGCGATCCGTTGGGCCAGCTGATCGGCCTCCGCGAGCCGGTCGGTCCGCGTGGCGGGCACGTCAACGGCCTCGATGGGTGGACCCGGCACCCGGGACAGCCGCTCGTGGTTGATCTCCGCGATCCGCGAGAGCACGCCTCGCAATAGGTCGCGGCGGGTCCGGAAGTGGTACGAGGTCGTTCCGTACGGAACCCCGGCGGCGGCGTCCACCGCCCGGTGGGTGAGCGCCCGCATCCCGGTGCTCGCGATCACGCCGATCGCGGCGTCGGACAGCAGTCGCGGCCGGTCGGTCTTGACGGGCATCGGATTCACGCCCCTTCCACTTTCCACACTACGGCTGTAGCGTATCCACTACACATGTACTGCTACATGTGTAGCACAAAAAGGGGGACACCGATGTCTGGACAACCACTCCATGTGGTGGTCGGGGCGGCCGGAGTGACCGGACGACGCGTCGTCGCCCACCTCCTCGCGGCCGGATGCGAGGTGCGGGCACTCACGCGGGACGGCCGCTCGATCGGTCACCCGCAGGCGGAGCTTGGTGCTGCCGACGCGGCTGATCCGGCGGCCCTGGTGGCGGCGACGGCCGGCGCCTCGGTGATCTATCACTGCGCGATGCCACCGATCAGCCGGTGGCGCCAGGACTTTCCCTCGCTCACGGACGCCGTCGTGAGCGCTGCGGAGGCGGCCGGCGCCCGGGTGGTCTTCGCCGATGACACCTGGATGTACGGGCGGGTCGGTGGGCCGATGACCTCGGATCTGCCCTACCGGCCGGTCAGCTCTCTGGGGGTGCTGCGCGCGTGGCTGGCGGAGCGCCTGCAGCACGCGGCGGCTGCGGGGCGCATCCGGCTGTCCCTCGTCCGGGCCGGGGAGCTGTACGGGCCCGGAGTGCGCTCGATGATCGCCGGCAACGTGTTCAACGCCCCTGGGCCCGGGGGTCGCGCATTCTGGTTCGGCAAACCCGACCTGCCGATCACGCCGACGTACATCGAGGACTTCGCTCGTACCATCGCCACGGTGGGTCGGGAGGACACCTCGGACTGCGCGACCTGGCACGTCCCCCATCCGGAACCGACCACTGGGCGCGCGTTGGTCGCGTTGGCCGCTCGCGCAGCGGGCCGGCGGAACGCCTTGACAGCTGTCCGCGGCTGGCACCTGCGCGCAATCGGCACCGTCGTGCCGCTCGCCCGCACCGGCGTCGAGCTGCTCTACCAGTTCGAGCAGCCGTTCGTCGTCGACGGAACAGCGACCACGAAGGCGTTCGATCTGTGGCCGACCCCGTACGCCGTCGGCGTACGCGAGACTCATCGCGTTGCGGGTCTCCAGCACTCCTTCTCCTGACAGGAGCAGACATGTCCACGGCACCCCTGCGCGAGGGCCCGGCAGCGGTCCCTCCGGACGGTGGGGCGGTCGTCCGGTTCGTCCGCCGACGCCCCCTGGTGTCGTTCCTTCTCTGGGCCTACACCGTGGGGCAGGTCCTGCCCTGGTCGGTGGTGCTGACCGGGCTCGCGGACCGGGGTTGGTGGTTGCCGGGATCGGTGCTGGTCAGTACCCTCATCGGCCTGCTGTTGCCCGCCTTGCTCATCACCTGGATCACCGACGGACGCGACGGGCTGCGCGCCCTGTGGCGACGGGCGGTGGCCGTGCGCCTCGGCCCGGCGTGGTATGCGGCGGCCCTCATCCTGGTGCCGGCGCTGACCCTGACCATCGGCGTACTGATCGGCGGTACGCCGGCGGAGCGGTCCGCCGGATTCCTGCTGACCGGGCTCGGGGCGCACTTCCTCCTGCCGTTGCTGGTCTCCTTCGTGCTGATCAACTGGTGGGAGGAGGTCGCCTGGACGGGCTTCGTCCAAGCCAGACTGCAGGACCGGCAAGGCGCCCTGCTGGCCGCCCTCACCGTGGCACCGCTGTTCGCGCTGCAGCACAGCTCCCTTGTCGCCGGCCATTCCCTGATGGCGGGTGTAGTGATGCTGGTCCTGCTGGCAGCCCTCGCGGTGCCGTTCCGGTTCGCGCTCGGGTGGGCCTACAACCGCACCGGAAGCCTTTTCCTGGTCGGGCTCCTCCACGCCGCCGGCAACGCCACGACCGGCGGCGACGGGTTCAACGCCGGCTACCTGCGCAACCTGTACCCGCACGACACGAACGTGACCATGGCGCACCTCATAGCGATGTTCCTGCTCGGTCTGCTCGTCGTCATCGCCACCCGCGGGCGACTCGGACACCGGAGCCCGGGTCATCCGCCGGAGGAGCGTCTCGAAGGAGTGGGGATGGCCACCCACCAGACAGCGGACGAGTCATGATCGGGGCCCGCTGGGGAGTGTCCGACAGCGAGATCGCGCTGCGCTACCCGTGCGACGCGTTCCTTCCCGCACCCGCACTCCAGGTATGGCGCGGCGTCACCGTCCAGGCGGAGCCAGAACAACTCTGGCCATGGCTGACACAGGTCCGGGTCGCGCCGTACTCCTACGACTGGATCGACAACCTCGGTCGTCGGTCACCGCGCAAACTCCTCCACCTGCCTGAGCCAAGAGTCGGCGACACGTACACCACTGCCGGGCACCGCGAGAGGGGTCGCATCGTCGCCGTCGAACGTGGACGTCACCTGACCGGAAAGATCCTCTGGGCGTACATGTCCTACCTGCTGGTGCCCAGAGAACCCGAGACCACGCGGCTGCTCCTGAAGGTCGTCGCGGACATCAACCCTCTGCTCGCGCCAGCACTGTCCGTCGGTGACCTCGTAATGGCCAGACGGCAGCTGCTGAACCTGAAGGCCCTCGCCGAAGAAACTCCCAGCCCGGTAGAGCGGTGAACGCACCGGCGTTCTCCGGAACCCCTCACACGACCAAGTCATCATCCCGGATGACCGCGCCTCAAGCTCCGTGACCGTGAGGCGCCCATCCGCATCGCTCAACTGAAGCCGGTGCACGCTAGACGCATCATGATGCCCATAGGAAAGACGGACTCAGATGACCCTCGAGAACTCCCGCAGCATGGTGGCCGGTAGCCGGCCATATGTAAAGCGGGGGCGACGCAGCGGTCGAGCCTCTTTGTCCTGGAGTCCCCTGGCCACGTACACGGACACCGCGACGTCCAGGCGGGCGAAGTCCTTGAGCTGCTTCTTGCGCCGGTCATCCCTCGCATCGGTGAAATGGATCTGCTTCTGGTTCGGCAACCACAGCGTCCGAGCTGCTTTGCGGGGGGCGTTTACATCCCCGGCGGCCACCACGCTGGCGTAGACCTGGGGGTCCTTCGGACCGTCGAGCGCACCAAGGGCTGCAACAGGTCCGGGTCGGGATGCTCAACGACCTTGCCCGTCCCAAGACCAAAGACGCCCGTCACGCAAAGGATGCGAACCGTCGAAGCTGTTACAACATCTTCACGCCGTCTTACTAGGATGCCCACGCAGACGAAGGACCGCTGTGGGAACGGCCCGCATCCTCTAGGCCGGGACGGGACAGTGCCCCGGCAGCTGCCTGAGAACGATGCCGGATTGGCGGCGAGGGTGATGCCCTGACGCTTCAGCCGTGTACCGGAAGTGGAGAAGCACGAGTGTTTCAGATTCTGATGCTGACCGACGCGGACGGTCCTTCGGCATCGGTGCTGCCGGCCCTCGACCTGCTCAACCACCGGGTGACGGTGGCCCCGACCCGCACCGTCTCCGGCAACCTCGAGGGCCGGTCCCCGGACGTCGTGCTGCTCGACGGGCGCACTGACCTGATCACCGCGCGCAACCTTGCCCAGCTGCTCACCACAAAGGGGCTGAACGCACCGGTGCTGATGGTCCTCACCATAGGGGGAATCACCGCGGTCGCGGCGAACTGGATGGTCGACGACGTCGTGCTCGACACCGCCGGTCCCGCGGAGGTGCAGGCCCGGCTGCGCCTGGCCACCTCCCGAACCGCGGACCTCGCCGACGACGACGCCCGGATCCGTGCGGGCTCGGTGGTCATCGACGAGGCCGCCTACTCCGCCCACGTCAACGGCGCCCCGTTGAACCTGACCTATAAGGAATTCGAGCTGCTGAAGTTCCTGGCCCAGCACCCCGGGAAAGTCCTCACCCGCGCCCAGCTGCTGAAGGAGGTCTGGGGCTACGACTACTACGGCGGCACCCGGACCGTGGACGTGCACGTGCGGCGGCTGCGTGCCAAGCTGGGTGCGGACCATGAGCACCTGATTATCACGGTGCGCAACGTCGGCTACAGCCTCGTGCTGACCCATTGACCTCATATCCGTGCCCAGGTCATTTCCGTGTGTCTGCCGCTTCGTTCATAAAACTGCCCGGCATGTCCAGACAGGTCAGAGAGTCAAGGAAACCCGGGGCAGCCCCGACCTATAGTCAGCCGGGCCGCCCACCATGTCTGCACCTATCGACCCGTGGACCGGAAACACATAGGTGGAGATGGGCTCCACCGGACTATGCCGCGGACAGCCCAACGACGATGTTTCCGTCCTCGACCCGCACCGGGTGGACGCCCAGGCGCAGACCGGCGTCGGTGAGGCACTCGCCCGTTTCGAGCACGTAGATCTCCTTGTGCAGTGGCGAGGCGATCGTGGCTGCCTCGGTGCGGGAACCCACGATGCCGCGGGCCATCACGTGCGCTCCGGTGGCGGGGTCGGCCTGGTCCACCGCGTGGATCTCAGTTGCGGACAGGCGCAGCAGCGCCACCTGGCGGCCGTTGATCAGCGCGGCCTCGCCCCAACCGACCTCTAGTGCGTCGATGCCGCACACGTGGTACCAGTTCAGGCTGGTCTCGTCGGTGGTGGCTTCGGGCGGGGTCAGGGCGGTCATGGAGCACCTCGTTCGTTGCGGGGATGTCAGGTCGCGGGCTCGACGCTAGGGACAGCGTGTTTCGCGGGAGACCGGGCGCCGTAACGCCAGAGTAAAACGCAATTCACGGCCTCCGCCCGCCATCGTGATAGGCCCGAGCAGCGGAACCGTCGTTTCCCCTGGATCCCAGAAGCAGAACGGTGTTGTTGCACTCATGTTTCTCGCCCCTCACGGGTGCTCTCCGCTGCGTTCGGGCAACGTCAAAGCGGTCGAAACATCGGAGCAACGGGGCAGCAACCGACGCCGCCTACGGTCTGTAACACGGGCTGCTGCCCTCTCGCTCCGACCACTCCAGGCGCCCGCTCCGGCACCGACCACCCGACCCGAAGGCCTGCCATGAACCAGAACCCGTCCCGCCGAATCGTCGTCGTGGGCGGCGGCCCCGCCGCCCACCGGTTCGTCGAATCGATGTGCTCCCGGAACACGGCAGGCATCTCCATCACCGTCCTGACCGAGGAGGTGCACCTGCCCTACGACCGCGTAGGACTTAGCCGCGCCCTCACGGATCCGAGCACGGACCTGACCCTGGGCGAGCATTCCCTGTGGGACCACGAGAACGTCACCCTCGTGACCGGTGCCCGCGCCGTGGACCTGGACCTCGAAGCCCGCGTGGTGGTCACCGAGACCGGCGACCACCACGCCTATGACGAGCTCGTGCTGGCCACCGGCTCCAACGCCGCCCGGCTGCCGATCCCCGGCAACGAGCACACCTACGTCTACCGCACGCTCGAGGACGTCTGGTTCCTCAACCGGGAGGTCGCCGCACTCACGGAGAAGCTGGGCCGCGTGGTCAACGCCGTTACCATCGGCGGCGGGCTGCTCGGCCTCGAGGCCGCGGCCGGGCTGCAGCAGCTCGGCGCGGAGCCGATCGTCATCGACGGCGCCCCCTGGCTGATGAGCACCCAGCTGGATGAGGGCGCCGGGCAGGCCATGGGCCGGCTCGTGGCCGACAAGGGCCTGACCGTGCACGGCGGCGTCTTCCCGAAGGAGGTCCGCACCGAGACGGGACCGGACGGCGAGCCGGTGGTGACCGGCGTCGAGATGGCCGACGGCCGGTTCATCGACGCGGATCTCGTGGTGGTGGCCATCGGTGTCCGACCACGAGACGAGCTCGCCCGGACGGTCAACGAAGCCGCCGGGCCCGACGCCGAGCCCGTGTTCCGGATGGGCCAGCGCGGTGGCATCGTGATCGACGAGGGCTGCGCCACCGATGTCGAACACGTGTGGGCCATCGGCGAGGTGGCGAACTTCGACGGCATGTGCCTGGGCCTCGTGGCTCCCGCCAACACCATGGCCGAGATCGTCGCCGATCGACTGCACGGCGGGGACGCCTCCTTCCCCGGCTTCGACACCGCCACCAAGCTCAAGCTCTCCGGCGTCGACGTGGCCAGCTTCGGCGACGCCTTCGCGAGAACCGAAGGCGCACTCGAGATCGTGTACGCCGATCCGGCCCGCGGCGTCTACCAGAAGATTGTGGTCACCGACGATGCCCGCACGCTGTTGGGCGGCATCTTCGTGGGCGACGCCGCGCCGTACACGTCGCTGCGCCCACTCCTCGGCCGCGAGTTGCCCGCCGAGCCCGGGGCCTTCCTCACCGCGGCCGGCGGCGGTGAGACGCCCGAGACCGAGCTACCCGACGACGCGGTCCTGTGCTCCTGCAACAACGTAGCCGCCGGTTCCATCCGCGAAGCAATCAACGGGTGCGGCGCGTGCGAGGGTCAGGACCCCGTCCAGGATCTCAGCGAACTGAAGGGCTGCACGCGCGCCGGCACCCAGTGCGGATCCTGCGTCCCCGTGCTGAAGAAACTGCTCGAGTCCGAGCTCACCAAGTCCGGGATCACCGTTTCCAAGGCGCTGTGCGAGCACTTCGCACTATCCCGCGCTGAGCTCTTTGAGGCCGTGCGCGTGCTGCAGCTGCGCTCCTTCGAGGACATCCTGGCCCGCTTCGGCACCGGCCGGGGCTGCGACGTCTGCAAGCCCGCGGTCGCCTCCATCCTGGCCTCCCAGTACTCCGAGTACGTGCTCGACGCCGGCCTCGGCGCCCTCCAGGACACCAACGACCGCGCCCTGGCCAACATGCAGAAGAACGGCACCTACTCCGTGGTCCCGCGCATTCCCGGGGGCGAGATCACGCCCGCCAAACTCGCGGTCATCGCGCGCGTGGCCGAAAAGTACAACCTCTACACGAAAATCACCGGTGCCCTACGCATCGACATGTTCGGCGCCCGCCTCGAGCAGCTGCCGGACATTTGGAAGGAGCTCGTAGAGGCAGGCTTCGAGTCCGGCCACGCCTACGGCAAAGCCCTGCGCAACGTGAAGTCCTGTGTAGGTTCCACCTGGTGCCGTTTCGGCGTGCAGGACTCGGTGTCCATGGCCATCCAACTCGAGCTGCGCTACCGCGGCCTGCGGTCCCCGCACAAGCTGAAAATGGGCGTCTCTGGCTGCGCCCGTGAGTGCGCCGAGGCCCGAGGCAAGGACGTCGGCGTCATCGCGACCGCCGACGGCTGGAACCTCTACGTCGGGGGCAACGGCGGCGCGAACCCCGTACACGGGAAGCTACTGGCCCAGGACCTTGACGACGGCACGCTGATCCGCTACATCGACCGGTACCTCATGTACTACATCCGCACCGCCGACCGGCTCCAGCGCACGGCGCACTGGCAGGAAGAACTCGAAGGCGGTCTACGGCACGTCGAGGACGTGGTTGTCCAGGACACCCTCGGCATCGCCGAGGACCTGGAGGCCGCCATGGCCCGCCACGTGGACCACTACCAGGACGAGTGGGCCTCCACCCTCCAGGACCCGGAGCGGCTGCGCCGCTTCCGCTCCTTCGTCAACGCCCCGCAGGAGGCGGACACCTCCATCGTCAACGTCGCGGAGCGCGGCATGGAGCGCCCCGCGACCGCCGAGGAGATCGCCGCGGGCGGTGCCGCCGGACCCGTGCTGATCAGCTCGACTATCCCCGTGCGCGTCGCGGAGCAGAGCACAGAGCGGGCCCTGTGAACGCCCCCGCGATGGACCTGACCGGCGCCACGGTCCTGGTGGCCGGCGCACCGGAGGCCGCCCGGCGCGCTGTCCGCCGCTACCGCAGCGCCGGGGCGACCGTGCGGACCGTGCAGACCCCGGCGGACTACCGCAGCGTGCTGCTGGGCCGGGTGGTCCTCGTCGCCCTCGTCGAGGACGGCGACCCCGGGTGGGAACGGCTCGTGGCCGACTGCCGCACGTGCACCGTACTGCTGATCCGCGAGTCCGCCGCAGCACCCGGCGGGCGGGTCACCCTGGTCGGGGGCGGCCCCGGACCGGAGGACCTGCTCACCGCCCGGGCCCTGGACGCGCTGCGCGAGGCCGATGTCGTCTTCTACGACCGGCTCGGCCCGCACCGGGGGTTGAAGCGGCTGACCGGGGGTGCAGAACTCGTCGACGTCGGCAAACGCCCCGGTCACCACGCCGTCCCGCAGCACGAGATCGAGCGCCTCCTGGTTGAGGCCGCCCTTGAGGGTCAGCACGTGGTGCGGCTCAAGGGTGGGGACCCCTTCGTCTTCGGCCGCGGCGGCGAGGAAGTCGCCGCGTGCGTGCGGGCGGGAGTCGAGGTCTCGGTCGTCCCAGGCGTCACGAGCGCCGTCTCCGTCCCCGCCGCCGCAGGGATCCCCGTGACGCACCGCGGCGTCAGCCACCTGTTCACCGTGGTCTCCGGTCACGCGCCACTCACCGACGCCGAGCACCGCCACCTCGCCGGCCTGGGCGGGACGATCGTCGTGCTCATGGGCGTCGGCACGCTGCCGCAACTGGTCGCCGGTCTGTCCGCAGCCGGCATGGACACGACCACGCCAGTCGCCGTCGTCGAACGGGGCTGGAGTGACTCGCAGCGCACCACCGTGTCGGATCTCGCCAGCGTCATCACGGACGCGGCGACCGCCCGGTGCGCCTCGCCCGCCGTGCTTGTAATCGGCGACGTCGTGCGCCAGGCGTACGGCGGCCAGTGCGCCGATCCGCTGGCCGGGATCATCCGGGCCGTCGGGGGCGCCCCGCTACAGTGAGCGCCATAACGGCTCGCCGGGCGTTCCTCGTGGCCGTCATTGGGTTGGAGCCGACGGCTTCACCTCCCGGCTGCGTTGTCGCAGAACAACAACTACCGGAAGACCCCGCGCCGAAATCACAGGTAGAACGGAAACGCGGCGGCATATGCATCACGATGACCATAGGCAACGGCGGTCTCAGATCGTCGTCGCTTGCGGCAGCTCCCGGATCCGTCTATAGAGCGTGGCCCTGGACATGCCGAGGTCCCGCGCGACTTGAGTGGCCGGTTCGCCGGACTCGATCAGGCGCAGGGCGTTGCGGATCTGGGAGTCGGTGAAGGTCTGGCGCCGCCCGCCGAGGTCCTTGCCGGCGGCCCGGCGTTTGGCCACCGAGTCGGTGATCCGCTCCCGTTTGATCTCCAGTTCCATCTGGGCCAGGGCGGCCATTACGGTGAAGACCATTGAGCCCATCGGGGTGGCCGTGTCCACGTCTCCCCCACCGAGGTTGAGCACCCGCAATCCAGCGCCTCTCGCGCGCAACGCCTCGGCGAAGACCAGCATGTTCTGCGTTGACCGCCCCAGACGGTCCAGCGTGGTGATGACCAACGTGTCGCCTTTTTCGAGGGATGCCACGGCCTTGTCGAACTGAGGGCGTGATGTACGCCCTCCAGACACTCCACTGTCGACATACATGTCATCGCGCCGCACGCCGGCACTCAGCAGGTCAGACACTTGACGGTCTGCGTCCTGCTGCCGTGTAGATACTCGCGCATAGCCGATCAGCTTGCCCATGCCCATCCCATCTCATCTGTCTCGCAACTAAGGTTGAGCATCCAATTCTAGGGGCATGGATAAAGTACAAGGATGCGAGACACCCGCAGCCGCGGAAACATGCGGGCGCAAACTTTCCGGACGAGACGTCTCGCATCCCATCGCTTAGAGGGCATTGCGTCTCGATCGGCAATACCCAGCCCTGGACACGTACTTGCCATTCTGGAAAGTATTTGCTTTGATGGTGCCATCGCCGCATCGTCCACAGGAGGATCCCTTGAGTCATCACCTCACTCCCGACCAAGCCCGTGAGCAGCTGGCCACCATCCAGGCGCGCACTCTGGAAACCTCCCGTGACCGTACGGTGCATGCCGGGGCGACGGCGGTGTTCGGGGTGGTCACGGCCTTGTACATGGCCGCGCAGAACATCTTGGTCGGCTGGGTCGGCCACACCATCGGGACCGTGGTGTTCATGGTCGCCTGGTTGGTCACGGTGTGGTGGATCGAGCGGGTGGCGCGCACTGTGCCGCGCCGGGCCAAGGTGTGGTCGCGGGGCGGGATCGTGGCTTCCTTCGTGCTGACCCTGACCGTGGTGCTGCCGTGGCTGAACCTCTCTGCCCAGACCTCCCCCAACACCTGGCCCATGGTCGCCGCCGGGGCCGCCGTCGCGGCCGTTCCTGCTCTGGTCGCGGCGGCCGTGATCCGCTGGGGGTCCCGGTGAGTGCCACCGAAGGACAGCACGCCCGGCACCGTCTGGACGAGCTCATCCACGCCCCGGTGCGCCTGAGCATCGTCGCCGCCCTGGCCCAGGTCGACGAGGCCGAGTTCGCCCGCATCCGCGACACCGTGGAGGTCTCCGACTCGGTGCTCTCCAAGCAGGCCACCCAGCTCGAGGCCGCTGGCTACGTGAAGATCCGCAAGGGCTATGTCGGCAAACGCCCCCGCACCTGGCTGTCCCTCACCGGCGCCGGGCGCACCGCCTACACCGGCCACCTCGAAGCCCTGCGCGCCATCGCCGAGGGCCTGTAGGGCCCCGGCCCCTCTTCTCGGGGCGGCACCAGCAGACGCCGGCCATCCAGGGGCGTCCTCAACGAAGGACTCGGACGAACCCTGCCCTGCCCGATGAGACGCCTCGCATCCCTTGGACTGAGCGAAGCCCCTGGCCGCATTGGTCAGCGTGCTTCCATCGGTGTGCGCGTCTGATCTACCGTGGATTATCGCCATTGGGTTTCGTCTTCGTCCGCAGTGGGGTTAATCCCCTGGCCGCTTTCGCGACGTGATTTATCACCCGCAACCAGGAAGCCGGCATGGACGCCACCACTCCCGCAGCATTCGCCGTTGAGCTGTACCCGCACTCCCCCACCCACTGGGTCGCCACCTACTACCCCATGGTGGCCACACCCGCAGGCCGCTGGGCCGATGTCACCTGGGTGCTGCACCAGGCCCTGATGCCGCCGGCCCATCACGGGCTGACCGCGGCGCGGTGGCTGGAGGTGAGCAGCCCCGACCCGGACCATTCCTGCTACGACGACCACCCAGCCTGGGGTGCGACCCTGGCCGCCGGCTACGCCACCGCCCGAGCGGTGCACGCCACCGAGTCCGCCGACACCATCGCGGTGACACTGTCCCCGGGGGGAGGCCCGACAACTGCGGGCGGCCACGGTCGTGGTGCCGGCCGGGCAACTGGCGGAATGGCTGCTCGACGACCTCCAAGACGCAGACCGATAAAAGGCGGCGCCACCCTCGGCCCGGGCGCCGGGTCAGGACTGGCCGGGCAGGCTCCCCGTGGAGGTCAAGTGCTCGGCCACAGCCCGGAGCTTGGTGTTGGTCAGCGAGCTGACCCGGGTGAGCAGCAGGAAGGCCTGCTGGTCGGTGATCTTGTAACGCTCCATCAGAATGCCCTTGGCCTGCCCGATCAGATCCCGGGTCGCCAGGGCCTCTTTCAGGCCGCTGATCTGCTGGGCGTCGGCGAAGGCCACCGCCGCATGGGCGGCCACCAACAACCCGACCTCCTCGGACTCCGCGTCGAAGGCGTGCGGGATGGACCCGTAGATGTTCAGCGCCCCGAGGTTGTCGGCCTCCACCCACAGCTGAAAGCACAGCATCGACTGCGCCCCGGCCCCTGCGGCCGCCGGAGCGAGCGCCGACCACCGGACCTCAGTGGCGAAGTCCGGGACACGCACGATGCGCTCCTCCCAGGCCGCGTCCATGCACGGACCCTCCCCCGTCTCCTCCTGCAACCGGTCCACGGTGGCCGGCAATTCGGAGGAAGGAGCATGGGAGCTGATCGCCGTGCGGGCCTCGACCACCGAGATCGAGGCCTCCGCCGCCCCGGGGACCAGGTCCAGGACCGCGGTCACCATCGTGGCCAGCGTGGCCTCGAAATCCTGCTCACCCTGCAGAGACCGGGCCAGCTCACTGAGCTGGGATGCCAGGTCCCCGTCCACACTGCTGCCAGGCCGACCACCGGCGGAGTCTGGGTGCGGCTGCGACGATGCGTCCATACCCCCTAGTCTCCCGCACCCGGCCCCCGGCACCCAGCACCCAGCACCAGGGTGCACCCAAGGCTCGCGCCCAGAGACCACCGCCGCGGTCCGATCAGTCCGCCGGGCCTCGCTCGACCTCCTCGGCGGTGATCGGCCCGGCCGTCACCGCCTCGGCCGGCCGGGGCGGCAGATGCCGGTAGAGGGTGGTGCGGGTGATCCCGGTCTTCGCCACGATCTCCGCGATCGTGTGCCCGGTCTCGCGCAGATGCACCGCGTAGGCCAGCTTGTCCGGATCCACCACCGAAGGCCGTCCGATCCGCCGGCCCTTGGCGGTGGCCACCGCCCTCGCGTGGGCGGCGCGCTCGAGGGTGTAGGTGCGTTCCATCTGTCCGAAGAGCGCCAGCAGCACCACCGCCAGCTGCGCCATCGGGTCGTTCGGGTTGGTGGAGTCCACCTTGATCGGGTCCGCCAGGTTGCGCACCCCTACTCCTCGTTCGGCGAGGTCATGGATCAAGTTCAGGGTGTCGCGCACGGTGCGCCCGAGCCGGTCCAGGGTGTGCACCACGATCACATCCCCCTCCCGGGCGTAGGCCAGCGCCGCGGCCAGCCCGGGGCGGTCAGTCGTGGCCCCGGACTTCTTGTCCACATAGATCCGCTCCGCCGCGATCCCCACCTGTCGGAGGGCATCGACCTGCCGATCGAGGTCCTGTTTGGCCGTCGACACCCGCGCGTAGCCCAATTCCATGGGATCAACGTACCGAAGGTCGGATCCGTACGGTCAAAACGGAACAGCAATTTTGACCCAACATGTGGAACACGAATCGCCGACTCCATCTTCGACTCGGAGCGCTCATCGTCTACCGTCCCATTACCAAGGAAGTGGGGAAGTCCCGTCGAGCTTGATGAGCCGTCTCGCATCCCTTTGCCTGAGATACAGCAATTGCTTTGAGCTCCTTCGCTCTCCCTCAAGGCCGACCTCGCAGCGCAAGACCGGGAAGGTCTGGTCAATGACGCTTTCGGGAGGTACTTGGCCGTCGTCGACTACGGTAACGGGGATGGATGGGGCAAGATCCTTGCATCGAATTTTTGCAGACGAACTCCCTGGCTATCGTCCATGGGTCCTACACCAGTGACACCAAGTGCTCCCTGGCGGGCGGAGGCTCCATAAACGGGGTGACGACTGAGGAACGCTTCTGAAGGCGCCCGCTCGGCAACGCATATCTCGACTGCGCTCAAAGCCTTTGAAGAACTTGCAGACATCGCCTGGGAACCGAGAACTGTTCTCCGGGCATCTGCGCCTGACTTGCGGAGAGGCTGCCATTCAACCGAACAACCGAGTTGCCCAAAACTGGTTTGAGTTCCCATGAAGCGGCCAAGAACAGCCACGCAGGCCCCGGCTCAGTCCAAAACCAGGTTTTCCGGCCCTTCACAGATGAGCATGGGCAGCGGGGTGCGCGGGGACGTTCCGGAGGGCGTGTTGTGAGGGCCGGG